>JAGBTG010000013.1 GCA_017631435.1 Bacteroidales bacterium | reverse complement strand
TTTGCTCTACCAACTGAGCTATGGCACCATCGTTTTGGGATTGCAAAGGTAGGAATTAATTTTTAAACTCCAAATTTATTTTAAAGTTTTTTGTAAATTTGTAACTGTTATGAGTGAGGAATTTTTGCATATGGAGCGTTATGTATCTGTGATTCTGCCCGTTAAATATAGTGGGGAGATTTCATATTTTTTGCCTGAAAATTTTGAGGTTTTTGTGGGAAGCAGGGTGAGAGTGGATTTTGCAGGCAAAATTTATACTGGTGCGGTGCGGAAATTTCTTTCACAAGAGGAAATTCCGTCCCATACTCCCGACGGGAAAGAGATAAACTACAAGCCAATCCTGGCTGTTGAGGAGCTTCCGGCGGTGCTCCAGCAGGAGATGGAACTGTGGGAGAAGGTTGCCCAATATTATATGTGTACCGTGGGTGAGGTGTACAAGGCTGCCTATCCGGCGGTGCAGGTAAGGCAGGAGAGTGTCAAGCCCCGCAAGAAGGTGGAGGATTTCCTTAAGGCAGTGCAGGAGGAGGCTGATGTGGCACAGGAGAAAAATATTCCACAACTGTCGGGAGTACAGCAGAAGGCTTTTGAGGAGATTAAGGGGAATTTTGCATCTGCTCCAGGGAAACCGGTGCTTCTGAGGGGTGTAACAGGAAGCGGTAAGACTGAGATTTATATTTCTTTGGCGCTGGAGTGTTTGAGGCAGGGGAGGAGTGTCCTTTATATGGTGCCGGAGATTGCCATAAGCAAGCAGTTGCAGGGGAGGTTGAAGAAGGTGTTTGGAGAGAGGCTCCTCACATTTCATTCAAAGCAGACAGCGGCTGAGAAGGCCAGGATACATAAGATTCTGGAGTACAATGCCACACATGGTTCTGAAGGGGAGGCGCCTGGAAACTGTCGGGAAGAGAACTCTGCCGTGGTGGTTCTGGGAACCCGTTCTTCACTGTTCCTTCCATACAGCAATATGGGTCTGGTGATTGTGGATGAGGAACATGATTCAAGTTATAAGCAGACAGAGCCCGCTCCAAGGTATCAGGCCAAGGATACGGCAATAATGTTGGCACAGATCCACGGGTGCAATGTGCTGCTGGGGTCGGCTACCCCTTCGTTTGAGAGCGAGTACAATTGTCTGGCAAAGAGGTTTGCTCTTGTGGAACTTAAGGAGAAGTTTTATGGCGGGGCGGAGCCGCAGGTGGAGATTGTGGATACCGTTTATGCATATAAGACCAGGCAGATGGTGGGGAATTTCTCGCAGAAACTGATAAATGAGATAAGGCGCACCGTGGAGCAGGGACAGCAGGTGCTGGTGTTCAGGAACAGGCGTTCGTATTCTCCAATTGTTGAGTGTGAGGAGTGCGGGGAGATTCCAAGATGTCCCCATTGTAATGTCCATTTGAGTTATCACAAGTACAACAACACTTTGAGGTGCCATTATTGTGAGCATATTGCCCAGTTTGCCGGAATTTGCAGGCAATGCGGTACCGCTTCTTTCAAATATAAGGGGGCCGGAACTGAGAAGCTGGAAGAGGAGTTGGCAGCCATTCTTCCACAGGCCAGGATTGCCCGTTTTGATGCCGATATTACCCAAAGCAAGAAGGCAGAGGAGCAAGTGATAAAGGATTTTGCAGCGGGTGACATTGATATCCTTGTTGGAACTCAAATGATAAGTAAAGGTTTTGATTTTGAGAAACTTAAATTGGTAGCCGTGCTGCAGGCAGACACTATTCTGGGGGTGCAGGATTTCAGGGCAGACGAAAAGGCGGTGCAGTTGCTGAGCCAGTTGATGGGGCGTACCGGAAGGCGTGGCGAGCGTGGCAAGATTATCATTCAGACAAGCCAGAAGGAGCACCCTGTACTGGTGAATCTGGCTCAGGGTCAGGCCGGTGCAGATGTACAGCTTTCGCCCCTCACCGGACTTCTTCTGGGAGAGAGGCAGCAATATGGCTTTGCCCCGTATGTGAGGATGGTGAAGATTATTGTAAAGCATACGGACCAGGCCAGACTTGATGAAATCTGCCAGGCTGTAAAGAGGGGGATTGAGGGCTCTCCGGATCTTCAATACAAGGAACTTACAGGTCCTTTCACTCCGCAGATAGACAAGATCAGAGGGGAGTGGATCAAATGTTTCTACATAAAATTTGCCCGCGACAGCCGCCTTTTGAGGAACAAGGAGCTGCTGGGCAGATGCATTGCAAAAATTAAGGGGAGCCAATCCATTATCCTGGATGTGGATCCCCTATAGATATCTTTCTTCCCGACAGCCTATAGCACGTAGTTTACTCCCACAACAACCTTGATGGCGTGGGGTACAAGCTCAAAAGTGAATGGTGAGGTGCCTACTGCCTCGCCGTCTATTTCTATGCGGCTTTCGGGAAAACTTTCAATTTCAATCTTCTTGCACTGGGTGTGCATCACTTTTGGAATGGAGTAGATGTTGCCCGAGTAGAGCACCTTAAAGTTGCGGGCTACACGGAGTTTGGACATCTTCTTTATTACGGTAAGGTCCATAAGCTCATCATCTACAGCGGCGTATGGTGTCTGCTGCATACCGCCTCCGTTATATTTTCCAATACCTACAGCCCCGGAAAAGATCATTCCGTCATAGAATTCCTGGCCGTCAACTTTTATATTGAAATGCACAGGTGAAAACTTTGCAAAAGTGTGGAGGGCGCTTCTCAGATAGAGCCATTTGCCGTATTTGCCGTCATCCTTCAGAAGGTTGTACTTGAGGTTCACTACTGCGTCATATCCCAGGCCGGCCACATTGGCCATGTATCTGGTGTGCTGCACGCGAGTCTCGTAATATGTTACTTTGGCAACATCCTGCAGTACAGTGCGTTTTTCAACAAGAGACTTCACAGCCTCGGAGTAGGTCTTGGAGATGCCGTACATCCTTATCCAGTCATTGCCGGTTCCGGCTGGAATCACCGCCAACGAGATGGCTGTGGTAGGGACTTTCTTCTGTATGAAGATGCCGTTTACAACCTCGTGGATTGTACCGTCACCACCCACTGCAACTATGTTCCTGTAGCCGTCGTTTATAGCCTTTACGGTAAGTTCAATTGCGTGGTATTTGTGCTCTGTGAACAGGCATGTGAAGTGCAGCCCGTGGCTGTACATCAGGTTTGAGATTATAGGCCAGTCCTTCAGCCCCCTGCCGCTTCCGGCCTTGGGGTTTACAATTACCATCCAGGCGTCTGTAATTACCATATTGTTGAAAACTTTATACCCCGCAAATGTAATAAATTCTGCACTCTTAAAAAAGATTTCGTATTTTTGCGTGTTATAGATTTTTATATGGGAAAAGTTATAGCTATTGCAAATCAGAAGGGAGGAGTGGGCAAGACAACCACGGCCATCAACCTGGCGGCATCATTGGCTGTTCTGGAGAAGAACACCCTTATCATTGATGCTGATCCTCAGGCCAATACAACCTCAGGTCTGAATTTTGATCCGGATTCCAATTCAAAAAGTACCTTGTATGAGGTGCTTATTGGGGAGAAGAGCATAAACGACATAATTCTCCAGACAGAGATAAAGAACCTCAAGATTGTCCCTTCCCACATCAACCTTGTGGGAGCGGAGATTGAGATGCTCAATATAGATGAGAGGGAGAGTGTCCTCAAGAAGAACATTGAGGCGTTGCAGGAGCAGTTTGAGTATATCATCATAGACTGTTCTCCGTCATTGGGCCTTATTACCGTAAACTCCCTTACAGCGGCCGATTCGGTGATAATCCCGGTGCAGTGTGAGTTCTTTGCACTTGAGGGATTGGGCAAGCTGCTCAATACCATCAAGCTTGTACAGAACAGGCTTAACCCCGATCTTGCAATTGAGGGATTCCTTCTTACAATGTTTGACGGTCGCCTCAGATATGCAAACCAGATTGTGGAAGAGGTAAGGCATCATTTTGGCAGTATGGTTTTCCAGACAATGATCAACAGGAATGTCCGTTTGAGCGAGGCTCCGAGCCACGGCAAGCCGGTTATCCTGTATGATGTGCTGTCGAGAGGATCAAATGACTACCTCAACCTTGCAAAAGAGTTCATTTCAAAACAACAGCAGGAGCAGTAAGATATGGCAAAGATACAGACAGGTCTTGGAAGGGGGTTGGGAGCCCTCATTTCCGATGTGAATTCAATCCAGAAAGGGGCAGGCAGGCCAAGCGTTGAGCCACAGCGCCCTTTGGTGTCAACATCGGAGATAGAGATAAGCAAGATAGAGCCCAATCCGTACCAGCCCCGTACAGAGTTTGATCAGGAGGCACTGGAGGAGCTTGCAGCATCAATAAAGCTGTTGGGCCTTATCCAGCCCATTACCTTGAGACCTCTTGACAACGGCAGATACCAGATCATAAGCGGTGAGCGCCGTTTCAGGGCCAGCCAGCTTGCCGGGCTTGAGAGGGTTCCGGCATATATCCGCAAGACCGACGACCAGGGAATGCTGGAAATGGCCATTGTGGAGAACATACAGAGGGAAGACCTTGATGCCATTGAGGTGGCATTGAGTTTCCAGAGACTCATTGAGGAGTGCAGCCTTACGCAGGAGGCAATGGCAGAGAGGGTTGGAAAGAAACGTGCTACGGTAACCAACTACCTCCGTCTGCTCAAGCTCCCAGCCCAGATACAGTTTGCCATCAGGGCAAAGAAGATATCCATGGGGCATGCAAAGGCTCTATTGGCCATAGAGGGGGAGAAGGAGCAGCTGAAACTGGCAAACCAGATAGTTGAGCAGGATCTGTCGGTGAGGCAGATTGAGCAGAAAATACAGAAGCTGGGGCAGAAGAAGGAGAAGAAAGTGAAGGAGGAGGCTCCAGTGATTGAGCTTCCCGACAGTCATTTCAGAGTTATAGAAATTGTGGGGAAATACTTCAACAATAACATTACAGCAAAAAGGGACAATAAGGGTGCCGGTGAGATAACCATCCGCTTTTCAGGCGATGCAGAGGTGGAGGAGTTCCTTAAAGTGCTGGAAAACGCAAATATTTAATTGTTTACAGAGTGCAGAGATTTATTGCAATAATATTTGTCCTTCTTGGCTGTCTGGCGGCGGGAAACCGTTGTTACGGGCAGTTCAACAACGGATTTATAAGTACGGCTCCTCCAGGTGCAAATATGGAGAGTTCAAATAATACCTCAGATGAAGAGGAGGTTATAATGTCAAAGAAGCCTGCCTTCAATGCAAGGAGGTATTTCAAGGCACTGGCCCACAAGGATTCCATGAAGGTTAACCAGATGGCTATAGGTTCCATGATCCTTCCCGGAACTGCCCAGATCTACAATGAGCAGTACTGGAAACTTCCTATAGTGTACGGTGCCATTGGCGGATGTATTGGCGGGGCAATTGCTACAGACAACAAGGATGCCAGAGGGTATCTGATTGCCGGTGCGGTAGCCAGTTACTGGGGCAGTGTGCTGGATGGAGTGATTTCCTATAAGAGTGACCTTAAGCCGCATCCGGGTAGAGCAGCAATGCTTTCGGCTGTGGTACCGGGGCTTGGACAGGCCTATAACGGTGATTACTGGAAGATCCCTATATTCTATACAGGTCTTGGCATTTGTGCCTATGCCCTCACATTCAACCAGGAGCAGTACAAGCGCTACAAGAACATGTATATAGAACTTAACGAGGGGACCTATACAGGTAACCTTACTGCAGACAACATAACATGGTACCGCGACCAGCACCGCCGTCTGAGGGACTACTCAATCATAGCAACGGTGCTTGTGTATGCCCTCAATATCATTGATGCCAACGTCTTTGCCCATTTCAATACGTTTGACATAAGTGATGACCTTACCCTCAATGTGGAGCCTGCACTTATAAACCCCGTATCAGGAAGCTGGAACAGCTATGCATCCAACCAGATGCCGCAATCGTTCGGACTTCAGATGAACATTAGATTTTAACACCATATAACACACTTTTACACCAATGTCCTATATTAGAACACTGCTTGTATTATTATGCATTATTGCAGCTCCGGCGGCAATGAATGCCCAGAGACTTAGTAAAAAACAACTTCTTAAAGAGAGGGTGCAGCTGCAGAAGACAATTGATTCCCTTAAGGCAATCATTGAGGGTGGCGCACTTGAACTTTCAGACACCACTGAGTTTGAAGAGGAACTCAACGCACCAAACCAGTTCAACTATGCAGACAGCGAAGAGTTTGCAGATGTTGCACCCGGCTCTAATCCCGACAGCCTCCTCTCAATGTGGTATATCCAGAAAAGGCTCACTTTGAACGAGAGAGACCTCGACAGCGTAGTGCTTACATCAAATATTCCCGACGAGGTTTACATGGAGAGGCTGAACAGGATAAATTCGTTTATCCCGCTTTCATACAACAGCATAGTAAAGAACCATATCATCTACTATACCGAGAAAATGCCTACAAAGGCAAGCCATATCCTTGGCTTGAGCTCATACTACCTTCCAATGTTTGAGGAGGTGTTTGATTACTATGGCCTTCCAAAGGAACTTAAGGCTATGGCAATCATTGAGTCTGCACTAAACCCTACAGCAACTTCAAGGGTGAGGGCAAGAGGTATGTGGCAGTTCATGTACAGGACAGCATTGCAGTATAACCTTAAGATCAACTCATATGTAGATGAGAGACTTGACCCATTGGCATCTACCCATGCCGCTGCAAAATATTTGAGGGATTCCTATACCATCTACGGAGACTGGTTCCTTGCAATATCATCATACAACTGTGGAGTAGGAAATGTGAACAAGGCTATCCGCCGTGCCGGCAGCAGGGATTTCTGGAAAATATATCCATACCTTCCAAGAGAGACCAGAGGATATGTCCCTTCATTCATTGCAGCCCTGTATATGCTTGAGTATTACAAGGAGCATAACATCAAACCGGCTGAGTTCAACCTTCCGGCACATGTTGATACATTCAAAGTAAACAAAAACCTTCATTTTGAGCAGATCTCGGCTGTGATTGGAATACCTGTTGAGGAGCTGAAGAACTACAATCCGCAGTATGTGGAGAACATCATTCCCGGTACAGGCGGAGAGTGTATCCTGCAGTTGCCGTATACCTATACAATTCCGTTTGTAGAGAAGGAGAAGGAGATTTATGCATACAAGGATTCAGTTTACTTCAATCCTATAACCTCAAAACAGATAAAGGAGGGGGCAAGCGCATCTGCTGCTGCACCTATAATACATAGGGTTAAGAAAGGGGAGACTCTTGGTCATATTGCCATGAAGTACAAGGTAAGTACCAAAAACCTTATGAAGTGGAACGGCCTTACATCCAAATCTGTGCTCAGGATTGGACAGAGGATAACAGTATACAGGAACGGTGCAGGTCCTGCTCCATCATCGGGATCAAAATCTGTTTCAAGTTCAGGCGGTTCATCAAAATCTGCCGGAACAACCAGGAGCGGTGGCTATGAGTGGTATACCATTAAGAAAGGCGATACCCTTCTAGGAATCGCATACAAGTTCAGCGGCGTGAGCCTGAATGATATCCTCAGGTTGAATGGCCTGAACAAGAACTCAAAGATCTATCCTGGAAGGAAGATAAAGATAAGGAAACTGTAAAAAGTTACCTATATGTAAATGAGCACCCCCGCAGAGCAATTCTGACGGGGGTGTTTGCTTTAATGAAGGTGCTTTTAAAATCAGTCCAGGTTGATCCAGTCGTTGACAACAAACGGCTCCTTGTTGCCAATTATAAGTGCGGTAACATCATTGATGATGTCGTGGCCGTGGTTGCTGTTTGTAAAGTATGTAAGGTAACCGTTGGCAGAAGGGATTACAAGGAACAGTGCCTTGAATGAGCCGTTGTCGCCCCAATGCCACAGCACTTTGCCAAACTCGGGGTTGTCCTCTGTGCCAATACCCATTGCCCATGCAATTGAGTTGTCGCACTCGCGGTGGTTCTTTGCATATCTGATGGCTTTCTCCTTGCATGGGGTGAAGAACACCTCTTTTGCCTGAGGGGAAAGGGAGTTGCCTGCAAGCAGTTCCTGAAGGAATTTTGCGTAGTCTGCAGCACAGGTTCTAAGTGTGTAACCTACGTTAGCCCTCGGGTGTCTTCCTTTTCCGCGGTTCTCCCCGCTCTTGTTGTAGCCGTCCACTGCAAGAGTGTCGTACATAGGCTGCCATTCATATGATGTGTACTCCATTCCAAGAGGTCCGAATACCTCTTCTTTGGCAATGTCGTCTATTTTCTTGCCGCGGATATTCTCAACTGCCCTCTGAAGGAATGCAAATCCCTCACCCGAGTATCCGTAGCATGAATCCACTGCGTATTTGAAAGTGATTGGTGAGGTTGGCCATTCCTGGGTTGAAGGGCCTGTACTCCAGTTGGGAAGTCCGGTACGGTGGTTGAGAACCATCCTAGCTGTAAGTTTTGCAGCAGACTCCTTGTCTACAAAACGTTCAATGTCGGTGTAGTTGCATATTGGGGTGTCCAAATCAATCTCTCCGTTGTCATACATTTTCATTACAATGTATGCAAATACTACCTTGCTCAAAGAAGCGGCCTGGAATATTGCAGGCTTTGGAGTAGCCTCGCCGGCTGCAATTTTCACTGAATCGTAAAAATTGGGATTCTCAATCTGGTAAGAAAGTTTCTTTCCGTTGAAGTTGCTCTCCAATTGGATAAGTGGAACTTCTGCCTTTACAATAATTTTCTGCAACTCCTCTTTATAGGGGTCATTCTTCGCACCGCAGCCTATAATTGCAAGCGCTGCAATAGCCATGCATGATGTGGCAATGGCCTTGAAAAATCTTCTGTACATAATTGTCGGGATTAAATTATTACGCAATTTAGGAAATTTTGGGTAAAAATGTTAATTTGGTGCATCAATAAAATGTTTTAAGATGAAGGAATATATGAAGTCTGCCCTTGTGGCGTTGTTGATGGTGTTTGCAGCTATGCCGCTGCATGCAGGTGATGTTATATATGGAAAAAATTCAAGATTGAAAAAGGAGAAGATGGATGTCCCTTATTTTCTGGGCAAGCCGGAGGCATCTGTTACAGCGTGGAACTTTATGCTCAATGCAGACAATATGGAGTTCTGGAAAAGGGAGGATTATATTGTAAAGACTATTCTTGAGGGAAATGTGCCCACTCCAATGAAGCAATTCAGAAAGATTGTATTCCGCACTGCAGTAGTGGATTCGGTGGAGATTTTGCGCAAACCTCATACCATTGAGATGTGGGTATTGCCTGATTATCTTACAATCGGAACCGATGAATCCTATGTGAGGATGCCTATGGGGCCACTTGCAGCACAGAGGATTGCCGATTCATTGCACTGCATCCTTCCTACAACATATCTTGTAGACCGTATAGCGGAGGTGGCCGAGGGTCATCTGGATATCTTCCCTTTCAGACCGCTTGGGAACAGGAATTGCCAGCCAATAGTGTTCCAGGACAGCCATAATGCAATTCAGGCCATGTATAAGGCCAAGGGATACAGGTTCGGGCAATTTATATCGGGATTAAAAAAGGATGTTGTGCTTACGTGCAAGATTCTTACCCAACCTGGGTGGGAGAGCTATGAGGCAATCTACGGATGGCATCATCCCGACGGAAAAGCCCAGCAACCGCTGTTTATTAAACACGGTAATTTTTATGTAGACTACAGCCATGGCGTACGTATGATTTACCGTACTGTAAAGGTTGACGGCAAGGAGATGGATGCCCGTGAGATCCTGGAGTCTCCACAACTTTACCGCCTTCTCAGCGATGAGCCAATATACCTGAAGAAGGCCTCATATGAAGGGATGCCAAGATACAGGTAAGTTTTCTTTGCAATAAATATTTTTATTGGTACCTTTGCTATTGAGTTGAGGTGTAGCTGTGCATTCCGTGCATAGCTGATAATAGGGAATCCTGTGAGAATCAGGAACTGTACCCGTAGCTGTAATTTCCGGATGTTCCAATGGTTATCTTGGCCACTGTCAATGATGATGGGAAGGCGCCGTTGGAGGAATAAGTCAGAAGACCTGCCGCAATTCTTTAACTTGAGAATCTCGGGTAAAGATTTTCGTAGAACCGTATTTTTTAATGCAATTGGATTTTCATTTGGGCAGGTACCGTTTGTGTACCCTTATGTGTTTGTTGCTGGTATTCTGTATTGATGCCAGAGGACAGAATGTTGTTGTACAGGAATCTGGGGATCAGATGCAGGATACCTTGCGGAGCGCGGTGGTGACAGCTTCCGCAAAACCTTCCGCTACAATGCAGAGTGCCCCTCTGCAGGTAATGGACAAGGCGGATTTCTCAAAACTGGGGATAAAGGAACTGCATGAGGTTGTGAAGACCTTTTCCGGTGTGCAGATAAAGGATTATGGCGGAATAGGTGGCGTTAAAACTGTATCCGTAAGGAGTATGGGTACCCAGCACACTGCCGTAAGTTATGATGGGGTAACCCTTTCAAATGCCCAGAGCGGCCAGATAGATATAGGGCGTTTCAATCTCGACAATGTGGAGATGGTAACCCTCTCTATAGGACAGACTGATGACATCTTTCAGAGTGCCAGGATGTTTGCATCAGCCGGGGTGCTTAATGTAAAGACCTCCGAGCCTGTTTTTGAGGATGGGAAATCGTATAATGCAGGTGGAGCCATGAGAATATCTTCATTTGGAACCTATAATCCTGCTGTGTATTATAATCAAAAATTCAACTGCAAGTGGAGCTGTGCCGTAAATGCAGACTGGCTCTCGTCAGACGGGGAGTATCCTTATACTTTGGTTAACAGCAATACTGTAACGGAACATGAGAGAAGCAATTCTGATGTGGATACCAAGAGGATTGAGGCCAATGTTTACGGCAACCTCAAAGATGGAGGAAAACTGGTCTTTAAGGGAAACTGGATGAGTTCGCAGCGGGGACTCCCAGGTTCTGTAATCTATTACAATACAGATTCCAGGGAGCGTCTGTGGGATGAGGCGGGTTTTGTGCAGGCCAATTACAGGCAATCTTTAGGAGAGAAATGGACAATTCAGGGCCAGCTCAAATACAATTATGCATGGAACAAATATTCCGATATGGGTGAGCAGTATCAGGGAGGAGTGCGTACCGATTATTTTACACAGAAGGAATATTACGGTTCAATATCTGCAAAATATCAGGCAAGCAGGAATCTGGAGGCTGTGATATCCCAGGACCTTTTCCGTAATTCATTGGATGCATCTTATGAGAACTGCGTATATCCGCGCAGGAATACATCCCTTACCGCTTTGGCTGCAAGATACAACAACGGCCGTGTAAATGTTGTTGCAAGTGTGCTCCATACATTTATTTCAGAAGAGGTGCGTTCCGGCAATGCAGCAGCTGACAGAAGCAGGTTTTCTCCTGCAGTGAGTGTTTCGTACAAGCCATTTGCCAAGCACAGTTTCCGCATAAGGGCTTCGTATCAGGACATTTTCCGCAATCCTACATTCAATGACCTTTATTATGACCGGGTAGGCAATGCGGCCCTCAATCCGGAGATCGCCCGCCAGATGAATGTAGGCATTACCTGGAGAAAAGGGTTTGAGAGGGTAGTGGATGAGGTTTCGCTCCAGGCAGATTTTTTCCATAATAAAGTGAAGGACAAGATTGTAGGCCTTCCTACACTGTTTGTGTGGAGGATGCTCAATATGGGAGAGGTTGACATTACCGGCGCAGATGTGAATTTTGGAACAACTGTATGGCTGGGCAACAATTACAGGGTGCAGATGCAGGGAAACTGGTCATGGCAGAAGGCTATAGACGTTTCCAATCCGCAAAGCAAGAACTACAGGCACCAGATTCCATATACTCCTGAGCATTCGGGCAATCTCCAGCTTTCGTTGCTTGCCCCTTGGGGAACGTTGGGATATATTGTGCAAGGGGTAGGAGAGAGATTCTCCCTTCCTCAAAATGTACAGGGCAATCTGCTTGAAGCCTACGTTGAGCATTCACTCTCTTTTGGAAAGTCATTCAGGGCTGGCAAAGCTGGAGTGCAACTTCAGTTGGAGTGCCGCAACATTACAAATGAGCAGTATGAGGTTATCCAGTACTACCCTATGCCCGGGAGATCGTACAGGTTTACACTAAAATTTGATTACTAAAAAATTAAAGCATATGAAAAAGATTCTGTTTTCTCTATTGGCAGCATTGGCAACAATGCCTTTGCTCGTTTCCTGCGATGATTTTAAAATTGATGACAATGGCGACAGGCCGCCGCAGGGCCCTTCATCCTATGGCGCATATGTGCTCAACAGCGGAATGATGGATTCCAACAACTCTGAGCTTACTTACTTTGATATGCTTACCGGTGCAGTTTCTGCAAATGTTTTTTCAAAGTCAAACGGCAAGGGACTTGGAGACTCTGCCAATGACATCCTTGTATACGGTTCAAAGATGTATATTGCGGTAACCGGATCGGCCGTTGTTTTTGTTACCGATCTCAGCGGTAAGATTGTAAAGGAAATAGCGCTTCAGGGAGAAACTTCCAAACTGGCTCCAAGACAGCTGGCTGCAGATGCGGGTAAAGTGTATGTAAGTTACAGGGAAGGATATATCGGTGCAATAGATACAGTTTCCCTTGAGGTAAGGAAAGCCCAGGTAGGACCATATCCGGAAGGGATGGCATGTGTGGGGAACAAACTGTATGTGACCATAACTGACGCCAACAACTATCCCAACCTTGCAAATAAAGTACAGGTGCTTGACAAAAGTTCGCTCCAGGTGATAAAGGAGATTGAAGTGGGCTACAACCCACAGGCATTCCACAAGGTTTCCAATGGTGCCATGTATCTTGTATGCTGGGGCGACTATGCTGCAAATCCTGCAGTTCTGCAGAAGATCAATACCAATACAGATGAGGTGGTTACAATTGAGGGTGTAGAGCCTACAAGCATGACTGTTGCCGATGAGGGAATCATCTATATCCTGAGCACCGGATATGACGAGAACTGGAACCAGCAGATAAAATATTACAAATACAATTCAGACAAGGAGAGGATTGAGGATGAATTCATCTCTTCGGATCTTGTTCCCGACGGTTATTGCATCAAGTGGGATCCGGTAAGCAAATATATCTTCATAGGAACCTCTGACTACATCAGCAACGGAGATGTATATGTCCTTACCCAGGAGGGAAGGGTACTGCATAAATTTGATACAGGAGCGTTGAACCCCTATAAAATCTGTTTTGTAAGCAAATGATGAATAGAGTTTGCATTCCGGTACTCTCCATGCTGTTGGCCATCATGGCTTCTTGTGCCGGCGGAAGTAAGAAAACCGGGATTGAAGGGGGTATTGTGGAGGAAAATCTCTATGCCAAAGGGTATGAGATAATACATTACAACGGCTTTACCACTGTTGAGATAGCCAATCCTTGGGACACCACAAAAATTCTCCAGAGATATGTCCTGGTGGAAAAAGGTGCTGATCTTCCCGATAATTTGCCTGAGGGAACCCTTATCCGTACCCCTTTGGACAACATTATAATGTATACCACCCTCCATGCCTCCATATGGGAAAAGATGGGGGCGCTGGATGCCGTAAAGGGGATATGCGAATCGGAGTACCTTACTTCGGAGAAGGCCATTGCAATGGTGAAGGAGGGTAAGATATCCGATTGTGGAAGTGCGTTTTCTCCCAATGTGGAGACAATTATGGAACTTGACGGTGAGATAATAGTTGCTTCCCCTTATGAGAACTCAGGCTACGGACAGGCCGAGAAACTGGGAATTCCCATCTTTGAGTCTGCAGACTATATGGAACACCACCCTTTGGGCAGGGTAGAGTGGCTTAAGGTGTACGGACTGCTCCAGGGAAAGAGGGATATTGCAGATTCCATGTTCAATGCAACCATGAACCGTTACAATTCTCTTAAAGAGTTGGCCCAGGGGGAGCTGAAGAAACCAAGGATAATGAGTGAAAGGAAATATGGTGCATCATGGTACATTGTAGGGGGTGCCAGTTATATGGCAACAATGTACAGGGATGCCGGGGCAGACTATATATTCTCGGACAATACCGAATCGGGGAGTGCAACCGCTTCTTTTGAGACAGTGTATGAAAAGGGTGGGGATTCAGATATATGGATACTCAAATATGCTGCAGAAAATAAGATGACCTACAATCATCTCCAGCAGGAGAATCCGCTGTATGCAAACTTTGCCCCCTTCAAAAACAGGAGAATGTTTGCCTGCAATACACTCACCACACCGTATTATGAGTATATAGCAATTCATCCCGATATCATCCTGGCAGATTATGTGAAGATGTTCCATCCCCATCTTCTTCCGGATTACACCCTTGTATGTTATGAACCTATAGGAGAGTGATGCTGCAGAGCAAATCGCACAATGAGGCCACGCAAGTGGCCTTTTTTATTGCCCCGCAAGGGAGATGCAGTTCAATGTCAGCCGGAGATTTGCAGATTATGTTGTATCCGTTCTCCTGCATGTTGGAAGGGGTGAAGCCGTTCCTTACAAGGGCATTCCCAACCCAGAATGAGGTGTTGAAATCTCCAAGTACACCTATCGGGAAGATATTGGGGCGGATTGCATTGAGTTTGCCGGTAGCCTTGTCAAATGCAATGTTTTCCTTGCTGAAGAAATCTCCTATTGTGCCGTCCATGATAAGATCCTCGGGAGCGCCATGCCTTACCTGTTTCCCTTTTGAGAGGAGCCACAGATTGTCTGCCATGGAGATGGCTGAGTCAATGTCATGGGTAGAGAGGATGATGGCCTTGTCCTGTTCCTTGGCAAGCTTGCGCAGGAGCACCATTGTCTCTATGCGGGAGGTTACATCCAGGAATGCTGTGGGCTCATCCAGTACTATGATGGGACATTCCTGTGCCAGTACTTTGGCAATCATCACTTTCTGTCTTTCTCCATCAGAGAGTTCAGAAACGTAGTTCCCGCTCTTGTGGAGCATTCCCACTGCCTTGAGCGATTCCTCTATGATTGCATTGTCCCTCTCCTTGAGAGTTCCAAAAAAACCTGTAAAAGGATGGCGTCCCAGCCCCACCAGTTCGTGCACTGTAATGCCGCCGGCATTGGTGCGTTCAGTGAGCACTACACCAACTTCCATTGCAAATTCTCCCTGGGTGTATTTTGAAAGGGGTTTGCCACGCAGAAGCACATCTCCCCCAAGAGGTGGCTGAAAACCGCACAGGGTTCTTATAAGTGTGGACTTTCCGGCACCGTTGAGCCCCAACAGGCAGGTTACCTCCCCACTGTGCAGTGTGAGGTTGATATTGCTCTGCACAACTTTCCTTTGCTTGGACTGCAAGTATCCTATGCTAAGGTCCTTGGCCTGTACAGCTATGGTTTTCTCCTTCATGCGCCTATCAGTTGAAATATTGCAGGTTTTTCCTGTTTACAATTACGTATATGATTATTGGGGCACCAATCATTGGGGTTACAGCGTTGAGCGGTAACATGTTGCTGCTTCCGGGAACTACGGTGAGCATGTTGCACAGCAGTGCAATGCAGGCTCCGCTGAGGATTGTTACCGGTACCAGATGCTTGTGGTTTGATGTTCCCAGCAACATTCTGGCCACATGTGGCACGGCAAGGCCTATAAAGGAAACCGGTCCGCAGAATGCTGTGATTGTTGCTGTAAGTATTCCGGTGCACAACAATATAGATATTCTTGCACTTCTTACATTAATTCCAAGATTGGCTGCATACATCTCTCCAAGCAGCAGCGCGTTCAGAGGCTTTATGAGCAGCAGGGAGTATATAAGTCCTACAACTGTAAAGCATGTGAAATAAGGCAGTTTTTCAAGCGACACACCCGAAAAGTCACCCATTCCCCACATTACAAACTGGTGTACCTTGTCTGCGGATGCATGGTAGTTGAGGATGGAAATCAGCGAAGAGGCAAGGTAACCTATCATTATGCCAATGATAAGGAGCATTACATTGCTCTTTACCTTCTGCGAAAACCATATGATTATGGCAAGCACAGCCAGGGAGCCGGCAAGGGCTGCCAGTACAATTGTAAGGTATCCTCCTCCTCCCATACCTCCAATGACACCTCCTGTATAGAGCATTACTGCTGCCACTCCCAGGTTGGCGCCGTCGCTTATGCCCAGGATAGAAGGTCCTGCAAGGGGATTCCTGAATAGAGTCTGCAGAAGAAGGCCACTTATGGCCAGTGATGCTCCCGACAGCAATGCCGTAATGCATTGCGGAAGTCTTGAGTTGAGGATTATCATGCTCCACGAAGCCTTGGGGCTTTCACCTCCAAAAAGGATGTTCATCACCTCTTTGGCAGGTATGTTTACCGAACCGTAAACCAGATTGCCAAAAAAGAGCACAATAAAGGAAATTGCCAGAATATAATATGCCTTGGAGTATTTCTGCATCTCGGCAAAGATAGCAAATATCTTCCACTAACCCTATCTGCTGCCCACTAGATTGCAGAATATTTTATCTTCAAAAAGCAGCAGCTTATCCTTGAACTTCATTACGGATTTCCAATCTTCCCTGGGGCCACGGTACTCAATATTGTTGCAGTCTGTCCCTACAATAATTTCAGTTTCCCCTTCCTTTATGATTTCATTTATTATGCATACCGCGGAATTGCGGAATACCAGCATGTTTCCTACCTTGATACCTCTCATGATTATACAATGCCCTTCAACCTCTACAAAGTTAGGTGAGGGCATATCGAGGCAATAACACCCATAGGATGTTACAGACTATTTTTTCTTTTGGGTAATAATTACCAGATAAACAGCAATGAATACCAGAACCATTCCAATTCCCTGGTTGATGTTGAGCCTTTCTCCAAAAACAGAGATTCCAACCAGCACAGCTGTAAGAGGTTCCATACATCCCAGAATGGCAGTAGTTGTAGATCCTATAATCTGTATTGCATACACCAGGGTAAGGTCTGAGATAAGGGTTGGTATAAATGCCAGAGCCAGGATATTCCACCACTGGTGAAAAGTTACCAGCGGCTGGAAACTTCCACCTTTCACCATAATGTTTCCGCAGAACAGAAGGCATGAGAAAGCCAATACGTAGAATGTGAGTTTCATTCCGTTCATTGATGCAATGGCCTTGAGGTTGTTCACACCAATTATATATGAGCCGTATGTAAATATGGTAACCAGTACAAACAGCAGTCCCAGAGGGTTGAGTGAAATCCCTTCATTGAAAGAGGCTCCGCTGAGGAAGAACACTCCTCCAAAAGCCAGGGCAACCGAAAGGGCCTTGAGGATTGTGAACTTTTCGCCAAAGAAAAGGATCATCATTGCTGTTACAAACACCGGATACAGAAAGTGCATGGTTGTGGCAATTCCGCTGGGGATCCCGCCTATGGTATATGATGCTGTAAGGAAAATGCTTGTTGATGCATAAAATACAGATATCAGCATCATCAGGCCCAACTGTTTGGGTGTTAATGCAAAAGCTTCGGTTGCAACTTTGCGGAAACTGAAATTTCCCTTGCTTTTGCGGGCAAAACTCACAAAAACAATAACGCCCATCAGCAGTGCAGAAAACAGGAAGCGGTAGAAACACACATTATCCAGATTCAACTGCAGTTCCACATTGCCGTTTTCCATAAGTGGAATGGAAAATAGCGGTATCAGCCCGAATGTGGCTGATGACAAAATGGCCATTATAAGTCCCCTGATACTTTTCATCACAGAAAAAAGTTAGCGTGCAAAGATACAAAAATCAGTAATTTATACCTATATTTGCCCGCTTATTTAGACGAAGAACGATGAAACACTATCTTAAAAGACTGGAGGAATCTGTGAAGAACAACTGGGAGTTGCCTGCTCTGGGCAACTACAAGGGTGAGACATTTACCTTTGGAGCGGTAGCAACACAGATTGCCAAACTGCATTTGTTTATGGAAAATGCAGGGATTAAAAAAGGTGACAAAGTAGCCATATGTGCAAAAAATACGGCCCGTTGGGGCATGTCTTTCCTTGCAGGAAACACCTATGGTGCAGTGATGGTCCCAATTCTTGCAGATTTTCATCCCGACAATGTAAACTCGCTTGTAGACCATTCAGAGAGTATAGTCCTTTTTACCGATAACGACATTTGGGCAAAACTCAATATAGAGAAGATGCCTTTGGTAAAAGTTGTAATTTCAACCACTGATTATTCCCTTCTTTATGCAGCAGATGCACAGTTGAAGGCACAATATGAAGGCTTGGATGCCGCTTTTGCCCAGAAATATACATCAGGCTTTTCAAAGGATGATGTGAGTTATCCCGATGATAACCTCAAGGACCTTGCAATCATCAACTATACTTCCGGCACAACAAGCCAGCCTAAGGGCGTAATGTTGAGATACGAGTGTGTAAGTGCAAACGTATTCTTTGGACAGAAGAGACTTCCTTCATATCCGGGTGACAAGATTGTATCAATGCTCCCTATGGCACATATGTACGGCCTTATGTTTGAGCTTATTTACCCGTTGTGTGGAGGTTCTGCAATCTACTATCTAGGCAAGACCCCTACACCGGCAATGCTGTTGGGCGCCTTGGCTGAGATTAAGCCATACCTTCTCATTACTGTTCCGCTTGTGATGGAAAAGATTTTCAAGAGCAAGGTACAGCCTGTAATCAGCAAGCCTGTAATGAAGGTCCTTACCCATATACCAGGTGTTAACAATCTCATTTTTGGTAAGATAAGAAAAACCCTTCTTGATGCATTTGGCGGCAATTTGCGTGAGATTGTTTTGGGAGGTGCTGCCCTTAATCCGGATGTTGAGAAATGGTTCAGGAAGTTCAAGTTGCCTTTCACTGTTGGATACGGCATGACCGAAGCGGCTCCACTTATGGCATACGAGGACTGGTGGGAGTTTGCTCCAAAATCTTGCGGAAAGGCAATAGATACAATAGAGATAAGGATTGATTCTGATGATCCATACAAGACAGTAGGCGAGATTCAGGCACGCGGAATGAACATCATGAGCGGTTACTACAAAAATGAGGAGGCAACTGCCGCTTCATTTACCGAGGACGGCTGGATGCGTACCGGTGACCTTGGCCTTCTGGATAAAAAAGGCAATGTGTTCATCAAGGGAAGAAGCAAGAACATGATCCTTTCACCTAACGGACAGAATATCTACCCTGAGGAGGTTGAGGCAGTCATCAACAACCAGCCATATGTTATGGAGTCGGTAGTTGTTGGCAGGGGAGCTGCGCTTGTGGGTCTTGTTTACTTTGATGCGGAGAAGATGGAGCAGGAGGGAATAAATGCTGAGGCTTACAGGAAGGAACTTATGACTCAGGTTAACCTGCAGATGCCTGCTTACAGCAAACTTTCAGATGTGGAGAAGATGGATTCCCCATTTGAGAAGACCCCTAAGATGAGTATCAAGAGATTCCTGTACAGCTAAAGTTTTGTCGGGAATAATATTACAAAATAATAAGAGGGCAGTCCTGAGTGGATGCCCTCTTTAATTTTACAGTAAACCTATATTTAGAAGTTCCATTTTTTAGGCTCAAAGTATGCCTGTGGGTGAAGACATGCAGGACAAGTTTTAGGAGCTGCCTTGCCAGTGTAAACGTAACCGCAGTTACGGCACTGCCACTCAATTGCCTCCTCTCTCTCAAATACCTGGCCAGCCTCAACTCTTCCAAGTAGGGTGCGGTATCTCTCCTCGTGCATAGCCTCAACTTTTGCAATCTCTCTGAAAGCTACAGCGATTGTAGGGAAACCCTCCTGCTGTGCAACCTCTGCCATATGAGGGTAAGCCTCGCTCCACTCCTCGTTCTCGCCCATAGCTGCAGCCAAAAGGTTCTCTGCAGTTGTTCCAATTTTGCCTGCAGGGTAAGTTGCAGTAATCTCAAGATCGCCACCCTCCAAGAATTTGAAGAATCTTTTAGCGTGCTCTTTCTCCTGCTCTGCAGTCTCCATGAAGATTGCTGAAATCTGCTCAAAACCCTCTTTTTTAGCAACACTTGCAAAGAAAGTGTATCTTGTTCTTGCCTGTGACTCGCCAGCAAAAGCTGTCAATAGATTTTTCTCAGTCTGAGTACCTTTAATAGATGCCATAATTTTGTTCTCCTATATTTTTATTGTTTTTTAATTTTTATTGATTGTCTGTCTTTTTTCCTACAAGCTGTATGTCTACAGTCTTTACATCAAATTTCTCTATCTGTTTTGTTGAGAGGTAATCCATTACAAGCCTTACCAGTTCCTGATCATGGAAATCCATGTAGGAGTTTTCCTCCTGGTCGTAGAAATGGGCGTGCTCATAAACATTTACATCAAAGTACATCTTGTTGTTTGAACTGAATCTTCTTGTAAGAAGTCCTGTGTTTACAAACGATTCAAGTACATTGTAGATTGTTGCTACTGTAAGTGTAGGGAACGAATTCTTAAGATCCTCTATTACCATATCCACTGATGCATGGCCGAGTTTCCTCATTGATTCATATATTGCCAGCCTTTGTGGAGTAGCTTTCAATCCTGCTTCTTTTATTTTTTCTCTCAACAACAACATTTATGTTTCCGTTTAGGTTTACATTGCAAATGTATTTATAAAAATTATTATTTGCAAATATTTCGTAAATAATTTTAATAAAATTTTAAAAATATTTTTTTGTTGCAACAAAATCCTCTTCCGGTTGTTATAGGAATTGCAAACTTTTATTTTGTAAACACATTAAGAAACAGATTGTTATGAAAGACGAAAAGAATTTGCAAACATCAGTGTTTGCCTCGGAAAGAGTACTGAAACCTTCTCCAGAAGATGTAATTCCACAAAAACCTACTCCGGCAGAGATTGCATATCAGATGGTTAAGGAAGAGACATACCCCCAAACCAACCCTATGCTGAACCTTGCTACATTTGTTACCACCTATATGGATGAGTATGCCACCAAGTTGATGAATGAGGCTATAAACATCAACTATATAGATGAAACAGAATATCCAAGAGTGGCTGTAATCAACGGAAAATGTATAAATATTCTTGCCAATTTGTGGAATACCCCAGAAAAACGCAAATGGAAGACAGGTGCAGTGGGTATAGGTTCCAGCGAGGCCTGCATGTTGGGAGGCATTGCGGCATGGCTGAGATGGAAGAAAAGGAGAATTGCGCAGGGCAAGCCTTATGATAAGCCAAATTTTGTAATCAGTTCAGGTATGCAGGTAGTGTGGGAGAAATTCTCCCAGCTGTGGCAGGTGGAGATGCGTCAGGTTCCAATTTCCAGGGAGCATATTACCCTTGATCCGCATCTGGCATTGCAGCACTGTGATGAGAATACCATCTGTATAGTTCCTATTCAGGGAGTTACCTGGACCGGTCTCAATGATGATGTGGAGGAGCTCAATGATGCCTTGGACGAGTATAATGCCAGAACGGGGTATGAAATCCCCATCCATGTAGATGCAGCGTCGGGAGGATTTATCCTGCCATTCCTCAATCCACACAAAAAATGGGATTTCAGGCTTAAATGGGTACTTTCAATAAGCACCTCAGGCCATAAATATGGACTGGTATATCCCGGATTGGGCTGGGTAATCTGGAAAGACAGGAAATATCTTCCCGACGACATGAATTTCTCCGTAAATTATCTGGGTGCGGAGATCTCACAGGTTGGATTGAACTTTTCCCGTCCGGGTGCACAGATTCTCGGTCAATACTATAATTATATAAGGTTGGGCTTTGAAGGGTATAAGGCAATCCAGCACAATTGTCTGGAGATTGCCAAATATATTTGGGGTGAGATAGCCAAATTTCCTCAATTCCACAACTATGCCAAAGAGGTTGTGAATCCGCTGTTCATCTGGCATCTGGATGAAGAGTATGACAAGAGTGCAAAATGGACCCTGTATGATCTGCAGGATAAACTGAAACAGAGCGGCTGGATGATTCCTGCCTATACATTGCCAAAATCACTGGAGGATATTGTTGTGATGAGGGTAGTGGTGAAACAGGGATTTACAAGGGATATGGCAGATATGATGCTTGCCGACATGAGGGCTGCAGTAGCAGAACTTGAACAGTTGAAGTTCCCTACCACCTCCCGCATCGCTTACGAAAAGCAGGAACAGCAGAAAGGAAAAGTATTTACACATTAACAGGAAAGTGCCCATTAGGACAACGTCCTATGGGGCACTTTTTAAACAAAAGATGGTTTTGATATGGCTAATAACACTAAACAGATTGCCAAGTTGGGAGTATTCACCTTGGCTATCATGAACGTTACGGCAGTGGTGAGCCTCAGAGGTTTGCCTGCGGAGGCAGAGTATGGCCTCAGTTCTGCATTCTATTATCTGTTTGCAGCAATAGTCTTCCTTATTCCAACTTCGCTGGTTGCGGCAGAGCTGGCTGCAATGTTCAAGGACAAGCAGGGTGGAGTATTCCGATGGGTAGGTGAGGCCTTTGGCAAAAAGTGGGGATTCCTCTCCATCTGGCTGCAGTGGATTGAGAGTACCATATGGTATCCTACTGTACTTACTTTTGGAGCTGTGGCCATTGCATTTATAGGGATGGATCAAGTATACGACATGTCACTGGCATCAAACAAGGTTTATTCTTTGGTTGTAGTATTGTGTATCTACTGGCTTGCTACATTCATATCGCTGAAAGGTATGGGATGGGTGGCCAAGGTTGCCAAGATAGGCGGTCTTGTAGGTACAATCATCCCTGCAGCTTTGCTGGTTGTGTTGGGTATTGTATATCTGCTTATGGGTGGAACTCCACAGATGGATTTCCATGGCAGCTTCTTCCCGGATTTGAGCAATATGAACAATCTGGTTTTGGCGTCGGGAATATTCCTCTTCTATGCGGGAATGGAGATGAGTGGTATCCATGTTACTGATATGGAGAATCCTGCCAAAAACTACCCTAAGGCAATATTCATAGGTGCGGCCATTACAGTGCTCATTTTTGTGTTGGGAACCTTTGCGTTGGGAGTGGTTATCCCTCAGAAGGATATCAGTCTTACCCAGAGTCTGCTCATAGGTTTTGACAAATATTTTGCATTCTTGCGGGCCAGCTGGTTGTCTCCTGTAATTGCTGTGGCATTGGCTTTTGGTGTGCTTGCCAGTGTCCTTACTTGGGTTTCCGGTCCTTCAAAAGGTATTTTTGCAGTAGGCAAGGCAGGATATCTTCCTCCGTTCTTCCAGAAGGCAAATGAAAATGGGGTGCAGAGGAACATTCTCCTTGTGCAGGGTGGTATTGTAACATTGCTGAGCCTGCTGTTTGTGGTGATGCCGTCTGTGCAGAGCTTCTACCAGATTCTCAGCCAGCTTACAGTGCTGTTGTATCTGATAATGTATCTTATGATGTTTGCCGCAGCAATAAAACTCAGGTATAATATGAAGGATGCGGAGCGTCCGTACAGGATTGGAAGCAAGGGTAATGCCATGATGTGGATTGTGAGCGGCCTTGGATTCTGCGGATCATTACTTGCTTTTGTCCTCAGTTTTATCCCGCCTGCCCAGATTGCCACAGGAAGCAATGCGGTATGGTATTCAGTTCTTGTGATAGGGTGTATAGTTATGGTAGTGATACCATTTATTATATATGCAAACAGAAAGGAGAGCTGGATTGACAAGAGTGCCTCTTTTGAACCTTTCCATTGGGAGGGTAATTAAGCGGAACAGTATATATGGAAAGGCCGGAACATTTGCTCCGGCCTTTCATTGTCAATATTGTGTTTGGGGCACATTCCCCATTTTTTTGTATTTATGGTTTTACGGTGTATGTCTTTACTTCACCTGAATCAAGATCCTTGTATGATATGTGGTATCCGTCGCATCCAAGTCTGCTTAATTTATATGCTCCAATGTAGAAACATGCAAGGTAGCTTTGTGGACGTCCTTTTGACCCTGATACTGAAGGGGTGCATTTTACCTTAAGCTCAAGAGGGTAGTAATCTTCATACTCTGGAGTGCCTTCCGAAACATTGTCAAAGAGGTAAACCTCATTTCTGTTGTTGGTGTTTGGATCTGCCAATACAGTATACTCCACGTTTAGGTAATCACCGCTTATGGCAATCTTGTCTACTTTCAACGCGTCTTTGTAAATGTCATCCTCAGTATTTTTAAGGGTTTCAATCTCTTTGGTGGGAACATTTATGATATTGAAGATATCTGCGTTGTAGGTAAATCCCTGTACAGGTGAATTGATTTCTGAGAAGTAGATGATGGCACGCTGTGCCGCCTCGCTGTTTACTTCATATTTGATTCTCAATTTGCCCGGGTACAAAGTTTCGCCATTGTCAAGCTGACATGCGAAGCCAACCTCGTTCCAGTAAGGAAGTACAGTTGCAAGTACTGATTTCTCAGGCTGTTCTGCTCCCGATTTCTCGCATGATTGTAAGATTGGAACAATAAGCATTGCTGCAAGGATAATGGTAAGGAATCTTTTCATTTTATTTGTGTTAATCTGTTGTTATGCATTTTGTTTACGGGGTGCAAATATATCAAAATGTGTTCCACAATTCAAATTATGGTGTAAATTTGCGCCAAAATTTAAAATATGAAAACCAAGGAGAAAATATTGTGGTGCATAAAGAGTGTACTTCCAAGTACCACAAAAACTTGTGTGTGGCTGCTCAAGATAACTGCAGGCGTGTCATTTGCCATAATGTTCCTGAAGTATTTCAAGGTATTGCCTGTAATTTCGGAAATGCTTGCTCCCCTTTTCAATTTTATAGGGTTGCCAGGTGAAGCCGCCCTCTCTTTTGTTACCGGATATTTTGTGAATGTATATGCGGCAATATCTGTAATGGTATCGCTTGATTTGGATGTAAGGGCGCTTACTATATTGGGAACCATGGTGTTGAGTTGCCACAATATGATTACTGAAACTGCTGTGCAGAAGAAGACGGGCTCTTCGGCTATAAGAATTGTGATAACCCGTACCCTCTCTGCATTCATTCTGGCATTTTTATTGAATAGGTTTTTACCCGGACAGATGGTATTGGCAACAGGTGGTGCAAGTGCTGCAGATATGGAGTTTGCAGTTCTGTTCAAGGAGTGGCTCATATCCACTGCAGGGGTTATTGTAAAGATGACCATACTTATATATACCCTTGCCATTGTGCAGAAGATACTGGCTGAGTTTGGGGTGATAAGATGGGTTTCAAGGTTTCTTAAGCCGTTTCTTGCCGTATTTGGTCTTCCAAGCAGAACCTCATTCCTTTGGATAGTTGCAAATACCCTGGGATTGGCATATGGAGCCGCTGTGATGATGGAAGAGGTGGAGAGCGGTAATGTGTCGGGGCGTGATGTGGATTTGCTGAATGTGCACATTTCTGTTTCGCACAGCAACTTTGAAGACCTGTTCCTTGTTTCTGCGTTGGGGGCAGTGTGGTATGTCATGCTCCTGAGCAGATGGATGTGTTCTTTTGTGCTTGTATGGGAATTAAGGGCTGAATATTACATAAAAGATAAGCTATTCAAAAAAAATTGCTAACTTTGCAAGATATTATGTATTATGGAAATAGAGAGAATTAAATGTTTGATTATAGGTAGCGGCCCTGCTGGGTATACAGCTGCCATTTATGCTTCCAGAGCAAACCTCAATCCTGTTGTATATGAGGGAATTCAGCCTGGTGGCCAGCTTACTACAACCACAGAAATTGATAACTTCCCAGGCTATCCTCAGGGAATCACAGGAACTGAGATGATGGAAGACCTTAAGAAACAGGCCGAGAGATTCGGAACACAGGTAAGATATGGTGTGGTTTCAAAAGTGGATTTTTCAAAGAGACCTTTCATTGTTGAGATTGATTCGGACAAGAAAGTTGAGGCCGATACTGTAATTATTGCAACAGGTGCAACTGCCAAGTATCTGGGCTTGCCTTCTGAGGAGAAGTTCAGGGGACAGGGTGTTTCTGCATGTGCAACATGTGACGGCTTTTTCTACCGTAAGAAAGATGTTGCAGTAGTTGGTGGCGGTGATACTGCATGTGAGGAGGCAACATATCTTGCAAGCTTGTGCAACAAAGTTTATCTGATTGTAAGAAGAGATGTATTGAGAGCTTCTAAAGCAATGCAGGAGAGGGTGCTAAATACTCCTAATATTGAGGTGTTGTGGAATACCAATACCAAGGAAATTCTTGGAGACGAGTTTGGTGTAACCGGCGCAGCTCTTGTAAACAGCAAGACAGGAGAGGAGAGCCAGATAAAGATCCATGGCTTCTTCCTTGCAATTGGACACCATCCGAATTCGGAGGTATTCAAAGAGTATATTGAGACCAATAATGAGGGTTATATCATTACAGAGGGCAAGAGCCAGAAGACCAATATCCCTGGCGTGTTTGCAGCTGGTGATGTACAGGACCCTACATACAGACAGGCAATTGCGGCTGCCGGCAGCGGTTGCAGGGCAGCAATGGATGCCGAGAAATTTTTGCAGGAAAACTAAAAAGGATTACAATGCAGTTGAAAAAATTGGCAATTATGGCCATTTCGGCATTTGTGGCTGTGTCATGTGCTTCAGAGTACGAGAAGGTGATGAGAAGCCAGGATGTAGACCTGAAATACAAGGCTGCCCATAATTATTTCAATCAGGGCAAATACAAGAAGGCAGCAGACATCTTTGATAATCTTAATCTGTTGGTTCAGGGGTTGCCTCAGGAGGATACCGTAAGTTTCTACCACGGCTTGTGCAACTACAAGTTTGGTGACTTGGAGACAGCTGAAGCTGCTTTTGCAAAATTTATAGAGGTATATCCAAGAAGTGTGTTTACCACAGAGGCCAAGTATTTGAGGATAAAATGCCTTTTTGACGAGACTCTCCGTTACGAGCTTGACCAGACACCTACAAGGAAGGCCATGGCCGTTATCAGTGAGTTCATGTATGAGAACCCTGAGAGCGAGTATTATCCGGTTTGCAAGAACATGTTGGATGAACTTATGGAGAGACTTGAGAGAAAAAGCTTTGAGTCTGCAAAACTCTACTATACCATGGAGGATTATCTGGCAGCCAGACATTCATTGAAGAATGTGCTTAAGGAGAATGCAGACAACAGGTACAGGGAGGATGTGCTGTACTATACAGCAATGGCATCGTACAAATATGCATTCAACAGTGTCGCTTCAAAGCAGAAGGAGAGATTCCTTGATTTCATTGATGATTATTTTAACTTTATAAGTGAGTATCCTGAGTCGAAATACAGGAAAGAGGTTGATGGACTGTATGCAAAAGTTGAACATTATGCCGATAAAGAGATTGTAAAACAAGAAGAACAATAATAAAAATGGAGAAAAAAGAGTACAAAGTTTACGGTAATACCGTAACCAGAGATTTGAGTGAGCTTGCTGAGCCTACAGGCAACATTTACGAGACTACTATGATTATTGCAAAAAGAGCTAACCAGGTAGCGGCTGAGGTAAAACAGGAGCTTAGCGCAAAACTTGAGGAGTTCTCAAATTTTGCAGATACTTTGGAGGAGACTTTCGAGAACAGGGAGCAGATTGAGATTTCACGTCACTATGAGAAGCTTCCTAAGCCTACTTTGGTAGCTATCAAAGAGTTCCAGAGCGGTGAGATTTACTCTCGCAAAGTGGAGGCCTAAATTTAAGCTACAGGTATGCTTAAAGGCAAACATATCCTTTTGGGAGTTACCGGCAGCATTGCAGCCTATAAGTCTGCAATGTTGGTGAGGGCTCTTGTTAAACAGGGTGCTGAGGTAAAGGTGGTAATGACGGAGATGGCCAAGCAGTTCATAACTCCGCTTACAATGGCCACTTTATCAAAGAACCCTATTCTTGTTGATTTCTACAATCCCGAGAACGGTGACTGGAACAGCCATGTTTCATTGGGCATCTGGGCTGACCTTTATCTTATAGCACCATGTTCGGCCAACACTATGGGCAAGATGGTGTCGGGAGTGGCAGACAATCTGTTGCTTACATCATATCTTTCTGCCAAATGCAAGGTGGCAATTGCCCCCGCTATGGATCTTGACATGTACAGGCATCCGTCAACACAAAGGAACCTTGAGACTCTTAAGGAGTGGGGTGTGGAAATTGTGGAGCCCGGCAGTGGTGAGCTTGCAAGTGGACTTGAAGGAAAGGGGAGAATGGCAGAGCCGGAGGAGATAGTTGCCCAGGTTGAGGCAATTTTCTCCCGACAGGGTTCTATGAAGGGGAAGAAAGTGGTGATTACAGCAGGACCAACAAGGGAGCCGATAGATCCGGTCAGATACATAACCAACCATTCGTCGGGAAAAATGGCATATGCACTGGCAAGGGAGGTTGCGTTGAGGGGGGCTGATGTTGTAGTGGTGAGTGGTCCGGTGAATGTGAAGGCCTCTTTGCCAAACATAAAGGTTGTTGATGTTGTTACAGCAGGGGAGATGTTTGAGGCTACTAAGGCAAATGTGCCTGGGGCAGATGTTGTTATCTTGTGTGCAGCGGTGGCAGATTTTACTGTGGCACAAGTTGGACAGCAGAAGATAAAGAGGGAGAAGAGCAATTATAATCTTGAGCTTACACCTACCAATGACATTGCTGCTTGGGTAGGAGAGAACAGGGACAAGGGTACCGTGGCTGTTGGATTTGCCCTTGAGACAAATGATGAGAGGGCCAATGCAGCAGGAAAACTGGAGCGTAAGAAACTGGATATGATTGTCCTCAATTCCATGAGGGATGCAGGTGCCGGATTCGGCCATGATACCAATAAGGTTACACTGTTCTTCAAGGACAGGGAGCCTGTTGAGTGTTCTCTTAAGAGCAAGGGGGAAGTGGCAGCGGATATTGTGGATAATATAGAGACACTTATGTAATGCTTACAAGACTTACCATACAGAACTACGCACTGATTGAAAATCTGGACATTGAATTTCCTTCCGGGCTTGTTATCATTACAGGTGAAACCGGTGCGGGAAAGTCAATCATGTTGGGAGCACTTTCTCTCCTTTTAGGTGCTAAAGCAGATGTTTCGGCGCTTAAGGACAGTTCTAGAAATTGCGTAGTGGAGGGTGAGTTTGAAGTTGATGGAGAATTGCTTGTCCTCAGGAGGGTAATTTCACCTGCCGGAAGGACAAGGAACTTTATAAATGATGAGCCGGCTTCACTTGCCGCACTCACAGAAATTTCATCCGCTATTGTGGATATACATGCTCAACACCAGCATCTGCTGCTCACAGATGAGAGTTATCAGATGAAGGTGTTGGATTATTATGCGGGTACAGGTTCCCAGCTTGAGGATTATTCCCGTGTGCATAATGAATTGCTTCAACTGGAAAATCAGCTTAAAGAGCTCAGGATACAGATTGCCAAGCGGGAAGGGGAGATGGAGTACAGGTCATTCCAACTTGAAAAGCTCATGGAGGCAAAGCTCAGGGAGGGAGAACTTGAGGAGTTGGAAAGTGAGCAGAAACAGCTTGCAAACTCAGAGCAGATAAGGGAAAGCATAAGTGGTGCAGTTAACTGCATGCAGCCGGTTGGGGGGACAATTGTGCAAAATTTGAAGGATGCAGTGCATTTATTGCAAAAGTGTTCTAACTTTGTGCCCGAATTGGAGGAGCTTTGCAACAGACTGGAAAGCTGCAGGATAGAGTGCAAGGATATAGAAGATGAGCTGGAGATGCTTGCAGAGAGGATTGTGGTGTCGCCACAGCGTCTGGAGCAGGTTGAGGAGAGGCTTTCATTGCTCTATTCACTTATGAGAAAGCATGGAGTCTCTACCCTGGAGGATCTGCTTGAGGTACAGAAAGGGCTGCAGGATGACATGGCCGGTGCAGATGAGGATGTTGCCAAAGCAGAGGGTATGGAGCAGCAGATAAAGGTGCTCTCTGCCCAGAGGGAGGAATTGGCACAGTTGCTCAGTGCCAAAAGGAAAGAGAAGACAGGTGAGCTTGCAACAGAACTTCAGGCAAGCATAAGGGATCTTCAGATGCCGTATGCAGTGCTCAAGGTAGAGTTGTCGGATACAGGAAAATATACTGCAAAGGGAACAGATTTGATTGCTTTCATGTTTTCGGCTAATGGAGAGAAGAAACTCAATCCGCTGCAGAAGGCGGCATCGGGAGGAGAGCTGTCGAGAATAATGTTGTGCCTGAAGTCTTTGATGGCCAGGTTTACCGGTATGCCTACAATGATTTTTGATGAGATTGATACAGGGGTTTCGGGAAGCATTGCAGACAAGATGGGAGCCCTTATAGGTAAGATGGGTGAGAGGATGCAGATATTTGCAATTACCCACCTTCCGCAGATAGCATCAAAGAAAGGTACCCACCTGCTGGTGTACAAGGAATTTGATGCGCAGAACAATGCAACTACCCGTATAAGGGTACTTTCACCTGAGGAGAGGGTGAATGAGGTTGCAAGGATGCTCAGTGGAGCGTCGCTTACAGAGGCGGCCCTTGAGAATGCCAGGGTGCTGTTGAAAGAAACGATATAAATTATTAAATATACAAAAAACTTAGTTATGAGATTAATTATTCAAGAGTCCTACTCACAGATTTCGCACTGGGCTGCGGCTTACATTGTAAAGAAAATCAATGATTTTGCTCCAACTGCAGAGCGTCCTTTTGTTTTGGGTCTTCCTACAGGTTCAACTCCTCTTGGAACTTACAGAGAGCTTGTGAAATTCTACAATGAGGGTAAAATTTCATTCAAGAATGTTGTAACCTTCAATATGGATGAGTACATTGGTCTTCCTGAGGATCATCCTGAGAGCTACCACTCATTTATGTGGAACAACTTCTTCAAGCACATTGATATCCAGAAGGAGAATGTAAACATCCTTAACGGAAACGCAGAGGATCCTGAGGCAGAGTGCGTAAGATATGAGGAGAAGATCAAATCATATGGTGGAATTGACCTTTTCATGGGTGGTATCGGACCAGACGGCCACATTGCTTTCAATGAGCCAGGTTCATCACTTACTTCAAGAACAAGAATCAAGACCCTTACAACCGACACTATCATTGCAAACTCAAGATTCTTTGACAATGATATCAACTTGGTGCCTAAGACTGCCCTTACAGTAGGCGTTGGTACTATCATGGATGCAAAAGAGGTTCTTATCCTTGCAAACGGCCACGCTAAAGCAAGAGCTTTGTACCATGCAGTTGAGGGTTGTGTAAACCACATGTGGACAATCAGCGTTCTTCAGATGCATCCAAAAGGAATCATCGTATGTGATGATGCTGCTACCGATGAGTTGAAAGTTGGTACTGTAAAATACTTCAAGGATATTGAGAAGGACAACCTTAATGCAGATTCAATGATGTAATTTGCATTATATGGCAATAACGGAGGGTGGCTCATTGAGCCATCCTTTTTTTTATCTTTGCATAAACGGAAAATTTAGTAAGATGTACAGGACAGCAGCATTAAAGGCATTGAGGGAGAAACTCTCCGCAATGAATGTTTCGGCAATTATAATCCCGACGAATGACCCTCATTTTGGAGAATATACACAGGATCACTATAAGGTAAGGGAGTGGCTCAGCGGATTCAACGGGTCTGCCGGTACCCTTGTGGTAACCCTCAAGGGGGCCGCCTTGTGGACCGATTCCAGGTATTTTGTTCAGGCGGCATCGCAACTGCAGGGAAGTGAAATAAAACTGATGAGGATGAAGATGGAGGGAACTCCAACAATTGCACAATGGATTTTAAGCCAGTATCCTGAGGGAGAGCTTGTGGCCATTGACCACTCTCTATTCTCATACAGCGAATATGAGCAGTTGTGCCAAGAACTGGCTCCGTGCAAAGTGCAGCTCATAGATGACATATTTGATGACTTGTGGCAGGATAGGCCGGCCTTAAAGTTCAATCCTGTAATTTGGCTCGATACAAAATACACTGGTGAGCATGCAAAATCAAAGCATGGGAGGATTGTGCAGGCCCTTGGGCTTGAGAACTGCCGCTTTGCATATATTGTTACAATGTGTGATGAAGTGGCCTGGCTGTGCAATATAAGGGGGACAGACATAGAATACAACCCGTTGGCGCAGTCGTATGCCATCATTACCAATTCTGCAATCCATCTGTTTGCAGATTTGGATTCAATTAGTGAAGAAGTAGCCGGGAAACTGCTTAATGACAATGTGGAACTCCATCCGTACAGTGCATTCAGCAAACTGCTTACAGAACTTCCGGCAGAAACTGTGAGGGTAGTGTCAAAGGGGAAGATTACTGTAAGGGATTTCATGGCTCTTAATGTGCCCGGTGCAAGATTTATGGATGACCCTGTCCTTGGTGGAGCTGTAAACTATTATAAATCAATAAAGAACAATTGGGAGCAGGAGGGATTTTGTAAGGCTTTTCTTGCAGATGGTGTGGCATGGTGTAAGGTTTTGAAGTTCATTGATGATTCTTTGGCCACTGGTGTCCAGCTCACAGAGTGGGAGATAGGGGAAAAATTTGCACAGTTCAGAGGTGAAAATGAAAACTACAGGGGCGAGAGCTTTGAACCTATAGTGGCATTCGGACAGGCCGGAGCTCTGCCGCACTACAGTGCAACAAAGGAGAACAGCCAGGTTATAGGAACAGGGAACTTCCTTCTTATGGACACAGGAGCACAATATCTGTTTGGTACAACAGACACCACCAGAACCATTCCAATAGGAGAGCTTAAGGAGCAGCAGCGCAGGCATTACACTTTGGTGCTGAAGGGAATGGTACGCCTTTCAATGGCCCGTTTCCCCAAAAATACCAGGGGAGCACAACTTGATATCCTTGCCCGAGGACCGCTGTTCAATGATGCTGCAATGTACTTCCATGGAACAGGTCATGGAATAGGGCATTACCTTTGTGTACACGAAGGCCCCCAGAGCATAAGAATGGAGGAGAATCCGGTAACTCTGGTTCCCGGTATGGTAATGTCAAATGAACCTGCCGTATATGTTGAGGGGGAATATGGTATCAGAACGGAAAATGTGATAATGGTTCAGCAGTGGCAGTTCAACAAGATGAACGAGTTCTATTCTTTCCGTACACTTACAAATGTTCCTATAGATACAACCTGTGTGGAGTGGGATTTGCTTGATGCGCAAGAGCAGCAATGGATAAAGGAGTATAATGCAGGTGTATATAAAACAATAGCACCTCTCCTTACAGAAGAAGAGGCGCTATGGTTGAAGTCAAAGACCCTGTAATTGTTACTCAATTACAGAGATAGTATAATCTTTATTGTAGACAATGTTGGTGGTTCCGGTATTTCTCATGCCGTCACCGGCATTGTCTTTTTTGAATCTGTATGTAGACTGTAGGGTGGTCTCCCCGTGTCCCATAGACATCATTGTAATGTCATATCCCTGGAATGCATAAGGGGTAGGCTCTCCATTGAACAGAGCACGGTATTTCAGAAGGAACTCTTTAACCTCCTTACGGCTGTAGTCCACATGATAAGGTATGCTCAGATGAAGGTTCATCTTGTGGAAATAGTCAGCCTCAATGCTCTCAAAATTCCTCCATCTTGGAGTTCCAAACAGGATTACAGATCTCCTGTTCTCTTCAAGAGGATTTGTGTACAGCAGATTGAGGTTCCTTACCACATCATTTACAAAAGCTTCATTGTTGGACGGTATCAGTACAAGATTGTCCAATCCAGGTTCAAGGGCATCCTTTATCTTTTCCAACATTTCCCTTCCTTCAAGGATATCATATGACAATGTGTTGAATATCATTCCCCTTTCGTTGGCAAGATCCTTTACCTTATCTACAAGGGCAAGGTCTGCACCGCTGCGCTCATAAATTATCATTACGCTGTTGCCCAATGATGTCTTTGTTGCAAGCAAATCCATCAGGTTGGCTGTCTGATCATCCATTGAAGGGGCTACCTGCACAAAGTTGCTGTTGCCTGAAACCAGTCCTGCGGTGTTCATGTCCATAGGGGATACCACAATGTTATCCTTGCCGGCAATGGGAAGGAACTTCTCCATGTCAGAACTCCTTACAGGACCTATTATTGTCCCGACAGGCAGTTGTGAGGCATTGAAACTTTTCTGGTCAATTAGGGTAATGGAAACCTCTTCCCCCATTCTCTTCAGAGAATCGGCAGCCATAAGGGCACCTGCGTAGAAATCCATATAATTTGGATTTGCACCAAGTGTGTCGGTCAAATTCAACGGGAGAATGTATGCAAGAGACCTGTTGCCAAAGATGATAGGCTTTTCCTGAGCCTGCGGAATCTCTTCCTGCCTTACCTCTTCTACCGTTGCCGGTCCTTCTTGAGGTACCTGTATCTCTTCAGGTTGGCTCCCCTTCTCCAAAAGTTCCAGGAACAGCGTATTGGGAATATATACAATCTGCTTCTTCTTCAGTTTTTTTGTCTGAAGATTGTTGAATGTCATTATTGCCTCTTCAGGCACATTGTATTTCAGGGCAAGGTCACCAACATGTTCATACCATTTTGCCTTATGCTTTTTTCTGGAGTATTTCTTGATATTCTCCTTGGATAGCTCCCAACCATCAATTTTGCCGGATTCCTGGTTGGCGGTTACGGCATTTTGTGTTGGAGTGGCAGGTTGTTCTGCGGTATAAGCGGGTGTGGCAGAGGGGATATAGATTGTAGTCCCCTCTTTCAACCCGTTCTTTAGAGACTCATTCTGGCGTACAATGTCATCTACGGTAACGCTATAGGCCTTTGCCAATGAATATAGTGTTTCTCCGGCCTTAACCCTGTGCACAAACATTACATTGCCGTTTACTTTCACTTTCTCCTGTGAAACGGCAATCTGTGGAGCATTCTGGCTGAATGCTGCAGTTGAAGCCAATAAGGATATTGCAATTAACAGTGTACGCATATTGAATCAGTTATAAATTATAGACGTGCAAGAAGGTTCTTTACGTTAGCCTCTATTCTCTCATAGGTATCGTCACCGTATGGTGCCTTCTCAAATTTTGAGCCGGTAATGTTCTCATAAAGCTCAATGTATCTGTCAGAGATGCTTGTAACAATCTCATCTGTCATCTCAGGGACAGTCTGACCCTCCTGACCGCTGAAGTTGTTTGCCATAAGCCACTCCCTTACAAACTCCTTTGAAAGCTGTTTCTGCTGCTCTCCCTTGTCAAATCTCTCCTGATATCCCTCAAGGTAGAAATAACGGCTGCTGTCGGGAGTATGGATCTCGTCAATAAGGTAAATCTCACCATCTCTCAAACCAAACTCATATTTGGTGTCTACAAGGATAAGGCCTCTCTCTGCAGCAATCTCGCAGCCCCTCTCGTATAGGGCAAGGGTAATCTTCTCTAGCTGGTTGTAGATCTCCTCACTTACAAGTCCCTGTGCAATAATCTCCTCTCTTGATATGTCCTGGTCATGGCCGCCAATCTCAGCTTTGGTAGTAGGGGTGATTATAGGTTTCTCAAATTTCTGGTGCTCCTTCATGCCGTCTGGAATGGCAACTCCGCAAATCTCTCTTGCACCAGCTTTGTATGCTCTCCATGAGCTTCCGGTAAGGTAACCTCTTACAATCATCTCAATTGGAAGTGACTCGCATTTGTAGCCTACTGTTACCATTGGATCAGGTGATGCTATTTTCCAGTTCTTTACAATATCAGATGTGCTGTCGAGAAATTTGGCAGCAATCTGGTTAAGAACCTGTCCCTTGAATGGAATACCTTTTGGAAGGACCACATCAAAAGCTGAGATTCTGTCTGTTGCAACCATTACCATGTAATTGTTGTCAATTGTATATACGTCCCTAACTTTACCTTTGTAAACGGCTGTCTGTTTTGGAAAATCAAATTGTGTTCTTGTAATGGAATTCATATCTTATATTTTTTTTGTTTCAACCTTCTCTTCAGAAATTAAAATATGCCGTATCAGCAGAGCCTAAGACTCAACCGGTACGGCATTCATCTATGGTCCTTTGGATATTACTTGTTTTTTGATTTGATGTACTCCTCGTTCAATCCTGCAAGGATATCCTGGGTAATATTCAAAGAAGGGTCACCTGCAAGTACAGGAACTGAAAGGATAAGTGCATAACCTTTATCCTGGTTGTATTTGGTGATGTAGGTCTGGATTGCATCCATAACTCTTCTCATCATTACAGCCTCCTCCTCAGCAAGTTCCATCTGTTTCTGCTGGCTCAAACCCTGAAGGTTCTGCTCTCTTTCAACAAGTTTCTGCTGCTGCTCCTCAGCCTGGCTTCTTGTAAGAAGACCTTTGTCAATCTTAGCCTGGAAATCTTTAACTGCGCTCTCAAATGACCTTCCTTTCTTTGTAAGGTCCTCCTGTACAGCCTGAACTTTGCTCTCAAGCTCTGATTTGAGGTCGTTATACATGTCATACTGGTTTACTAGAGAATCCAATTGAATGTAAACAATGCTTCCCTGCGCTGCAGGTGTCTCACTTGCAGCATTTGCCTGCTGTGCTCCGTTGGTATTGCCGTTTGCAGCGCAAGAACAGATGATTGCTGCAACAGCAACTGTCAAAATAAGTTTCAGTTGTTTCATTTTATGAATAGTTGTTATTTAATTTTCCAAACCGCAAATATAGTGAAATTTGCCATTATAGCAATTGCTCCCTATAAGCTTTGATGGTATTCTCAAGTCCCATATAAAGAGCATCGCTGATGAGGGCGTGTCCTATAGATACCTCAAGGAGTCCCGGAATGTTATGGTTGAAGTATTTGAGGTTGTCGAGATTAAGGTCGTGACCTGCATTCAGACCAAGACCGCAGGCAACTGCAGTCTCAGCAGCCTTAACATAAGGTTCAATGGCCATCTCTCTGTTCTTTAAATAATTGGCAGCATAAGCCTCTGTGTAGAGCTCCACCCTGTCACATCCTGTATCCACTGCATTCTTTATCATTTCCTCTACGGGATCAATAAATATGGATACCCTTATGCCGTTGCTGTGGAACACTTTTGTGATCTCTGTAAGGAACTTTTTGTTGTCGGGATCAATGGTATTCCATCCTGCATTGGAGGTGATTGCATCGGGAGCGTCGGGAACAAGGGTTACCTGGGCCGGTTTTACCTCAAGGACAAGGTCTACAAAAGACTGAATGGGGTTTCCCTCAATGTTGAACTCGGTTTTCAGAAGGGGTTTAATCTCCCTTGCATCCTGATATCTGATATGTCTCTCATCTGGTCTGGGATGAACGGTAATGCCTTGGGCACCAAACTCTTCGCATTTTACTGCCGCTTTAAGGACATCAGGCATGTTTCCGCCTCTGGAGTTCCTGATTGTAGCAATCTTATTTATGTTTACGCTTAATACTGTCATGATTTCCAATCTGTTTTTATGTGTTGTAAGTACAAAAATATACATAATTGTGGCTCATTGGACAGCGATTACACCAAAAATTTCTATCTTGCACAAAAATTTTTATTTATGAAGGCTGCACTTTTTGGAAAACGGGTAGACAAGACAAGCGTGGGAAGGCTGTTGCTGTTTGTAAACAATCTCAAGGAGTACAGACATGTTGAGTTCTGCTACCATAGACCATTTTATGAACTGATAGAGGAGTTGGGAGGAGTGCTTCCGCAAGGGGAACTCTTTGATGGTCATGATGATTTGCCGGAACAGATAGACATGTTCCTTACATTGGGCGGTGACGGTACATTCCTGGAGTCGCTTACAATCGTGCGCGACAGGGAAATTCCTATTGCAGGGATAAATTTTGGCAGGTTGGGATTCCTTACCACAGCATGCGTGGAGGATAACAATCCATGGATAGAGAAGCTTACCACCGGCGATTATGCAATAGAGGAGAGAGCATTGCTGCATTTGCAGAAGGAGAATCTTCCACAAGGTTTCTATCCTTATGCAATGAATGAGATTACCATCCAGAGACTCACACCTTCAATGCTGGAAATAGAGATTTCCATAGATGGGCAACCTCTTCCAAAATATTGGTCAGACGGCATCCTGGTGGCAACAGCAACCGGATCAACAGCATATTCCATGAGTATAGGGGGGCCTATTGTTACTCCCGACAGCAAAGTGCTCATCATTGCCCCAATATCTCCCCATAACCTGAATGTGCGTCCGTTGATTGTCCCGCAAAGTTCTACCGTTGAGATATCTTTCCATGGCAGGCACCCTAAGGCGCTTCTTACTGTAGACAACCGCAGTGTTGACATAGCGGCTGGAGAGAAGGTTGCAATTTCCAGAGGAGAATTTCCTATAAAAAGCATTTCAATCAACAACAATTTCATTGCTGCGCTGAATCAGAAACTATTGTGGGGAGAAGATAAGCGAAATATGCAATAATTTTCTTATATTTGCGCCTTATTTGTAAAAAGGTTTTTATGCAGGAAATGAAGACAAATATTCCGCAGCACGTTACAGTAATCATGGATGGTAACGGCAGATGGGCAAAGCAAAGGGGACAGGAGCGTCTTTTCGGCCATAAGGAGGGCGTTGAGAGTGTAAGGGCCTGCACTGAGTTTGCTGTGGAGAAAGGGATAAAATATTTGAGTGTCTTTGCTTTTTCTGAAGAGAATTGGGATAGGCCGGTAGCGGAGATTGAGGGCTTGATGCAGCTGATGATCAAGGCTATAACTATGGAGACCCCTACATTCCAGAAGATAGGTGTGAGGTTTAGGGTTATTGGAGACTTCAGCCGTCTGTCGCAGAAACTCAGGGATGAGATAGATGACTGCATGAAACTTACCCAGGAGAATACAAATTTACAGTTGATTATATTTTTAAGCTATAGCGGCAAGTGGGATATCACTCAGGCGGCCAACAGGTTCTATGCTTCCAACAAAGAGAGGATTATGGCTGGTGAGGATGTTCAGATGAGTGCTGAAGATTTGAGCGCAAACCTTTCAACATCAGATATTCCAGATCCTGATCTTCTTATCCGTACCAGCGGCGAACAGAGGATCAGCAACTACATGCTATGGCAGACTGCATATACCGAATATTACTTCACACAGGTGCTTTGGCCCGATTTTCGCAAAGAAGAGTTCCAGCTTGCACTGGATGCTTTCAGCAAGAGAGAAAGAAGGTTCGGCAAGGTTTAATTCAATGTTCAGATGAAACTTATTGGAAAAATAATTCTAGTGTTGGCATTTATGATGCCTTTTGCTGTTTCTGCGCAGAACAGCGCTGTTGTAGACTATAACGCACCAAAAACCTATATCCTTAAGGGATTGAAGGTTGAAGGTACCAACTATCTCAATACAGACAGACTTATAGCACTTACCGGACTTAAGGAGGGTTCAGCTATTGAGATTCCAGGACAAGAGCTTACAGGCATAATGAACAGGATGTGGCTGCAGAGAAAATTTTCAGATGTGGGCTTCTATATTGATTCCCTTTCGCCAAAAGGGGACAGTTGTATCCTTGTCCTTAAAGTGCAGGAGCGTCCAAGGGTTTCAAAATGGTTGTTTACCGGTGTCAAGAGAACAGAAGAGACTGATCTTATTGAAAGGCTTAAGCTCAAGAGAGGTGGTGAACTCTCTGAATATGTAGAGAAATCATCTATTGACATCATAAAGAACTATTACAAGGAGAAAGGTTTCTACCTTGTGGATGTGCATCTTACAAGTGAGCCTGATACCACCATCAAGAATGCGGTAAAGGCAACATTCCATGTTACCAAGGGTAACAAGGTGAAGATTGAGACAATCAACTTCAATGGTGTAGAAGGGGATGTGAAGGAGCTGAAACTTGTCAAGTCAATGAAGAAGACCAGAGACCGCAGACTGTTCAACTTCTTCAAATCCAAGAAATTCATTGAAAAGGAGTACAAGAATGACAAGGAGGCCATGATGGCCGTCTTCAGTGAGGCGGGATACAGGGATGCCAAAATCGTTTCTGACTCCATAAGCTATAATGATGAAGGCAGAATGGTCCTTGACATCAATATCAGCCAGGGAAAGAAATATTATTTCAGGGACATTACCTGGACCGGAAACTCTGTTTATACTGCAGACCAGCTGAACAAGGTACTTATGATAGGCAAGGGTGATGTATATGACCTTGTTACAATGGACAAGAGACTTCAGGGAGACCCTAAGCAGCAGCATATGGACGTGCGCAAGATGTATACCGACAACGGCTACCTGTTCTTCCAGGTCAACCCTGTTGAAATGACAATTGAGGGTGACTCTGTAGATGTTCAGATGCGTATTCATGAGGGTAAACCGGCAACTTTCAACAACGTAATCATCAATGGAAATACAATAACCAGTGAGCGTGTTGCAAGAAGGGCTGTGTATACCCGTCCGGGTTACCTGTATAGCCAGTCAGACTTTGAGCGTTCAATCAGGGAGTTGGGTTCAATCGGGCACTTTGACCCTGAGAGATTCCAGTCTGCTGAGGGTTACAGCGTACTGCCCAATATCAACAACAATACAGTAGATATTGCATATAATGTGGCAGAGAAGCCAAATAGCCAGTTGGAGCTTAGCGGCGGATGGGGCGGAAATACATTTGTGGGTACCCTTGGTGTGAGCTTCAACAACTTCTCAATGAGAAGAGCTTTTGAAAAGGGTGCGTGGAGACCGGTTCCTCTTGGCGACGGACAGACATTGGCAATCAGGTTCCAGACAAACGGCAGATATTATACTGCACTTACTGCGAGCTTTATTGAGCCATGGCTTACCGGCAAGAAGCCTACTTCATTGAGTACTTCAATATACTATACACGTCAGACAAACTCATACTTCTATTATTTGAATGATGACGAGTATATGGAGGTGTACGGTATTGCAGCTTCGTTGGGATCGAGACTAAAATGGCCGGATGACTACTTTGTCCTTTACCATGAGTTGAGCTGGCAGCAGTACAAGCTTAAGGATTGGGATTACAACTTCCTGTTTGCAAACGGTAAGTCCAACAACTTGAGTTACAAGATAACACTTACCAGAAACTCAACAGACCAGCCTGTATATCCACGTAACGGTTCTGATTTCACATTTGGAGTTCAGCTTACTCCACCATATTCTGCATTCAGATCTGGGGATACAGATTACAAGAATATGGTTGACAGTGAGAAGTACAAATGGATTGAGTACCACAAGTGGACATTCAAGAGCGCTACATATACAAAACTTATTGGAGATCTTGTCCTTAAGACATCAGCTGATTTCGGATACCTTGGCTACTATAACAAGAATCTCGGATACTCTCCATTTGAGGGCTTCCAGCTTGGTGGTGACGGTATGAGCGGTTATAATACTTACGGTTCAGACATCATTGGATTGAGAGGTTACCCTAACTACTCGCTTACTCCTGTTGAGGGCAATGCATATGCTGGTAGGGTATATGACAAGTTCAGTGTTGAGTTGAGACACCCTATTATCCTTCAGCCTCAGTCAACCATTTATGGAATGCTGTTCCTTGAGGGAGGTAACTGTTGGGCAGATATCAAGGATTTCAATCCTTTCCAGATAAAGAGATCTGCAGGTGTAGGTTTGAGAGTGCTTCTTCCAATCGTTGGTATGATGGGTATAGATTGGGCTTACGGATTTGATACTGTGAACAGCGGTACTGAGAAAGGAAGGGGTGGCAGCCAGTTCCATTTCATGATAGGACAGCAATTCTAATAAAACTTTAAATTATCGGGATGAATATGAAGAAAGTTATTGCTATTTTGTTTGCAATGATATTTGGTGCATTGCAGCTGAATGCCCAGAAGATAGGGTATTTCAACAGTGAAAAGGTTCTTTCGGCTATCCCTGCATACAAGAGTGCACAGCAGCAGCTTGAATCTTACAGCAACCAGTATCAGGAGGTGATTGATGCTGAGTATGCAAAAATTGAGACATTATATAATAGGTATCAGCAGCAGAAGGGTAACCTTACTGCACAGGCAAGACAGGTGAGGGAGAATGAGATAATTCAGAAGGAACAGGAGGTGAAGAAGCTCCAGCAGGATTATTTCGGTCAGGAGGGACAGATGCAGCAGCATTCGGAGAGACTTATGCAGCCCATTATGGATAAAGTGGATGCAGCCATAGCAAAAGTGGCCCGTGATGGCGGATATGCGCTGGTACTTGATGTGGCATCAATACAGGGTGTGGCATATAAGAATGAGCAATATGATTTGAGTGATGCTGTAATTAAGGCATTGGGATATTGATTGAATAATGTAAATAATTTTAAATATGAAAAACGTAACTAAATTTTTGGCACTTGTTATGGTGCTATTTGCAACACAGTCTTTTGCACAGACCAAATTGGGCCATATCAACATGCAGGAGCTGATTGCTTTGATGCCTGAGAGGGATTCTGCAGTGTTGAAACTTGAGAATTATGCTAAAGAGCTTGAGGAGACAATGCAGGGAATGCAGCAGGAGTTCAATACCAAACTGCAGACTTACCAGCAGAAGAATGCTACATGGACAGCTTCTATCCTTGAGGCAAAGACCAAAGAGCTTGAGGAGATGCAGCAGAGACTGCAGATGTTCAACCAGAACGCACAGCAGGAAATGCAACAGCTTCAGCAGACTTTGTTTGCTCCAGTTTATGAGAAGGCTAGCAAAGCTATTGAGAAGATTGGTGCAAACGGAAGTTTTACCTATATTATTGATTTGTCGGCTGGTGCGCTTATCTATAAAGGAACAAGCAGCATTGACCTTCTTCCAGAGGCTAAGAAGGAGTTGGGAATACCTGCAGACAAGACTCAGCCTACACAGTTCAATACACAGCCTGCTGAGTAAAGGAATATGACGCCGCAAACGGCTTTTTAAAGGGATAGCATCAGCTGTCCCTTTTTTCTTTCAAATATTTTTCCATTGTAAAGAATAATCATTACATTTGTATAATCTTTTAAAATACACTAACAACAATAACTGCGTAGTAATATACGTAACAGTGGAGAATTTTCTTTATGGAACACAAAATTATTGACACAAAGGAGGTAGTAATCCGTTTCACCGGAGACTCGGGTGATGGAATGCAGCTAACCGGTACTTTGTTCGCAGATGCCTCTGCGCTGTACGGAAATGAAATTTCTACATTTCCGGATTATCCGGCTGAGATCAGGGCACCGCAGGGTACTGTAGCGGGAGTATCGGGATTCCAGGTACACATTGGACAGACAGAGGTTAAAACTCCAGGAGATTTTTGCGATGTATTGGTTGCAATGAACCCTGCAGCGTTGAAAGCAAACGCAAAATGGGCTAAACCTGGTGCAAGCATTATCCTTGATGAGGATTCATTTGATGAGAAAGGTCTGGAGAAGGCCGGTTTCAAGACTAACGATCCTATTGAGGAGATGAACCTTAAAGATTATCATATCGTTTGGGCTCCTATCACATCTCTTACAAAAGAGTCTTTGAAGGACAGCGGTTTGGACAACAAGTCAATTATCCGATGCAAGAACTTGTTCACATTGGGTATGTGCTATTTCATGTTCAACCGTCCTCTTCATTTTACTGAGGAGTATCTGGAGAAAAAATTTGCGAAGAAACCGGCTCTTATTGCACCTAACAAAAAGGTGTTGAACGACGGTTACAACTACGCACACAATATTCACGCAATTCCTAATACTTACAGAATTGAGCCTGCACAGCAGGAGCCAGGTATCTACAGAAGCATTAATGGTAACCAAGCAACAGCATGGGGCCTTTTGGCTGCTTCTGAGAAATCAGGACTTCCTCTATTCTGCGGTTCATACCCTATTACCCCTGCAACCGTTATCCTTGAGGAGCTTGCTATCCATAAGGCATTCGGTGCAAAGACTGTACAGTGTGAGGATGAGATTGCCGGTATCTGTACTTCAGTAGGTGCAGCTTACGCCGGTAACCTTGCAGTAACCACAACTTCAGGTCCTGGCCTTTCACTTAAATCAGAGGCTATGGGTCTTGCCATGATTACAGAGCTTCCTCTTGTAATCGTAGATGTTCAGAGAAGTGGTCCTTCTACAGGTATCCCTACCAAAACTGAGCAGACAGACCTGGCACAGGCTCTATACGGCAGAAACGGTGAGTGCCCTATCATGGTAATGGCAGCGCGTACTCCATCACATTGCTTTGAGTCTGCTTTCTACGCAGCAAAATATGCTTTGGAGCACATGATGCCAGTAATTCTTCTTACAGAGGGCTTTATCGGTAATGGTTCTGAGCCTTGGAGAATTCCTGATATGAGCACATATCCAACCATCAATCCTCCTATCATTGACAAATGTGAGGGTAAATTCAAACCATACGAGAGAGACCTTGAGCGTTGGGCAAGACGTTGGGCTCATCCTGGAACACCAGGTTTGGAGCACAGGGTAGGTGGCTTGGAGAAAGCAGAGAACGGTGCTGTTTCTTCAGATCCTGAGAACCACGCAATCATGGTTGCAAACAGAGCAGAGAAAGTTGCAAGAGTTGCAAACTACATTCCAGAGCTTGAGGTTATGGGCAACCAGGAGGGTGATGTTCTTGTAGTTGGCTGGGGCGGTACTTACGGCCACCTTTACACAGCAACCAAACAGTTGCTTGAGGAGGGTAAGAATGTAGGTTTCGCACATTTCGACTATATCAACCCGCTTCCAAAGAACACAGCAGAGGTATTCAAGAAATTCAAGAAGATTATCGTTTGCGAGCTTAATAGCGGCCAGTTTGTAAACTACTTGAGAGGACAGTATCCTGAGTTTGCATTTGAGCAGTTGAACAAGGTTCAGGGACAGCCATTTATCGTTAAGGAGATTGTTGACGCAGTTAACGCTCTATAATCATTTACATCTAAAGAAACATTGTTATGAAATATACATCACAAGACTTTAAAAGTGATCAGGAAGTAAAATGGTGTCCGGGTTGTGGTGACCACGCAATTTTGGCATCAGTGCTTAAAGCAATGCCTGAGGTATGTGAGGAGCTTAACATCAACAAAGAGGACTTGGTATTTGTATCAGGTATCGGTTGTTCTTCACGTTTTCCTTATTATATGAACACTTACGGTTTCCACTCAATCCACGGTAGGGCAACAGCTATCTCTACAGGTGTGAAAGTGGCTAATCCAAAACTTTCTGTATGGCAGGCTACAGGTGACGGTGACTCACTTGCAATTGGTGGTAACCACTTCATCCACGCTATCAGAAGAAATATAGACCTTAACATCATTCTGTTCAACAACAGAATTTACGGTCTTACAAAAGGTCAGTATTCACCTACTTCAAAGAAAGGTATTGTAACCAAGACTTCACCTTATGGTTCAATTGAGGAGCCGTTCACTCCAGGTAACCTTGTTTTGGGTGCAAGAGGTACATTCTTTGCAAGAAGCTTGGATTCAGAGTTGAAATTGAACCAGGAGATTATGGTTCAGGCTGCAAAACACAAAGGTACTTCAATCATGGAGATGCTTGTAAACTGCGTTATCTTCAATGACGGTACACACCAGGAGTTTGCAGAGAGATCTGTAAGGGCAGACAGAACAATTGTCCTTAAACATGGTGAGCCTATGATCTTTGGTGCCAACAGAGATAAGGGTCTTGTTCTTGACGGCCTACAGCTTAAGGTTGTAACTATTGGAGAGAACGGTGTAACTGAGAAGGATATCCTTGTTCATGATGCAAAATCAGACGACAAGCTTCCTATCCACACCATGCTTGCCAATATGAAATATCCTGATTATCCTGTTGCTTTGGGTGTTATCAGAGATGTTGAGGATTCAACTTACGATGAGAACGTACACAATCAGGTTGCTGAGGTTAAGGAGAAGGCAAAAATTTCAACTATCGACCAGCTATTGCGCTCAGGTGCAACTTGGGAGGTAAAATAACAAGATTTTACAGTATTAATTAACTATAATTAAACAAAACAACTTAAAATAATTCATTACAGTTATGAAAGCAGCTGAAATAATGGCGAAACTTCAGGCTAAATATAGCCATGAGCCAGAGTATCTACAGGCCGTTCACGAGGTGTTGGAGTCAATCGAGGAGGTTTACAACCAGCATCCTGAGTTTGAGAAAGCTAAAATCGTTGAGAGAATCGTTGAGCCAGACAGAATCTTCACATTCCGTGTTACTTGGGTAGACGATGCAGGTAATGTACAGACTAACTTGGGTTACCGCGTACAGTTCAATGCAGCTATTGGACCTTACAAAGGTGGTATCCGTTTCCATAAAGCAGTAACTCCTTCAATGCTTAAATTCTTGGGCTTTGAGCAGACTTTCAAAAATGCTCTTACTACTCTTCCTATGGGTGGTGGTAAAGGTGGTTCAGATTTCGATCCAGTAGGAAAATCTGACGCTGAGATCATGAGATTCTGCCAGGCATTCATGTTGGAGTTGTGGCATAACATCGGTCCTGATCAGGACGTTCCTGCAGGTGACGTAGGAGTAGGTGGTCGTGAGATCGGTTACATGTTCGGTATGTATACCAAACTTGCTAGAGAGTACAATACAGGTGTTCTTACTGGTAAAGGTGCTTGCTGGGGTGGTTCAATCCTTCGTCCAGAGGCTACAGGTTTCGGTGCACTTTACTTCACTGAGCACGTTCTTGCAAAAGCTGGTAAAGACATCAAAGGCAAAACTGTTGCCCTTTCAGGATTCGGTAACGTTGCTTGGGGTGCTGCAACCAAAGCTACTGAGCTAGGTGCTAAAGTTGTTGCTATCTCTGGTCCAGACGGAGTATGTGAGATCCCTGAGGGTATCACTAAAGAGATGATCGACTACATGCTAGTTATGCGTTCATCAAACAGAAACAAAGTTGAGGATATGGCTACCCAGTTCCCAGGCGCTGCTAAATTTACTGCAGGTAAAAAAGCT
>JAGBTG010000012.1 GCA_017631435.1 Bacteroidales bacterium | reverse complement strand
CTTTATCATAAACAGATAGCTTTTTATTCACTTTTTCCGGCAATGCGTTGTAGATCTTTTCAGACATCCATACAGGGGTCCTGTCGTCATTCTTCCCGACAATCAACAATACAGATTTCCTGAATTTTGGGGCGATATGAAAAGGCATCTTATCTTTTGGAAAATTATCGGGAACAACAAGATTGGCTGCAGTTTTCCTTTTTGGATGAACTTTTATCAGTTGGGGAATTACATCTTCAAATGATGATGGAGTACCCACTAAAATACATCCTTTCACATTTTTATTGTTGTGGGATGCTATCATGCTTAAATATGCTCCAGTTGACCACCCCATAAGAAATATCTCCTTTTTGTCCACTTCAATCTGTTTTGCTACCGTTTTGATGACAGCGGCATAATCCAGGAGCATCTCTGTATAGCAAAGGTAATCCCTGTTCATCTCAAATTGGAAACTGTTTCCAAAGCCACGCCAGTCAAATGTAACAACATTATAGCCGTTTGCCGCATATACTGCAGCCAAATCTAGTTGCATATAGGACATATTACCGTCATCTGCATTGCATATGATGAGAGTTGGCCTTTTTTTGTTGTCTTTGGTTTTATACGGCAACATCTCTTTTTGTCCGGCTTTATAATCGGGCATATCTTGTGCAGGGAAGAACCAGGTCTCTATTTTGTAGCCATCTTTAGTTTTAACCGGCAAGTTCTTATATACAAGACCTCTTTCTTGAGGAAATCTGATATATTTCCTATCGGGAAGAATTGCATAGGTGTAAGAAACCAGCAATAGACTTATAAATAACAGGGTTATTCTTTTCATATCATAAGTATTTATTAACTGTTACTAGTACGATTTTTCTCATACACAAATTTACAAAATATTTACCTTTTAAACCCTCCGAGTTCCGAGGTTGAAGGGGGCCCAAAACACCCGGTTTTGGCTGCCAAAAACACATCTTGCTTTACCATGCCCCCCCTCTTTTTGGAGCATGGGAAAACAACAACTTTCGGAAACAAAAACTCCCCCATTTCTGAAGGAGTTTTATTGCTTTACACTTTTATTTTTAAGCACTTTAGATCAAAAGGGACTTTTCCGCAGATTCCATATGGTATCTTCTTATATTAACCTTAAACTCCATCATTACTTTCTATACACATTAACTCTACACCCAATTGAGACCTCACAACGTTTACTATCAAAATAGTTGAACACATGAATAAATCCTTCATTTCTTTTTTAGTTAATGAAGGATGGATTCCACCATTCTTCGGTGATACAAAATGTCGAGCTTCTCGTCTCGAATTTGACAATGATATCAAATCTCTAATAGTCACTCCATTAAAGATTGACTGGAGTTCTGGGAAATATATTTTAATACGAGAGTCATCTCTATCCCTTTCCCTTCTATATGGATATAACACATTTATAATTTCTAAAGCTTTTCCGATTAACATATATCGGTTGGAATCTTCTGACTCAATAATTGCATTATATAGAAACACCAGATACCGAATTTCTTCAGAGGCATCCATATAATTCTCAAGCATCAATTCCAAATCTATTAAAGGCGACTTACTAAATTCTGAATAATGGTTAAAGCCATGGCATGTAATAACACCTCTTAACCTATCAGGCTTTTGATTATGCAAATAATCCTTGACTTCTTGATAATTAGATTCCCAATTTCGAGGAGGAACATTAGTAATCTTTATCATCAAAGTACGCGTTACATCAACTTCACTAGGCTCATTCAAAGACAATCGTGTACAAAATGGTATTAGTTTTGTTATTCTTCTTACAACCTCATCTCCTTTATAAGCCGATTCACTTAAACACTCATTGCTATTAATGTCTTTTGAAGTTACTATTATCCGATATTGTGACAGCGTTTTATGCACAGAATTATACACATATTCATCACTAACCTTAAATCCTTCATAGTCAAATGACATTGGTGTATATTCGGGAAGGACTAGCGATAATGGCTTCGATCTATAAATTAATTGTTTAGGCATATACTATAAACCTATTGACACATTTTCATTCGTGCGAATATAAGTATTTTCCGCTGTTCAGAGAGTATCTGTTTAACAGCCACCTCTGACGTCCCAAAATCTCATTATAATTAGCGGAATTGTGTCTTTTTTGATAGATTCCGCTAATTATAATGCAAAGACGACTTACTCACAGCCTTATTTTTTCAACATCCAAAAGCCTCCGCTATATTCTATTACGCCTTTAATTCTTAGTGAACTCAATAGATTTGTCACTTTACTCCTTTTTTGCATTGGGCTTAAAACAGGAGGTAGCAAACCCAGTATCAAAGCGGTAATATCATCTTTCGCAGCTCTTTTATATTTCTTTATATATTCTATAATCATTTTCCTAAAATGATCATCTCCAAAACTCTTATTCTTTATATAGTCCGCCTTAAGCTTCTCATTTTCTGTTAATTTCACAACTTTATCCGATAAGAAGAAATTAGGCTTACGTCCTTCTATAAATTTAAGTTTCTTAAGCAAAGCAATTTCTGCATCAGACAGAGTTTTTTTCTTTTGCACCTTATCAAGAAGCATTACTTGATGTAATGTCAACTCAGGATTTCTCAACAGAATATTAGCAAACTCCTCATCTATAACACGCCCCATGATAGTAACCTTAACTTTTCCGTCAGACAAATCATATTCAGGCATAGGGAACAACCGTGTCTTTTGGTTCTTGAACATTTTCTTTATTCCACCGCCCTCCGTTTCTATCATATTCATATTACGCATTGCTTCTACCAAGAAGCGATTCCTATAAACAGACTCAGGACAATCTTTAGCAATTACCTCTTCAACCGACTCTGGCAAGAATGTACCAGAGTTTTGAAAGACTAAGTGATCATCTTCATATTCAACAACCTCTATCCTAGCACATTTAGCATAATCCTGATGTGCAATACAATTATGCAATGGTTCTCTAATGTTAAATACATCATAACGAAGCATTTCATCAGGAAACATCGTACCCTCTCTAACAAATCTATACTTAATATTCCTTATCTTATTAAAGAGTTTATCCACAGATAAAATCAGAGGCATTGACAGAATATCATAATCTTTGTTCTCGTTCTGTAAATTCTTTAAACTCCATCTTATTTTGACAACATACGGGGATAGCAAATGCTCACTCTCTTCTTTTCCTAAAAGAATCAATGCTGTTCTTGTTATTTTACCTGCACGAGTTAATTTTGCCTTGTTCAAAAAAGTAATAGTATCCCAAGTCTGTTCATCTTCAGCACGAGTTGGATTACGCTTTACATACTCTTTCCTAGCTTTAGCGATTGCCTCGTCATCCAAATCATCAATACTTGCATCTTCAACAATCTCAGCACTCCAATCTGCGACTACGCCTATTTCATCTGTAATTGCATTCTGCCTAGACTGATCTAACTCTTCTAAGCTATCGCCATGCCTCTGCCATGCCTTATCATGAACATATACTGGACGCCTAAGAGGATGCTTAGGTATCTTTATAATCCATACCGTTTTATTTGTATCATCAGTAACATATTCCTCCACTTCAAGACCCTCTGAAGGAAGATTGATACAATGTTTTAACAGCTTAGATTTAATACTAACACTTGTATAGGAATGAAAGTCCTGAATACCCGTAATATCCAATGTACCATCCTTTACCCCTATTACTAAGCTACCTCCGTTCATATTAGAGATGGCAGAGATATATGAAACAATATCATCTCCTTCATGCCCTTTAACAACATGCTTTAGATTAGAATACTCCTTCCACTCACATACCTCATTCTCCTGAGGATAATTCTTTACCAAATACTCTTTAAGTTCTAACTCCGTCATAAACCAATACTAATGTCTTGTAAAGATAAGAATATTATTACAATCTATATTTTTTCAACAACCCCATGAAAGGTAAACATTAATAAAATGATTAGACACATCTCATCCAGATATTTAAAATCACATAATGCGTTTAAAACATCTATTAGCCAAACACTTATCTATCAGCATATTACAAGACTATACCATTTAAAAATCGTTTAAACTGCGTTTAAATTCTGTTTAATTCAACATACATGAGTGTCCCCTTCCCTATCACCTACACAATGAATTCTACTCCAACATCCCCACCAGATCCTTCTTCATTTGTTCATCAATTTCCCTATATCTGGAGAAGGCTTTGCTTCCTTCTTTGTGGCCACTGAGTACTCCTACAAGGTTGGGATCTTTTACTTGTTTGTAAAGGTTCCCGATGAAGCATCTGCGGGCCAGGTGGGATGAGGCAATTTCGTGCAGTGGTCGGATTTCTTCTTCGCTGGTGGTGGGGTTGAATACCACTACCGGGCGGGTAAGGTCCGCAGCCAGGAACATTTTCTTTATGGATTAAATGGATTGTTTTCTGTTTTCCCTTGTTCCACTGCCCAACGGAAGAAAGTTCTCAATTTGGTAAGTATGCTCCATTCTAAGGAACTCCTCAAATTCACGTAATATGTCGGGAGTAACAGATTTGAAAGAGAGTGCAAACTTGCTGTAGCGGTTGAATCTCCTATACAGTTCAAATCTTTGCAGGGCCTTATCTTCAGCCTTATTGTAAACCTCTATAATTATCTCCTTTATTGTTTTTCTTTTTGGTAGCGTCCTTACAGTTCTCCTTTCCTTATCTTCCTGTCCACCTCGCGATACTGTTTGGGAGAAAGTTCTTTATACGTATCTACCTTGATTCCCTTGCTCTCCAAAAAAGATACAATTTCGGGCAAGTCTTTAGGATCTACCATAGAAATTCCAAAGAACAATCCTCCCCGTTTTTTCCCGGTCAATACTATCTCAATTGAATCTGTCGGAAATCTGCCCGGAGTAGGCATCCAGAATCTCACTTTCCCGATTTCCGCATAGTTCCGGCTTAACTTAAAAAAAGGAAGTAAACGGTTCTGCACAACAATCCTGTTATCATGGAGTACAATAAAGAAGTACTTTACAAAAAATGAACAGCACACAGCCAGCACAAGGAACAACAACACTCCAAATGCAATCCAGCCTGCCATATCTGCCACCAACAGCAATCCGGAAAAGATAAAGTATTTGCATATGAACCACATCAGCAACAGCACTATGAACATCTCAAATACCAATTTGAGTGTAACAGTCTCTTTGAACGGTTTTTTATAAATTTTAGTCATTTTACCTCCAATGCCATAATATAGTCATTCATATAATAACCGTTCCCTATAGGGAAATCCCCTTGGGAAGCCTTATGCATCCCCATATGCTCATAGAAACGGATTGCCTTTGTATTGTTCCTGTTCACATTCAGCTCCACCACACATGGCAACTGTGAATTCTCCCTAATGTATCCAACAGCACTCAGAAACATCTGCTTCCCGACAGATTTTCCCTGCAACCCCGGCTTGAGATAAATCTTCTGTAGATGCCACACCCCTTCTTCCACCATCTGTACCGAAAAATAGCCCACTGGGACGTTGTCAAAAAGGGCAATATGGTAAACATGCCCTTCTTCCAACTGCTTTTCAAGACTTTCCCTGGAGTACATCCACTCCATCATATAATCTATCTGCTCACTGCTCAGGATTGGGCCGTAGGTGGCGGGAAAAATTTCCTGCGCAAGTTCCATTATTGTGGGAACGAGGGTGATGTCTGCTTTTTTGAACTGTACCATAACAGTACAAATATAAAAAAAGTGCCCATTAGGACAACGTCAAAATGGGCACTTTTTATTGTTTCAGGCGGGGAAATTATCCCAACATCTCCTTCTCAACCTCCTCAGGAGTGATTGGAAGGCGTTTGCTGCCGAGCATTCTGCAACCGGTTTCAGTGATTACAATGTCATCCTCAAGCCTTATGCCTCCAAATGTGCGGTAAGCCTTAAGGGCGTCGAAGTTGATGAAATCCTTGTTGGTACCCTCTGCTTCCCACTGGTCTATAAGGGCCGGGATGAAGTAGCATCCTGGCTCAACTGTGATTACGTGGCCAGGTTTCAGGCCTCTTCCCATACGCAAGCTTGCAAGTCCGAACTGGGTTGAAGGGCGTACCTCGTCATCGTATCCTACGTAGATCTGGCCCAAGTCCTCCATATCGTGAACATCAAGACCCATATTGTGGCCAAGGCCGTGAGGCATGAACAGCGCGTGAGCTCCTGCTGCTACAGCCTCGTCTACATCTCCTTTCATAAGGCCAACCTCTTTAAGGCCTGCTGCAAGTACACGGCATGCATCCAAATGAACCTCCTTATAGGTAAGGCCCGGACGGGCAATGGCTTGAGCCTTGTTGTTGGCAGCAGCCACTATGTTGTAGATATCCTTCTGCTGCTGGGTAAACTTGCCGCTGCTTGGGATGGTTCTGGTAAAGTCCGAACAGTAGTTCATGTTGTTCTCCGCACCCGCGTCAATTACAATCAGACGTCCGTCGGTAAGGATCTGGTGATGCGAGTGGTTGTGGAGGGTCTCTCCATTCTGGGAAAGGATTGTCGGGAAGGAGGTCATGGCACCCTTTGAGTGTGCAATTCCTTCCATTACACCTGCAATCTCCTGCTCTACCATTCCAAGTTTGGCAATTTTCATTGCAGTGTAGTGCATTTCATATCCTATGTCGCATGCCTTGTGGATCTCCTCAAGCTCGCACTGCTCCTTTATTATCCTCAAGTCCACTACAGCTTTGATAAGTTCCAATGATGCCTCTTCCTTCAATGATGCTACTGGCAAACCGAGCAACGAGTGAAGCAGGATCTTGTTGTAGTTTCTGTATGGCGGCAAGAAGTGGATCTTCCTTCCCTGCTGCTGTGCCTTCTTCAGGTACTCGCCCAAAGCCGCAAAAGGCTCGGTATGGGAAACACCCACTCTGGCACCTTTCTCCGCAACTGTTGGCTGAGGTCCCATCCAGATGATGTCATCCATATCCACATTGTTTCCAAACAGCACCTGGTCACCGGTCTCAGGGTCAAGGATTGCTGCCAAATCAGGCTCATTCAGACCAAAGAAATACAGGAATGTACTGTCCTGTCTGAATTTATATGTATTTGAAGGGTAGTTGGTTGATGCCTCGCTGTTTCCAAGAAGCAGGATAAGGCCCTTACCCATTTTTTCCATCAGACGCTCACGTCTGCTTGCGTATATCTCTTTTGCGAACATATTGTTATAGTTTTTCTATCCAACCAAAGGTAGCACTATTTTTTCAAACAAAAAAGTGCCCACTGGGACGACGTCCTAATGGGCACTTCAACGCACTGGCACACGCTACCATCCGGGATTCTGCGAAAACTCCACCCCTTTTATTCTGTAGAGGGAAAGTTCCCCTGTAGGGATGGCCTCCAGGTAATTCTTTGGAACCTCAACCGGTCTTTCAGCCCCCTCCCCATATGGAAGGATATGGCCATCTTCATCTACTGCAACACCTTGCGCAAGGGCAACCTCTTCTGCAGAGAGCCATGCACCCTTGAAGATTGCAGGCTTTACTGCTGGATTGAGATACTCCAGCTTGCCCCACCGGCGGATGTCCCACTCGCGGAAACCGTCCATAATGAGTTCACTGCGGCGCTCACGGCGGATCTCCCACAAAAGAGGGGAGACATCGGGATCGCGCAAAGGATCGTCGGGAAGAGAAGCCAGAACCATTGGGGCCACCCCTGCCCTCCCCCTCAACAGGTTGATAGTGGCATCCACATCATCCTGGGTGAGCACTCCCAGTTCCGCTGCAGCCTCTGCATAGATGAGCAGCTGCTCTGCCAGCCAGAAAATTGGGGCATCAGTTGGGTTATTGGGTGCCAATATTTCAGATGGTCCCAAAGAGGGATTGTTGAATTTGGTTATTATATATCCTGTACTGGAGGTGAATCCTTTCTCGTTAGGGTTCCCTATGTATGCAAGTTCATCCTCCACACACTGCACAAGGCGCAAATCCCTGTTAGCCAAGGTTTGGGAAATGTTTTCATTGCCGGCATACATTCCCGACAATGAAATTGGCAGTCCGTCGGAGCACAGGAATGAGTTTACGGCATCAAGGGTAAGTCCGTCCATCATGGTACTGCTGTTGGTATAGCCAATCACCGAATGGGTAAGGACTCCCGAATTGTATGCCTTATAGAGCAGCACCTCCGGATTCTTTGAGAGGTCCAAAGAACTGTAGAGATCCTTATACACCGGGGTGAGGGAGAAATTGTTATTCCCGACAATTTTTCCTGCCGCCTCCAGCGCAATCTGCAACAACTCCTCCCCTCTGGCGGCATCCCCTTCAACATATTTGGCCCAGGTACCCTCATAAAGGGCAACTCTGGCAAGGAAAGCCCATGCTACCTCTGCGCTCACCACATTTGCATCCCCAAGAGTCTTGCTCCTTGAGATGCTTCTCAAATTGGCTGCAGCAAACTGGAGATCTGCCACAATGCTGTCAACCACCGCCGTGCGCGGGGTGCGTGGAACATACATCCCCTCAACATCGCTTTGATCAAGGTATTTGTCTATGTATGGCACATCCCCAAAATGTCGTACCAGATTGGCATATTCAAAGGCCCTGAAAAACCTCGCTACACCAAGATAATGGGATGCCGCCTCACGGCTCAACGCCCCACCCATCTGTGGCACCCTCACAAGGAGCAGGTTGGCCTTTCTTATATAGGTATAGTCCCAATGGGAATTGGAAGCCGGGGCAGTTGTAGGGAAAAGGTCCATTCCTCGGGCCGCCTGGTCATCTGTAAATGTTGTAAAGTAGAAATCCCCGTTTGTTCCTGTACCAAAACCGGTAAAGAGGTTGTAGAACTCCCAGCAATAAGATTTCACATTGTTCTCACTGGTCCAGAAGTTCCCGTCTTCAAACACGGTCTTTGAACCGCGGTCCAAAAAGTCGGAACAGGAGGCAGCGCCCTGCAACAGGGCCGCCGAGCAGGCCAAAAGGCCAATATATCTGTATATCTGTTTCATATCTGAATAAATTTACATTCCCAATTGTACACCAAAGGAGATTATCCTCTCAAACGGAGCTGTACGGCCGTAGAAATTTGAGGTCTCAGAGCCGGCAGTTATCTCCGGATCTATAGGAATCTTCTTCTGCGAGAACTCAAACAGGTTCTCCCCGCTGAAATAGATCCTGCACTTGGTAAGGTTTGCCCTGCTTATTATCTTATGAGGCAACGAATAGCCAATTGTAAGGTTCTTCATCCTCAGATAAGAGAGGTTGAGCAGATATTTGGTCTGCGGATAGAAGTTGTTGCCTGAGTTTGCAGCAGCATTGGCCATATACCTTATGCCGCTTATGGCTGTTGAGCCGTTGCCTGTATATGGAAGAGGATATTTTGCATTCGGATTCTCAGGGCTCCAGAAATCCATCTGGTGCTCATACATCACATCCGCACCTCTATAATACGGTATAGCCTCATTGCCGGTTGCCCACAACTGTCTTTTCCCTATCCCCTGGAAATACATGTCCACATCAAACCCTTTCCATGCACCACCTATCCTGAAACTGTACTGGTATCGCGGAGTGGTATTTCCTATCACCTTAAGGTCTCCATGGTCCTGCAGGGTTGAGGCACCGGCATCAATCACATTGTCACCATTAAGATCCTTATACTTTATATCACCGGGGCCGTAAACGAAGTTCCCTGTCTGAAGCCCCACCTGAGAAGGGGAGCCGGCAACATCCTCGGATGATGTAAAATAGCGGTCAGTTACAAAGCCCCAGATCTCACCCACCACCTTACCTTTATAATTACCGGTAAGGAGATTGCCCGAGTTGGCGTTCCACTCTGTAATCACGCTCCTGTAATCACTGATATTTACATTGGCATATATGCTCAACCCGTTGGCAAACGAGTGGCTTCCATCCAGTGTAATCTCCCATCCCCTTGTACGGAGGCGCCCGTCATTTACCATGGCGGCAGAGGTACCGAATGTTTCCGGAAGGGTCTCTCCCACACTGAGCATATTGCGGTTGGTACGCTGGAACCAGTCGAAGGTCAATCCGTACTTGTTCTCAAGGAATCTCACGTCCAAACCAAGGTCGAGCGTAGCCACATCCTCCCAGTAAAGGTTGCTGGAGACATTGGCCGGAAGGCCGGTATAGAGTACCTTGGCACCATCCACAAGCCATGAAGCGTATGCGGTGGACATTGTTGGGATAAACCTGTCTGCACCAACATTCTGGTTCCCGACAAGTCCGTATGATCCCCTCACTTTCAAATCGGACACCACAGATTTCAAAGGGGCAAAATAAGGTTCCTCAGAGATCCTGTATCCAAGGGAGAATGAAGGGAAGAATCCCCATCGGGAGTGGGAAGGGAAATTTGAAGATCCGTCAAACCTGCCGTTGAGTTCTGCAAGGTATTTCCCCTTATAGTTGTAGTTCAGCCTTGCAAACCATCCCACTACAGCCCAATCGCTGGCCTTGCCGTTTACAGTTGCCGCACCAGTTGCAAGGGGAAGTTGCCCCAACTGCTTGTCCATCAGACCCATTTTCTTTGAATATTGCATTGTATACTCTCCGCTCTCCACATTCACACCAGCAGTTGCTTTCATATTGTGGTCCTCAAAGGATCTTGTATAGGTTGCATAGGTGTTGAAAGTCTTCTGAATCCGTCGGGATGAAGTAAAGTCAACCTCATCTGCCGAACTTCCGGGAAGTTTGGTATTGTAGGTGAGGCCTCCTCCCCAGAAATCCCACATTGCCACATACCCTCCAGTCTGGTGATCATTGCCGTGGGTGGTGGAGTATGCAAACTCACTCCTCAAATCCAACCCCTCCAGGATATGGAAGGTGGCTGCAATCTGGGCATTCTGGTATGTCTCCTTACTGGTATTGTAGGAAGCGTTGTGCAGGTAACCGGGGATATGCCTGAACCACGCTGTGGTACCGTTTTCATCTGTATATGTTCCATAAGGGAAGTAGGTTCCCCAGCGCCACATATAATAATATGGGTCCTGATATGAATACGGCGTATCAAAATTCTTCTGCCTCATGTTCATCCTGGCCTCAAGCTCTACCCATTGGGCAGGAACGGCGTTCACGCTCAAGGAAAGGTTGTATTTGTTCATTATATCAGGTTTTATCTTAAGGATCCCCTCCTGGTACTGGAACCCTCCGCTAAGGACAAAACTTATCTTCTCACCGCCACCGGCCACCTGCAGGTTGTGGCTCTGCTGCGGGGTCCACTTGCGGTACATCTCCTTAACAGGATCCCACAGACGATAGAAATAGGTTACACCATCCAATATCTCAAAATCCTCACCCATAACCATGGCGTGCCCCCTTCTGTTGTGGGAGTAGTTGGCCTTCCATCTGGCAATTCCATCAATAAGGGGCTGCGCCTTCATTCCAAACATGTCAAACGCCTGCTTTCCTCTGGCCATGGCTGCATCCATTGCAGAGATCTCCGCTATTGCATCCTTTGGGAACTGCGGCAATACAGTAGGTGTTCCCCACGAGAAGTTGTTGGTATAACTGGCAGTAAACCGGCTCCCCATCCTGCCGCTTCTGGTCTTTATGAGTATCACACCAAAGGCCGCCCTGGCTCCGTAGATTGAGGTTGAGGCGGCATCCTTCAATACCGAAATGCTCTCTATCTCATCTGAATTCACCAGCGAGATATCATCCACCACCACATTGTCTACCAGGATGAGCGGCGAGCCTCCATCAGTGGCATTGAGCGATCCCATACCTCTTATATTTATTTCCGGAGCCTTGTTTATGGCACCGTTTGAGAAGGTAACGGTAAGTCCCGGAACCACACCCTGCAACCCCTTTGCAGGATCTGTAAACGGCTTCCCTTCCATTGTACGGGCCACATTTACAGTAGAGACCGCACCGGTAAGGTTCTCCTTCCTCTGCGAGCCGAAACCCACAACCACCAGTTCATCCAGCACAACATTTTCATCCCGCAGCACCACATCCACCACAGCCTTGCCATTCACCGGCACACTCGTCTTCTCCATCCCCACAAGGGAAAACTCCAGCACAGCATCCTCCTGAACCATAATCTCATACAAGCCGTCAATGTCTGTAATGGCAATTTTTGCAGGCTCCCCCACAGCCACAACGGTAACACCGGCCAAAGGCTCCCCTGCCACATCTGTAACCTTGCCTTTAACCGTAATCTCTTCCCGACAGATTCCTGCCGGATATCCCGCCAACGGGATACTCAGGAGCAGCAGCACCATTACCGCACCCCTGCAGAACATGTTAGATTTGAACCCTATCATAAGAAGTATTTTTTAATCTCAGAGTTGTTAACAAAATAGGGGGACATTAGTTTAGAAATGCTAACTTTGCATCCATGTTACCACTGAAAAGCAAAATACTCCTTTTCCCATACTGGCTTGCCCTTAAGGCAAGACATTTCCTTTACGACAAAGGGATAAAGAAAATCCATTCATACCCTGTTCCTGTAATCTGCCTGGGCAACATTACGGTGGGGGGAACCGGCAAGACCCCGCATACGGAGATGATAATCCGCATGCTTGAAGACAAGTACAGGATTGCCGTACTCTCAAGGGGATACAAAAGGAAGACAAAGGGGTTCAGGATTGCTGCCCCAGGTGACACATTTGCCCAGATTGGCGACGAGCCTCTGCAGATAAAGCACAAGTTCCCGCACATTACCGTAGCCGTTTGTGAAGACAGATGCGCAGGCATTGAGCAGTTGCTTGCATTACCCGAGCCGGCCGCAGGGGTTGAGGGACCTTTCCGCCCCCAACTGATCATTCTCGACGATGCATTCCAGCACCGCCGCGTAAAGCCTTCGCACTCAATAGTGCTTGTAAACTGGCACAGGCCCATTTTCAATGACAACCTCCTCCCTATAGGACGCTTGAGAGACCTTCCGGAGCAGATCCGCAGGGCCCAGAGTGTAATTGTAACCAAATCGCCCCTGTTTGGAGAACACGACGGCATCATAGACTATGAACTTGCCGCACAGCAGCTTGCCCCCGTAGCTAAAGAGTGGAGAAAGAACCTGCAGCTGAGGAATGACCAGCAGTTGTGCTTCTCGTGCATCTTCTATGACGAGCCGCTCCCTGTTGCGCCTGAGGCCGACAACAGATACCTTTACGCCCAGAGTGCCATCTTCTTTACAGGAATTGCATCTGATACAGAATTTAGGAACCACATTGTAGGAAGACACAAGGTACTTGACTCAATCAAGTTCCCGGACCACTGCAATTTTTCAAAAGGTGACATAAGGGAGATAAACAATTGGGCAGCCCAATACCCTACCTCAGCGGTATATACAACAGAAAAGGACAGCAAGAGGCTGATTGGCAACCCTCACCTGTCTGAAGAGCTGAAGAAAAGGCTCTTTTATATACCTATCAAGACTGAGATTATACCTTATTAGAACCAGGAGCCGGTCCTTATTGGTCACCCCACCTCTGAGCCACGTAATCCAGCAGTTTTACAACCTCTGCAGGATCATTTTCCGTAACCAGTTTCAGGCGGGTTTCCTTAAAATCGGGAAGACATTTGAAATAGTTGCTCAAGTGGCGGCGCATCTCAAGCACCCCTACCCTGTCTCCCTTAACCGAGATTGATTTTGCAAAATGCTTCTTGGCCAGGGCAACCTTCTCCAATACTGTAAGTGGCGGCATCTGCTCCCCGTGCTGCAGATAATGCTTCACCTCCTTGAATATCCATGGGCGGCCATATGTGGCCCTGCCTATCATTATACCGTCAACACCGTATCTCTCAAAAGCCGCTGCCGCACCCGGACCGTCTGTTATATCTCCATTACCTATTATAGGTATATGCATCCTCGGATTCTCCTTTATTTTTCCTATAAGGGTCCAGTCGGCCTCACCCTTATACATCTGGCAACGGGTTCTGCCATGCACTGTCAGGGCCTTGATTCCCACATCCTGGAGCCTCTCGGCCAACTCTACTATTATCTTTGAGTCCTCATCCCATCCCAGGCGGGTCTTTACTGTAACAGGTAGTTTCACCGCCTCCACCACAGATTTGGTTATCTCCACCATTTTGTCGGGAAAACGCATCATGCCGCCTCCCGCTCCCCTGCCGGCAATCTTGCTTACAGGGCATCCGAAGTTGATGTCAATGATGTCGGGGCCGGCACCCCCTGCAATCTGTGCAGCATTCTCCGCCATACGGGCTGCCTCAACCATTGCCTCAGGGATATGGCCGTAGATCTGGATACCTATGGGTTTCTCATAATCGAATGTGACAAGTTTGGCCAAAGACTTCCTGGCATCCCTGATGAGTCCGTCTGAAGAGACAAACTCGGTATACATCATGTCTGCGCCGAACTCTTTGCATATATATCTGAAAGATGCATCTGTAACATCCTCCATAGGGGCCAAAAACAGGGGCTTCTCGCCCAAATCCAAATCTCCGATCTTCATTTTTTTGCGGTATATAACAGTGCGCAAAAATACAAAAAACCACATTAAATTGCTCATATTTTGGCACTTTAAAAATTTTTACTACCTTTGCACCCCCTTATATAGGGGAAAATCGCAACAAAATTTAGTATTAACTTAAAAATCAACACAGTGGACTATCAGAGCTACAAGACAGTGTCGGCAAATGCACAGACCGTAACCAAAGAGTGGTTGGTGATTGACGCAACTGATCTAGTATTAGGAAGACTTGCCAGCAGAATCGCATTGGTTCTTAGAGGCAAGCACAAGGCCAACTACACCCCACACGTGGATTGTGGTGATAAT
>JAGBTG010000011.1 GCA_017631435.1 Bacteroidales bacterium | reverse complement strand
TGTTGAGGTCCTACAACCCCGGTATTGCCGTAACAACACCGGTTTAGGCTATTTCCATTTCGCTCGCCACTACTCTGGAAATCGATATTTCTTTCTTTTCCTGCGGATACTTAGATGTTTCAGTTCTCCGCGTTGGCTCTCATCTCTGAGTGACAGGTCTTCAACCTGCCAGGTTGTCCCATTCGGATACGTGCGGATCAAGTCCTGTTTGCAGATCCCCGCACATTTTCGCAGCTTACCGCGTCCTTCATCGCCGCCAGAAGCCAAGGCATCCTCCGTTCGCCCTTTGTAACTTCTCTTGTTGTGAATCATATCCTTGTATTTGATTACGCAGATATGTATTTTATTTTGCTCTTATGAAATCGTAGTCCCTAACTAAATTTTAATTACAGACTATCAATTCCTAGTTTGTTTTTACCTCTATCTTTTCTCTCTCAATACTTCAATGAACTACCGTTGTTTCTCAAACGGGTTGCAAAGGTAAGGACTTTTTTTGAACTTCCAAATTTTTCTGCAACTTTTTTCACATTTTTTGCAAAAATTTTCAAAAAAAGTGACTTTTTGCCCCAAAAACGCCTTTTTTGCGCCTCTTTCCAGGGAAGAATCGTATCTTTGAATATAAAATCAGCATCATGAAAAAGTCACTTATTTTATTGTTTTTATTCGCAACATCGGCAATTTTTGCCCAAAAAACCCAAGTTGTTGCCCATCGCGGATACTGGGATACTCCCAAAAATGCACAAAATTCCATCACCGCTTTGCAAAAAGCACAGCAAATTCCTGTCTATGGAAGCGAGTTTGACGTAAACATGACAGCAGATGGAGTAATGGTTGTAAGCCACGGCCCCAAACTGGAGACCATTCCGGATGTCCAAAAGGCCACCTATAAAGAGGTAAAACAGGTAAGATTAAAGAATGGAGAGAAGGTGCCTACCCTAAAACAGTATCTCAAACAAGGCAAAAAAGGGAAAATCAAACTCATTTTTGAGCTGAAAGTGCACCCTGCAGGTGAGATTGAGAATGAAGCGGTACGAAAATCCGCAGAAATGGTCAAAAAATTCAACCTTTCAAAGGATGAGGTGGAATTCATCTCGTTCAGTCTTGAGGCCTGCAAACAGTTGGCAGCACTTATGCCAGGCTACATGGTCCAGTACCTCAACGGAAAAATTCCGCCAAAAGAATTGAAGGAAATGGGAATTATGGGATTGGATTACCACTACAGCAACTTTGTGCAGCACCCTGAATGGGTGAAAGAGGCCCATGATCTTGGAATGATTGTAAATGTATGGACCGTAAACAAGGAAGAGATGATGCAGCAGATGATAAACCTTGGCGTAGACTATATCACCACAGACAACCCTGAACTCTGCATCAGACTTATTGAATCTTCTTCCCGATAGTATAAATGGGCGTTCCCACATATGATAAAAATAGGGTGACTCAATTGAGTCACCCTATTCCATATAATATATAAGTATTACTCCTGGGCGTACAGTTTGATAATATTAAGTACAACCTCAGAGGCCTTCTCCATACTCTGCAGTGGCAGATACTCCAATTTGCCGTGGAAGTTGTGTCCGCCGGCAAAGATATTAGGACAAGGGAGACCCATAAATGAAAGGCGCGCACCGTCAGTACCGCCGCGGATAGGCTGAACCTGCGGTTTGATGCCGGCCATCTCCATAGCCTTCATGGCCTTCTCTACAATATGGTAGTGAGGCTCCACCTGCTCACGCATATTATAATACTGGTCCTTCATCTCCAAAGTAGCAGTACCCTCGCCATATTTTGCATTGATGAATGCCACAACATCCTTCATAAGGGCCTTCTTCTGCTCAAACTTCTCCATTGAGTGATCCCTTATTATATAAGAAACGGTAGCCTGCTCAACTGCACCATTGATTCCAACCACATGGAAGAATCCCTCATAACCTGTAGTGAACTCAGGTCTCTGCTGTACAGGAAGCATGCCGTTAAGCTCCATTGCAATGATGATAGCATTGATCATCTTGTCCTTTGCATAACCCGGATGTACATTTCTGCCCTGGATGTGGATCTTTGCACCTGCAGCGTTGAAGTTCTCATACTCCAGCTCGCCAATCTGGCCACCGTCCATGGTGTATGCATATTTTGCTCCAAAGCGCTCCACGTCAAACTTGTCTACGCCGCGTCCAATCTCCTCGTCGGGAGTAAAACCAATCTTAATCTCACCGTGCTTGAACTCAGGATGCTCCACAATGTATTCCACTGCACTCATAATCTCTGCTACTCCGGCTTTGTCGTCGGCACCCAAAAGGGTGGTTCCGTCTGTGGTGATAATGGTCTGTCCAACATACTGCCTGATCTCAGGAAAATCTGCCACAGGCAATTTGATTCCAAGGGAAGCGTTAAGAACTATATCCTCACCATTGTAGTTCTCAATGATCTGAGGTTTCACATCCTTGCCGCTTGCGTCGGGAGCAGTATCCACATGGGCAATGAATCCCACCGCAGGAACCTCCTTGTCAATGTTTGAAGGGATGGTTGCCATAACATAGCCCCACTCGTCCAAAGTTGCCTTTACACCCATTGCGTTAAGCTCATCTGCCAACATCCTCAAAAGGTTGAGCTGGCACTCAGAACTTGGCTGGGTATCACTTGCATCATTTGAAGTGGTCTCTACAGCCACATATCTTAAAAATTTGTCAAGTATCTTTTCCATATCTGTTAAAATAAAAGTAATCCGAAACTCATGAACACCATACCGGAGATAACTCCAATTATAGCAACATGGTGCTCACCATAATTTTCTGCCGTAGGGAGCAGCTCATCAAGGGAGATGTACACCATAATACCTGCAACCACCGCCAGCACACAAGCCAGCAATGAAGGGGTAAGGACACTCCTGAGGACAATATATCCCAACACTCCCCCCAAAGGCTCTGCCAATCCCGACAGCGTTGCAAACCTTACCGCCTTTCCCCTCTTCTGGGTAGCATAATATATAGGAATGGCAACCGCTATACCCTCCGGGATGTTGTGAAGGGAAATTGCAAATGCTATGCCGGCACCCATCTCCACATTCTCCATGGCACTTATGAAGGTAGCCAAACCTTCCGGAAAGTTGTGCACCGCAATCACCAGGGCAGAAAGGATGCCAAGACGGAGAAGTTTCCCCTCCTTTTTCCCGCTTTTGTCGGGATGAGAAACCTCAACAGGCTCCTCCTCTCCAAAAGAGAGAACAGCCTTGTGCTGCCCCACCGCCTCCTCATGTACCTGGATGGTCATGGAGTTCACCTCGTGGGGGTTGCTCTCCTTGGGAACCAGGTTATCTATGAGGGCAATGATTGCCATACCTCCAAAGAATGCCAGGAAGGCGTAGAACAGCCCCAGTTTCTCTCCAAACTGCAATGCCAGCTCAACCCTTGCCTCCTGGAAGAGCTCCACAAGGGAGATGAGGATCATCACCCCTGCGGAGAAGCCCAGCGTGGCGCAGAGCACCTTGGGGCTGAACTTCTTCACAAACATGATTATCACCGCACCCAAGCCTGTAGCCATTCCGGCACACAGGGTAAGCAACAATGCAGCTATGAAATTCCCTTCAAACATATAATGTTATTTCTTGTCCTCTTTCATTGAAGCGTAAATCAGGTAAGCCACAATGGCAACATAAGCCAAAATGCCAACATACTGTGCACCCGCGCTCTCCATCCACTCGCTTGCCATAAGATTAACGCCACAGAATCTCATTACGGCGCTCACAACACCCATCAAAGCACCACCGGCAATGAAACCGCTGGCAAGAAGGGTACCTTTGTCAACTCTGGCCTTGTTCACATTCTCATCCTTGCTTCTGCTGCCAACAAACCATGCTATACCGCCACCAACAAGCAACGGCAAGTTAAGTTCAAGCGGAATGAACATTCCAAGCGCAAATGCCAATGCTGGAACTTTGAATGCATTAAGGACAATTGCAAGAACAGCACCCACACCGTAAAGGAACCAAGGGGCATTTCCGCCGCTCATCAAAGGCTCAATAACTGCAGCCATTGCATTGGCCTGAGGAGCCACAAGGGCATCCGGACCGGTAAATCCGTAAGTATCGTTAAGCACCATCATAACACCACCAACAGTAGCAGCAGCCACAAGGGTACCCAAGAATTTCCAGCTCTCCTGTTTTGCAGGGGTTGTACCAATCCAGTAACCTATCTTAAGGTCTGTAATGAATGCACCAGAAACTGAAAGTGCAGTACAAACAACACCGCCAATGATAAGGGCAGCTGTCATACCTGCAGTACCTGTAAGTCCGCTTGCAACAAGAATCACAGAGCCAAGGATAAGGGTCATAAGGGTCATACCGCTCACTGGGTTAGTACCTACAATTGCAATTGCATTTGCAGCCACTGTAGTAAACAGGAATGCAATGATACCAACAGTAAGAAGCGCAATAATTGCATGCTTAAGGTTGGAAACCACACCCATCTGGAAGAACAGGAATGTAACCGCCAAAGTAATGAGGATACCAAACACCACAATCTTCATTGAAATGTCCTTCTGGGTTCTCACAGTCTTTGCCGCATCACCCTTCTTGCCGCCAAACTCCTGCACTGCAAGGCCAAATGCACTCTTTATTATTCCCGACGATTTGATGATGCCAATCACACCCGCAGCAGCAATACCGCCAATACCTATATGGCGTGCATAATTTGAGAAGATTGCCTCTGCACTCATTGCACTCATATTTGCAAACTCGGTGCCCATAATGGTTACACCCTCTGCGCCGAAACAAAGGTTAAGCACAGGAACAATGAAAAACCATACAAGGAACGAACCGCAGCAGATGATGAAAGCATACTTCAATCCAATGATATAACCCAATCCAAGCACTGCAGCGCCCACATTCAGCTTGAACACAACCTTAGCCTTGTCTGCAAGGGCTGCACCAAAAGGGAGTACCCTTGAAGAGAATGTCTCTGCCCACCAGCCGAAAGTAGAAACTATAAAATCATAAAGACCTCCAATAAGTCCGCTCACCAAAAGGAGTTTTGCACCGTTTCCGCCTGTCTCGCCGCTTACAAGCACCTGAGTGGTTGCAGTAGCCTCAGGGAAAGGATACTTTCCGTGCATGTCGCTCACAAAATACTTTCTGAACGGAATAAGGAACAAAATACCCAACACACCGCCAAGCAACGAGCTCATGAACACCTTAAAGAAATCCACAGTAAGCTCAGGATACTTTGCCTGAAGGATATAAAGTGCAGGAAGGGTAAAGATGGCACCTGCCACAATAGCACCCGAACATGCACCAATAGACTGGATGATCACATTCTCACCCAAAGAATTCTTTCTCTTCAATGCTCCCGACAATCCCACAGCAATGATAGCAATAGGAATTGCCGCCTCAAACACCTGGCCAACCTTAAGTCCAAGGTATGCCGCAGCAGCAGAGAAAATGATTGTCATTACCAATCCCAGAGAAACGCTCCACGCATTCACCTCGGGATAAACCTTCATTGGAGAAAGTATCGGCTCATACTTCTCACCCGGTTTCAACTCCCTTGCCGCATTCTCCGGCAAACCGGTTGTCTTGATTTCTGTATTTTCCATATAATTAAGTTTTAATTGATTTCGCAAACGCAAATATAACAAAAGGTGGCCCAGAATCAAACTTCAGGGGGCATCGCTACCCCAAGTACATAGTGCTCAATTACCTTGAGCTCTCCAATATGCTTTTCACCCAAAAAGCCCTTTAGATCTTCATCAGATATGAGTTCCTTATATTTTTGCATATATATATTTGATAATGGGAAATAACTCCAGTGCCATTTTTCCTCATTGTAGCCATGCTCTCGCAAGCCAGGTCCCTTGACGGTATAAGGCTGGTAGAATCCGAATTTGTGGGCATTCTCACACAGCCATTTATAAGTCTTTATGCCGTCGGGAGTATTCCAGTAGGAAAGTTTGGGTGAGTTGAAGTCGAGTTCTGTTCCCCAATGGTGGCGGGAAGTGCCGCACATGGAGTTGTACTGCAGGATGCTTCTGGCTCTGGCAGCTCCGGCTGCCACAGTGCTCTTCTGCCATTTCTGCTCCCAGATGTACCTCTGCACCCAGAAATTCCTGGATGCCGATGTTGCCGTAAGTTTCACCCCATCCTTCAGGGCCGCCTCCCTCATCTTGATGAATGCCTCAAGAGTCCTCTTCTGAATGAAGTTGTTGGGCCTGCGCAACACTGTATACTGAGGGGCAATCTCCACAAAATTGGTATCCTTCTCAAAATGGGTCTTGCCCAACAGAAAATCCTTTGTAGGCTGCGCTGCCCCAATAATCTCCTGCGCTCCCAGCTGCAACGGCAACGCACACAACACCATATAAAAAAGCAAGATGAATCTTTTCATGGCGCAAAGATACGTCACGCATGAATTAATTCAAAACCTGCAGTCTGTTGCTATCTTACGATTGATTTTCAATAAATCTACATTTTAGTTATTTTTGTAGAGAACGGTTTATTTCAAAATTATGAAAGCAGGAAAGATTCTCAAATTTCTGGGCATTGCAGTTGCCGGCATATTTACTATAGTTATTTTGGCACTTTTGGCGCTGGAGTTTTTCATCAGTGATGCATATGTGGCCCGTATGGTTACCAAGTACTCGGCACAGATGCTCAATGCAGAACTGAAAGTGGAGAAAATTGGGTTTACGGCGTTCTCTCATTTCCCAAATGTAGGAGTGGACCTGGCCAATGGCAGCATCGTATCTGCAACCCATCTGAAAGATTCTGCAGAATATAAACGCACTCCGCCTAAAGCAGATACACTGATAATGTTCAATAAGTTCACCATACTTATGAACCCTCTAAAGATGCTGCGGGGAAGGGTTGACATAAAGGGCATCATTATGGACAGTCCCAATGTCTATGCCTATGTATCCCCTACCGGATGCGCCAACTGGGACATCATGGTGGAGAGTGCAGATACAACTGCGGCAATTACAGCAGACACTCTGCCGGATACAGCATCTATGCATATCAATGTAAGGAACATCTCCATAACAGGCGGAGGGCGATTTGTATATGACAGCAGGGAGGATGGCCTTATGGCCTCGCTGCGTATGAATACCATCAGCCTTGAGGGAAATTTCACAGATGAAATTGAGAAGATAAGGGTAAGGAAAGGAAACTTTTCACGCCTCAACATGGCAGTGAGCCAGAGCGGTGCCCAGAAATATTTTGATGGAATCATTGCAGATACCGCTTCAGGACCGGGGAAAGGGCGTGCCAGCATGCGCTTTGCCATAGATACCCTCAATATAGAGAGCGCAGGCAAAGGGCTCCTTGCAGTGGAGGCCAGAACCCGCACAAATGTAAGGGTATCCCGCAGTTCCCTTACAGAAAACCTCCCTATGGACATAAAAGGCAAAATAAAATTGGGCGGCAGAAGGGAGAGTGCAGTAACCTTCCAGGACCTCAAGATTACCACTGCCGGCATTCCGCTGAATCTCAATGGAAAAGTGGAATACAGCGCAGACTCCCTATACACAGAGAATTTCCTTGCAAGGATAGAGGAGTTTCCTCTTGAGGAGTTCCTCCAGTATGTCCCTAAAGCCATTGTTCCCGACATATCCAAACTCCATACCGACACCCGCCTTTCGGTGGATGTGAATGTATTTGGCAGCTATGATTTTTCATCGGGAAAACTTCCAAATGCAGATGTAGACTTCAACATACCATCAAGTTCAATTGCATTTGACGGCATAAAAGAGAAGATTAAGGAGGTTTACCTTAACGGCAAATACCATTTCAGGCCATCCATACCCGATTCCAACATGGTAGTGATAAACAAGATGCTGGTAGATGGAGACGGCATTGCCCTATACGGCAAAGGTTATGTGAAAGATATAGAGCGCAACCCATATATAGACATATACATGAACAGCCGTGTGAATCTTGATTCCCTTGTAAAGATGTTCCCTCCTGAAACCGACATCTACGGCAGCGGATCAATGGCGGCTGAACTGAACGTAAAATCACGCCTTTCAAACCTTACCCTGTACAATCTGGCCAAAGCTGATATCAAAGGTTCCATCAACGCTGAGAAAGTGGAGATGGGAATACCGTCGCAGAACATAACCTGCAACATTTACGGCGGCGACATAAGGCTTGGCTCCAACGTAAACACCCGCGACACCACCATTGCCAAGGGGACCAAGATGATTGGAGTATTTGTAAAGATTGATTCCACTTACATCAAGTACGACCAGACTCTGCAGATGGCCGGCAACGACATCCTCCTTTCCGGCAGAAACGAGGCCTCGCTGTTTGACACCACATCCCGCGCCGTAAAACCTTTCAAAGGTTCATTCAGTGCCAGAAGACTTAATGTTAGGAGCATAGACTCCATAAGCATGAGGATTGCCAATACCCGCAACAGGTTCAGCATCCTCCCATACAAAGGGGACATATCCATCCCTTCACTCACCCTCACCTCCACCACTGAGAGGATAATGGCCCGCCAGGGGCTCCATTTCTTCTCCATTGCAAAAGGGGCATTCAACATAAATGCCCACAAGAACGATGCGGAACTGAAGATGAGGGAGGCCCGCATGGCAAAACTTCAGGACTCGCTGCAGATGATATATCCGCAGATTCCAAGAGATTCCCTCTTCAGGCACTGGTTTGCCCAACGCTCGGGAGGAAGAATCACCAACCGTCTTCCCGACGATTTTTCAGAGGATGACTACAATTTCAAGCTCACCGACAAAGGTATCCTCCATCTGCTGAACAGATGGGAGGTAAACGGCGACATGTCCGCCGCTACAATGAGGCTTTCTACCCCTGCATTCCCTCTCCGCACCAGAGCACAGGAGAGCAAGGTATCCTTCAACCTCAATGAGATAAGGGTAGATAAAAGCAAGGTTTTGTCGGGAAGATCATCTTTTGAGGCAACTGGAAGCATTACTGGCATAAAGGGTGCCCTTACCAGAGGAAGCCGCTTGAGGGTAAATATGGCCATAAATGCAGATACCCTGAATTTCAACGAACTTGCAAAGGCGGCATACGCCGGCACCGAGTTCATGGCCAAGAGCAGTTCATATCTGGATTCTCTGCAGAAACTTTCAAGCGCAGAGGATCTTGAGGATGCTGTGGCAATTGAGAGCGGAGATACCCTTGAAAAGATGTCGCTTTTCATTATTCCAAAGAATATTGAGGCCAACTTTAAGATGAACATCAACTATGGTATCTACTCGTCAATCATTCTCAAACATGCAAGCGGCGAGGTGCGCTCTAAAGACCGTTGTCTGCAGATTCTGGATTTCAATGCCCAGACCTCTGCCGGGGCCATGGACTTGAACGCATTCTACAAAACCAAAAGCAAAGAGGATTTGAGCGTGGGCTTTGACATGCAGTTGCAGGATGTGAATGTGGGTGAGTTCATAAAGCTGTACCCTCAAATTGATTCATTGCTTCCAATGATGAAATCTTTTGACGGCATTCTCAACAGCCAGATGGCTGCAACTGCCCAGATAGATACCAACATGAACTTCCTGCTCTCTACCGTAGAGGGTGTTGCCCGCATAAAAGGAGATTCACTTGTTCTTATGGACGGTGAAACCTTTGCCGAGATTGCCAAGATGATGAAGTTCAAGAACAGGGAGAGGAACCTTGTAGACAGCATCTCTGTAGAACTTTCAATCAAGGACAACAAGATTGAGGTGTATCCTTTCATGATGGTAATGGACCGCTACAGTACCGCCATAAGCGGAAAGCAGGATATGGACATGAATCTTGATTACCATATTTCCGTAATCAAGTCACCGCTTCCTTTGAGGCTTGGCATTGATATTACAGGCAACATTGATGACTTTAAGATAAGGCCAGGCAAAGTGCTGTACAAGAGCGCCAACCTCCCTGTCTACACCAAATTTATAGACAGCACCCGGGTGAACTTGCGTGAGTATATCTACAACATCCATAACAAGTAATATCTATTGTAGACACTTAATTTGAGATGGTATTGGAACTACCTGCTCGAAGTCTCCTCTGCTTCGTCATTGCTTCGCAATAACTCGCAACCGTCGAATTATGCAGGCAGTTCCAACACCCTCTCAAATTCTATACACCTATAGTAACTTCCTTATTATAGTTGAGAAGATATTCACGTTAGGGGGACCTCATTCGACGGTTGCGAGTTATTTCGGAGTGCAACGTAGAAATGACGAAGCAGAGGAGACTGCGTCGTCCCCCGATGGGAATATCTTCTCAACCGCTAAAGAAAAAATCTGTCGGGAAGAAAAAAGAGAGGGCCACCTTGCGGAAAGCCCTCTCAATTTTTACTATATAGAACTATTTACTTGTACAAGTGGTATTTTGCAGATTTCTGCTTGAAGCTCTCCACATCTTTGTTCCAGTAAGCCTCAATATCCTTGTACTGCTTGGTCTCGGTGAACTTCTCTCTGATGAAGTTGCTGCCGGAAACCAAATCAAACATACGGAATCTGCCGTTGTCTGCATTGGCCATTACCTCGTGCTCAGGGTACATTCTCGCAACCTCCTGCATAATGTAGAACTGGATTGAAGTAAGGTGTGCCTTAGCATAATCTGTAATGTAGATCTGTACGCCACCCATGTTCTCACCTTTTCCTACAGAGTAGAAAGGTTTGATGTTGATTGGTCTGAATGTAACGCCTGGAAGAGCAAGTGCGTTAAGTGCATCTGCAAACTCTGCAGCATTGATCCACTGTGCAGCCACCATCTGGAAAGGAAGGGTATAGCCCACTCCAATTGACATGTAGCCAAGCTCACCAAGGATACCTGTTGCAGGGTAGTAGTATGAAGTCTCAGCCTGTGGCATGTGAGGTGAAGGAAGAACCCAAGGAAGTCTGGTATCTGTATATACCATATCCCTGCTCCAGCCCTCCATTGGAACAACTGTAAGGTTACATTTTACAATTGTATCATTTTTACCTTTCTCACCTTTAAGCATACCCTCTTCATTAAGCATCTGGGCAAGCTCACCTACAGTAAGACCATACAGGTAAGGTATCTCAAACTGGCTTACAAAAGAGAAGTTGCCAGCCTCAACAATGTTACCCTCAACCTTGTTTCCGCCAAGCGGATTAGGACGGTCGAGAACAATCACCTCCTTGCCATTCTCCGCAGCAGCCTCCATAAGAAGACCCAGTGTGCTGATGAATGTGAAAGAACGGCAGCCGTTGTCCTGAATGTCATATACGATTGCATCAACATCCTTCAACATCTCAGGGGTTGGCTTGCGGGTTTTGCCGTATAGAGAGTAAACTGGAACACCAGTTTTAGGGTCAACATCGTCGCTAACCTTGTCACCAGCGTGGATATCACCTCTAACGCCGTGCTCCGGACCATATAGGGCCACAAGTTCCACGCCAGGGGCATTTGCAAGAATATCTACGGTAGAAACCAACTTGTTGTTTACTCCCGACGGATTGGTAACCAAACCAATCTTCTTGCCCTGAAGCTGTTTGAAACCATTCGACTCAAGAACGTCAATACCGGTCTTCACAACCTCTTTAGTGCAGCACTCTTTGTCTGCTTTTGCAGTACAAGATGGCACTACAACTGCAAAAGCAACAAGAGCAATAATTATATTCAAAACTTTTCTCATATCCAGATTATTTTGTACCGTAATGTGGATCTATTTTCCTATACACTACTATTGCAACTGCCACTGTAGCAAAACAACATACCATCACCATCCAGAAGAAGTTAACATAACCTAAAGCCTCCTGAATATAACCGGCAAACAGTCCAGGAATCATCATACTCAAGGCCATAAAGCCTGTACAAATTGAATAATGAGATGTCTTAAGTTTTCCTTCAGAGAAATACATCATATACAACATATATGCAGTAAATCCGAAACCGTATCCAAAATTTTCAATTGCAATAGCAGATGAAATTGCATAGAAATTTTCAGGCAAGCATATAGCTAAATAAACAAATGTACTACAAGGCAAAGTCATTGCCAATGTCATAATCCACAATGCCTTCTTAAGACCAACCTTAGCAGCATATAATCCTCCTAAAATACCACCAATTGTTAAAGCTATAATACCAATGGTACCATACGCAATACCCACATCATCTGTTGTCATACCTAAACCTCCCACCTCTTTACTTGCCAATAGGAATGGCATTGTCAACTTAACCAAGAAAGCCTCTGGCAAACGGTACAACAGCATAAAAATAATTGCAAGCACCACACCTGGTTTAGCAAAGTAAGAAGCAAAAGTCTTTCCGAATTCCTTTACAATTGTTCCTGCCGTTGCTTTCTCCTCACCAAGTGAAGACTTATCTAATGCTGGTTTAGGCAGAATAAAAGTATGATACAATGTTGCCAAAGCAAAAATTACTGATGCACCCAATAAAGTCACAGTCCATGATAGCGGAATATTATCATATTTCTGCTCAATAATACCTGCCAAATAAACTAGACCACCCTGTCCAAAAACTGTAGCTATTCTATAGAAAGTACTTCTAATTCCAACAAATTCTGCCTGTTTATTCTGCGTAAGGGCCAACATATAGTAACCATCTGCAGCGATATCATGTGTAGCTGATGCAAATGCAGTAAAAACAAACAAAATAAGTGTTATTGTAAACATACTTATAGGTGTAGTACCCGATGCTATCATTTGTGCATCTGGTTTTGGTAGTGTAACGGTAAGCGCAATAAATGCCAATGACATCAAAATCTGCATTGATATAGTCCACCACCTTTTAGTCTTAAAAATATCTACAAACGGGCTCCAGAATGGCTTAATTACCCATGGCAAATACAACAAACTAGTAAATAGCGACATCTGGCCATTAGGAACTCCCATCTTTGTGAAAATGACCACAGATATTGTATTTACAAGAACATATGGGATACCTTGGGCAAAATAAAGGGATGGTACCCAAAACCAAGGTGATAATGATTTTTGATTCATATTTATCTATAATTTAAAATCTATTAATATCTGCTCTCAATTGCAGCCCCCACAAAGTAATGAAGAAGGATCTCCTTGTACTTGTAGCCCTGCTCACCCATTACAGCAGCACCAATCTGGCAAAGGCCTACTCCGTGGCCCCAACCTGCACCGTGAAGGATGAATTTTGCTGGAAGGCCGTTCTCCTCACCCACTTTCTCAACAACAAATGCCGAGCTGTAAAGGTGTGATGGAGAAAGTGTACGTCTGATCTCAAGCTCTTTACCGATTGTCATGGTTTTCTTGGTACCTACAATCTTAAGTTTGATCAAACGTGCGCTGGTACCTCTCTCTACTGGAACAAGGTCAATGATATCACCATAATCAACACCGCTGCGTTTTAGGATAAGCTCAGAAAGCTCTTTCTGGGTATACTCCTCTTTCCAACGGTAGAAGTTTACTGTCTCCTGGTCATAATTGTTAAGTACCTGGCTGAGGATCTTCTGGTCTGTAGTGTTACAGAAAGCCTCAG
>JAGBTG010000059.1 GCA_017631435.1 Bacteroidales bacterium | reverse complement strand
TTTCGGTTGAGTGCGTCGCGTGCCATAAGCTCAGCGATTTCGAAGAAGTCAGCAAGGCGGAGAGACTTCTCAAGCTCCTGGTTGAACTCGCCGTTCTCGCCTGCAACATATACATTGCTCCAGAACTCTTTCTTAAGGTCTTTGATAAGCTCAAGAGCTTTTTTCAAACCTGCCTCGTTTCTTGCCATACCAACGTAATCCCACATTACAAGACCTAGCTGTTTGTGGATCTCGTCAACTGATTTCTTACCTTTAATTGAAAGAAGTTTGTTGATTTTCTCCTTAACTGCTTTCTCAGCCTCCTCAAATGCAGGGTGGTTGATATCTGTTTTAGGCTCCTGGATTTTGTGTGAAAGGTAATCTCCAATGGTGTAAGGAAGGATGAAGTATCCGTCTGCAAGACCCTGCATCAAAGCAGAAGCACCAAGACGGTTTCCACCATGGTCACTGAAGTTTGCCTCACCAATTGCATACAAACCAGGGATAGTTGTCTGCAAGTTGTAGTCTACCCAAATACCACCCATTGTGTAGTGGATTGCAGGGTAAATCATCATAGGCTCCTTATATGGATCTGTATCGGTAATTTTCTCATACATCTGGAACAAGTTACCATAACGCTGGGTGATTACATCTTTACCAAGTCTCTCAATTGCAGTCTTGAAATCAAGGAATACAGCCAAACCTGTCTCGTTTACACCGTAACCTGCATCACAACGCTCTTTTGCAGCACGTGAAGCAACATCACGAGGTACAAGGTTACCGAATGCAGGGTATCTTCTCTCCAAGTAGTAGTCTCTGTCCTCTTCTGCAATCTGTGAAGGTTTGATCTGTTTCTTTCTAAGTTTCTCCACATCCTCCATTTTCTTAGGAACCCAGATACGGCCGTCATTTCTCAATGACTCACTCATAAGGGTAAGCTTACTCTGCTGTGTTCCGTGAACAGGGATACATGTAGGGTGGATCTGAGCGAAACATGGGTTGCCGAAGAAAGCACCTTTCTTGTAACACTGCCATGCTGCAGAACCGTTACTGTTCATTGCATTTGTTGAAAGGAAGAATACGTTACCGTAACCACCTGTAGCAATTACAACTGCATGAGCACCAAATCTCTCAATCTGGCCATTCTGCAAGTTTCTTGCAATGATACCTTTTGCCTGACCGTCAATTACTACAAGATCAAGCATCTCATATCTAGGGTATGATTTTACAGAACCTTTGGCAACTGCCCTGTTAAGTGCTGCGTAAGCACCCAAAAGAAGCTGCTGTCCGGTTTGGCCTCTTGCGTAGAATGTACGGCTTACCTGAGCACCACCAAATGAACGGTTGTCCAACAATCCACCGTAATCACGTGCAAAAGGAACACCCTGTGCAACGCACTGGTCGATGATATTGTTACTTACCTCTGCCAAACGGTAAACGTTTGCCTCACGAGCTCTATAGTCACCACCTTTGATTGTATCATAGAAAAGACGGTAGATAGAGTCATTGTCATTGGTGTAGTTCTTTGCAGCATTGATACCACCCTGTGCGGCAATAGAGTGCGCACGTCTTGGTGAATCACTGATACAGAATACTTTTACATTGTATCCCAACTCGCCTAGAGAAGCAGCTGCAGCTGCACCACCCAAGCCTGTACCAATTACAATAATTTCCAGTTTGCGTTTGTTAGCCGGGCTTACAACGCGGATCTGAGCCTTATGCTTTGTCCATTTCTCAGCCAAAGGCCCTTCAGGAATCTGTGATATTAATTTTTCGGCCATTTTATGTTTTTTAAGTGTATAATTATCCAATAAAATTTTCTACAATTTTAGTCACTTTTTATCAAATAAGCAATTAATATCAAATAATTATTGCCAAGCACCCCTATAATTGACATTTTTCATATCTTTACACCTTTAACAGTGAAATTTATAATTAAAATAGAGTGAAAATGATAAAGAAATCTAAACTTGCAGCCCTTTTGTTGTGCGGTACAATCATGGCTGCTTGTACTCAGGAGGTACAACTCAACATCATACCTCAGCCACAGCAGGTTGAAGTTGCCAAGGGGTATTTTACTCTCAATGACAATGTGGCAATCAAAGGCAATGCTGAATTTGAGGTTGCTTACCTGAAAGAGAAACTTGCAAAGGCAGCCGGAGTGCAGACCAATGACAATGGCAAGAAAACCATTGAGATAAATGTAGACCCTCAGTCAACCACCAAAGAGGAGGGTTACACCCTTTCTGTTACTCCCGACAAAATTTCAATTATTGCCTCTACCAAGGCAGGTGCCTTCTACGGTGTGCAGACCCTATTGCAGATGATGCCTGAGGGAATCTATTCAGAAGAGAAAGTTGTCGGGAAGATAAAGATTCCTTGTGCCGAGATTGAGGATTATCCAAGATTTGGCTACAGAGGTGCAGGTTTGGATGTTTCAAGGACATTCTTCCCTCTTGAGACCATCTATGATTTCATTGACTGGATTTCTTATCATAAAATCAATACTTTCCACTGGCATATCACCGATGACAACGGATGGAGAGTGGAGATAAAGAAATACCCGCTTCTTACTGAGAAAGGTGCATGGAGAGGTCCGGATGAGGTACTTCCACCTTCTTATGGTTCCGGCAACAAGAGATATGGCGGATTCTATACACAGGAGGAGATTAAGGAGGTTGTAAAATATGCTGCAGACAGAAACATTACAATCATCCCGGAGATTGACATGCCCGGACACAGCAAATCTGTAGTTGAAACCTATCCTCACGTAGGTTGCTCCAATGAGAACAAAACTTTGAGTGTAAACGGTGAGGCAAACAATGTATGGTGCATTGGAAAAGAGAAAAACTATGAGATGATTGAGGATATAGTTGCAGAACTTGTAGAACTTTTCCCTTCAAAACTTATCCATTTGGGCGGTGATGAGGTTAATATGGACAACTGGAAAAATTGTCCTCATTGCCAGGCATTCATGAAAAAAATGGGTATGAAGGAGGAAATTGAACTCCTCAACTACTTTGTACGCAGAATGGAGAAGATTGTAAACAAGCACGGAAGAACCCTTGTAGGATGGGATGAGATCATTAAAGGTGGAGACCTTGAACCAAGCACAGTTGTTTACGGTTGGGGTTCAATGAAAAGGGCAGCAAATGCCGTTAAGGCAGGCCAGCCTACCGTATTCCTTCCAGGACAGTACTGCTACCTTGACATGAAACAGAGCAAATATGAAAGAGGACATTCATGGGCTGCCATTGTTACTCTCGACAGTGCCTACAAGATTGATCCAATCAATATGAATGACTTCACCCCTGAGGAGGAGAAACTTGTTATGGGTATCCAGGGCAACTTGTGGTGCGAGCTTTTGAACCGTCCCGAGAGATTTATGGAATACCAGTTCTTCCCACGCCTTTGTGCAATCTCAGAAGCAGCATGGACCAATGCAGAACTTAAAGATTATGAGCGTTTTTACAACGCAATCACATCTACACACTACAACAGGCTTCACAATATGGGTATCAAGTTCAGATTGCCGTTCCCTGAAGTTGTTTATGAGGAGGGAGCCCTTAAGGTTACCCTACCATACGATGGCGCTGTTGTAAGATATACAACAGACGAGTCTGATCCTACAGTAAATTCACCTGTATATAAAGGTGAAATTAAAACAGATAGCCCTAAAGGATACAGGTTTGCAACCTTCTATAATGACTTCAACCAGAGTATAAGCGTTGGAGCTTCAAACATTGAACTTTACTATTATATCACTCCTGAAGTTTCAATTGAGAGTTCCTATAAGGAAAATGAGTGCAACAAAAGCTTCCCGATGAGTAATATTACAACCTACAAATACAGCAAGTATTGCAGGATCAACAGAAGGTCACAGGCTGGCGACTGGTTGAAATACTCATTCAAAGAGCCTGTAGAGTGCAGCAGAATCACTGTTGAGACAGGTATCCCCGGCATTACCCTTTATGACTGTACTGAGGGTTATGTAGAGTATACATACAACGGTACAGATTACATAAAAGGAGAAGAATTCAAAAATGGAATTGCCGTAATCAGACCTGAGGATAAAGTTCTTGCTGTAAGGATTGTATTTACAGGAATGTCTGATGCAATGATAACTTCATTCCAGAACTTGAGAATTGAAAAATAGCCTTATGGGAATATTTTGCAGAAAAACCCATTTCATCCACCAAGATTACAGGAAAGCAGGAGATTTCATACTTTCAATCCCTTCCCTTTTTGAAAAAGGAGAAGGAACTGTAATCTACAAGGGAAGAAATGAACTCAGGATGTTTGAGCACCAGGGGGTTGAATATATAGTAAAGTCATACCGCATACCAAACATAATAAACCGGTTTGTATATGGCCTGTTCCGCCCATCGAAGGCACAGCGATCATACGAATACGCCCTCAAACTTCTTGATATAGGGGTAGGTACCCCATTTCCTGTAGCCTACATGACAGAGAGTAATGGACTTCTATTTGGAAAAAGCTACTTTGTAAGCCTTAAAAGTTCTTGCTCACATATTTACAAGGAACTATTTGAAAGAAAGTTTGATGAGGAGGATGAAGTTTTAAAGCAAGTTGCAGTTGTTACAGCAACATTGCACAATAACAACATCAGCCATTTGGATTATGGAAGGGCAAACATACTTTTTGAAAAAGTGGGGGAGGAGATAAAGATAGAACTTGTAGACCTCAACAGAATGCGTTTTGCTCCTGTAAATATGGATGAAGGATGCAAAAATCTTGAAAGGCTCCCTGCAACTCCAAGGATGCACAAGATACTTTCTGAAGAATATGCAAGACTGAGGGGTTTTAATCCCGACAAATGTCTTGAACTGATGAAAAAGTACAGAAGCAAAGACAATAACCTTATAGACGGACTGTACTAAAAGAAGGAGGTGACTAATAAGTGATTTAGTCACCTCCTTTCGTGTTTATATGGATATGACGACAGTGGCAGTAGGGTAAGTTTGGCTTGGTTCCGTCGGAACGAGTTCCGACTTCATCCCTCCCACGACTTCGTCGCGG
>JAGBTG010000058.1 GCA_017631435.1 Bacteroidales bacterium | reverse complement strand
CAGGGTCTTGCTGACGGTTACTTTATCCTTCCTTATACAATTGGTGACTATTTGTCACATAAAATTCAGGAGCCTAAAACAGATATCAACCACCCTGCATTTGAGGAGGCTGAGAAAGCTGTTAAAGATAAGATCAACAAACTTCTTTCTATCAAAGGTAAGAGATCAGTTGATGATATCCATAAAGAGCTTGGTCTTGTTATGTGGGATTATGTTGGTATGGCAAGAAATGAGGCTGGACTTAAAAAAGCCCTTGGTCTTATCAAAGATCTTAAGAAAGAGTTCTGGAGCAATGTATATGTAGCTGGTGAGAATGGAGAGTTCAACCAGGAGTTGGAAAAAGCATTGCGTTTGGCTGATTTCCTTGAGATGGGTGAGCTTATGGCTATGGATGCCCTTAACAGACACGAGTCTTGCGGTGGTCACTTCCGTGAGGAGATGCAGACCGAGGACGGTGAGACAAAACGTGATGACGAGAACTTCATGTACGTGGCTGCATGGGAGTATAAAGGCGAGAACGCTGCTCCTGAGCTACACAAGGAGGCTTTGAACTACGAGTTTGTAAAACCATCAACAAGAAACTATAAAGACTAAGAAAAAGTACAAGATATGGATTTAACACTAAAAGTTTGGCGTCAGAAAAACGCTAAGGAAAAGGGACATTTTGAGACCTATAAGGTTAAAAATATCTCTCCCGACAGTTCATTCCTGGAGATGATGGACATCCTTAACGAGCAGTTGATAAAGGAGAACATTGATCCTGTAGCAGTGAACAAAGGCTGTAAAGCCAGCGGTCCTGTAAGCTTCGACCACGATTGCCGTGAGGGTATCTGCGGTGCCTGCTCACTATACATCAACGGTAGGGCTCACGGTCCGGACAATGAGATCACCACTTGCCAGTTGCATATGCGTAAATTCAAAGATGGAGATACCATTACAATTGAGCCTTGGAGAAGTGCAGGTTTCCCAGTTATCAAAGACTTGGTAGTTGACAGAACTGCATTTGACAAGATTCTTCAGGCAGGCGGTTTCGTATCAGTTAACACAGGTGGAGTTCCAGACGGTAACGCTATTCCAATTCCTAAGAAAGACGCAGACGAGAGTATGGACGCTGCTTCTTGCGTAGGTTGCGGTGCTTGTGTAGCAACTTGTAAGAACGGTTCAGCAATGTTGTTCGTTTCTGCAAGAGTAAGTTCTTTGGCATTGCTTCCTCAGGGTAGAATTGAGGGCGCAAGACGTGCTAAAGCAATGGTTGCAAAAATGGACGAGCTAGGCTTTGGTGCATGTACCAACACCCGCGCATGCGAGATGGAGTGCCCTAAGAAAGTTTCTGTAGCTCACATTGCAAGATTGAACAGAGAGTTCCTTTGCGCTAAGCTTAAAGACTAAGGATTATCTCATATAATTAATAAAGCAACCCTGGGGTTTTACTCCGGGGTTGCTTTTGTTGTATAGGTTGCTTGAGAGGCCTATTTATTTCTGTCCTTAAGCATTTCAAGCACTTTCTCCACCGGAAGGGCCTCTACCACTTTGCCTTTGTAGCCTTTGGTGGTCTCTGCCATGAACATTGAGTTCCATAGGGCCTCGGCTGTTGCCTCAATGGTTGCTGCAAAGATTGATGACATCTCTCCGTTGTCGAGAACAGTCTGGGTATGCATTTTTTTGCCGTCCTTCAAAAGGTTTTCTGGGGCAACTGAAAGTGCAATTACGTAGTCACCGCTGCCGTTTGAGGCAATACCGCCGGTTTTTGCCAAGCCCATCATGGCTCTTTTGGCTACCCTTTCAAGATTGCGTGCGTCAATTGGGGCATCTGTGATTACTATCATCATACATGATCCGTCTGCGGTTTTTGCCTGAGGGATTACGTGGTTCTTGAAAGAGTATTCGTTAAGTTTCTGACCTACCTGAACGCCGTCAATCTCAAGGATTCCACCGTAGTTTGACTGTACAATCACACCAATTGTATATCCACCTAGAGACTTAGGAAGCTTGCGTGAAGAGGTTCCAATACCGCCCTTAAAGTTGAATGCTACAGTACCTGTACCTGCGCCTACACAACCCTGCTCTACCGGTCCCGGTTTAGCCTTTGCAAGGGCCTCAAGTACAATCTCAGGTGTTACATATCTCTGCTGGATCTTGTTCAATCCGCCGTCGTTGGTCTCTCCTACTACAGCATTTACAGAGCGTACATTCTCATTGCCAGGCTGTTGAAGGGTGTATGTGATAAGGCCGTCTATGCCGGCTGCCACGTTGAGGGTATTTGTAAGTACAATAGGGGTCTCAATATTTCCAAGCTCGTGAACCTGGGTTACACCTGCAAGTTTTCCAAATCCGTTACCGGCATAGATTGCAGCCGGAATCTTGTTTCTGAAGATGTTTCCCTGGTGAGGTACAATGGCTGTTACACCTGTGCGGATACTGTCACCCTCAATGCATGTTACCTGTCCTACGGTTACTCCGGGAACGTCAGTTATGGCGTTGTATTTTCCTGTCTCAAATATTCCAATAGGGAATCCGTGCTCCCTAAGAGTCTTTTTCTGGGCTGATGCCTCAGTGCTGCCGGCAGCAAGAGCAATGGTAATTGCTGCAATTGCTAAATTTTTTAGTGTCATCGGGATAAAGATTAATATTTATACAAATATAGTTTATACTTTTGTAGTTTGTAAGTTTTGAGAGAATTAAATTTTATGGAGAGAGCAATTTTTGTTAGTGTAATTACCCCTAATAATACGGAGGAACAGGTTACTGAATATTTGGATGAGCTGGAGTTTCTTGCCGAAACTGCTGGTGCTGAGGGTGTCCGCAGATTTGTGCAGAAAGTGGACCGCCCAAATTCCAAAACCTATGTAGGTAGCGGTAAACTTGAGGAGATAAAGGCCTTTATTGTGGAGAATGAGATTCCTCTGGTTATTTTTGATGATGAGCTTTCTCCTTCGCAGTTGAGGAACCTTGAGAGGGAACTTGAGTGCAGAATCTTGGATAGAACCAACCTTATCCTGGACATTTTTGCCCAGAGGGCCAAGACTGCATATGCAAAAACCCAAGTGGAACTGGCACAGTATCAGTATCTTCTTCCACGCCTTACCAGAATGTGGACACACTTGGAGAGGCAGCGTGGAGGTATTGGTATGAGGGGTCCCGGTGAGACCCAGATTGAGACCGACCGCCGTATTATTCTCGACAAAATCAGCCGTCTTAAGGAACAACTCAAGAAGATTGACAAACAGATGGCCTCCCAGAGGGGAAATAGAGGCAATATGGTGAGGATTTCCCTTGTTGGATACACCAACGTAGGAAAGAGTACTTTGATGAATCTGCTGGCTAAAAGTGAGGTTTTTGCAGAGAATAAACTTTTTGCAACCCTGGATACTACAGTCCGCAAAGTTGTAATTGAGAATGTACCGTTCCTGTTGAGTGATACCGTAGGATTTATCCGCAAGTTGCCTCATCAGTTGGTAGAGTCATTCAAGAGTACACTTGATGAGGTGAGAGAGGCTGATATCCTTATGCATGTGGTGGATATCTCCCACCCCAACTTTGAGGAGCAGATTAAAGTGGTAAAGAATACTCTTCAGGAGATTGGCGCCGGCAAGAAACCTACCTTTATGGTTTTCAACAAGATAGATGCTTACAAGTATGTTGAGCAGGATGAGTTTGACCTTGGTCCGAAGAAAAGGGAGAACTACTCGCTGGAGGAGCTCAAGAACTCATGGATGTACAAGGAGAATACCCCTGCCATCTTTATCTCTGCAAAGGAGAAACTCCATATAGACAAACTCCGCAACGACCTTTACAAGATGGTTGCGGAGATTCATGCCGGAAGATATCCGTTTGACAATTTCTTGTGGTAAAATAGTTATCCGACGAAGTCCTCTATAGCTTTGAGGACTTCTTCGGGTTTCTCTATAAAGGAGTTGTGTCCGGTTTCAGGGATTGTTACCGCTTTTACACCCGGAAACTCCCCTATCAGTTTTTCCCTGATCTCCTCAGTGATGAACTTGTCGTCTGTTCCAAAGATGAACATTGCTTTTGCCGCATTTTTCAGAACATCTTTGGTATCAGCTCTCTCCATCATGCCTTTAATGCATGCTACTATGCCTTTAGGATCATGTGTTTCAGTGATTTCAATGGTCTCCTCTATCTTTTCGTCAAACTTCCTCAGATTGGCCTGGGCATACATTTTAGGTATGCTCAATGTTGCAAGATGACCCAGTTTGGCAGAGAGAACAAGCTCAATTTCCCTCTCTCGGTCGCTCTTTTTCTCCGGCGAATCTGCATTGGGTGTTGAATTGAGGAGTATTACTCCCTGGAACAGATCCGGGAACAGTTTCAAGCAGTTCTGGGCAACGTAACCTCCCATAGAATGCCCGGCAACATATGCTTTCTCCACACCGCTTTTCTGCAGTACATCTGCTGCTACTTGGGCGCAGAATTCCATTGAGTTTACCTCCTTGTCAGATCCGGTAAGACCGTGTCCTGGAAGATCTATGGCTATGACCCTGTATTTCTTCTCCAGTTCTTCAATAAATTCGTTGAAGATATAGAGAGTTTCAAGGTAACCGTGCAACAACATAATTGTTGTATCACCCTTTTTAGTATCGAGAATATGTACGGGAATTCCGTTTGATATTGCAAAATATTCCATAGTAACAGCGTTATATCTTTACAAATATATAAATATTTATAACAAAAAAAAAGCTACCGTTTCCGGTAGCTCCTTATTATTTTTGTTTATTATTATCTCAACTGGAATACAACTGGGAAAGTGTATTTTACTCTTACAGGTTTGTTTCTCTGCATACCTGGAGACCATTTTGGTGAGCTTGATACTACACGTACAGCCTCTTTATCCAATGATGAGTCTACACCTCTAAGTACTTTAACGTTTTTAACGCTACCGTCAGTCTCAATTGTAAACTGTAGGGTTACCCTACCCTGTACACCGTTCTCCTTAGCAATCTCAGGATAAACGATTTTTGAGAATACCCATTTGGTAAATGTGTTTGCATCACCACCCTGGAAAGTAGGTTTCTGCTCTACGATTGCGAAAGGAACCTCCTCCTCCTCTACAACCTCTTCCTCCTGCTCTACAACGTAATCTTTAATCTCTACTCCTAGTGAAGCATCATCCTCAGTTGACAATAGGAAGTTATCCTCAACTTTGATGTCATCGTCCACGATGTCAATGATGTCTGACATTACTGGCTCTTTTGGTACTTCTGGTGGAGGGAGCTGCTCCTCTTGAGTGATTGGAACCTGCTCTTCCTCAACTACAACTGCAGTCTCGTCTCCAAGGCTTGCCAAGTCTGTACCTTCTGTTGTTGACCATTCAAATGCGCCTAGGACCATCAATAGTGCTACTACTAGTCCAATTTCCATGAACAAGAACTTCTTGTTCTCCAAGTTGGCTTTAGGTGATTTCTTTATTTCCATTTTGTTACGTATTTCGTGTATAAAGCGGTTGTAAAATTAGTAAATTATTTACAAAAACACGCATTATTTGTTAATAAATTACCAGTTAGTAGTGTAACTATAAGAAACACAGCGAATTAAATTTGCACTATTTTTTATCTCCGTGTTGATAAAAATAGGGTTTTTATAGCAATTACTACAAAAACCCTACCATAATCCGATTGTTCAGGAACAAATTTTATTATTTCTGAAGAATGTTCATATCATAAAGGATGTTGTTGGTCTTTCTTGTAGCCTCTGCGCTCTTGTTGAACAACTCCATCTCCTGTGCGTTAAGTTTGTATTTTACAACTTTCTCGCAACCTTTCTTGCCGATAAGTGCAGGTACCCCAATACAGATATCCTCCTGACCATACTCGCCGTCCAAAGCTACGCAGCAAGGGTATACTTTTTTCTCATCCATAACAATTGCTTTAACAAGAACTGCTGCAGATGCACCTGGAGCATACCATGCAGATGTGCCAAGAAGTTTTGTAAGGGTTGCACCACCAACCATTGTGTCAGCAACAACCTGCTCAGCTGCTTTTTTAGAAAGAAGCTCAGTTACAGGAATGCCTCTGTAGTTTGCAAATCTGATAAGAGGAATCATGGTTGTATCACCGTGACCACCGATTACCATACCCTCAATATCACTTGCTGGAGCCTTAAGGGCTTTGCTTAGGAAATACTGGAAGCGGCTGCTGTCAAGGATACCACCCATACCGATAACTCTGTTTTTAGGAAGACCTGATTTCTTAAGAGTAAGGTATGTCATAGGGTCCATAGGGTTTGACACGATGATAAGGATAGCTTTAGGAGAATATTTTAGAACGTTCTCAACTACGCTGCTTACGATGCCTGCGTTAACACCGATAAGCTCCTCTCTGGTCATACCAGGTTTTCTTGGAAGACCTGAAGTTACTACTACAACGTCTGAGTTTGCTGTAGCTTTATAGTCATTGGTTACGCCTGTTACTTTAGTGTCAAATTTGTAAAGGTTGGCAGTCTGCATCATATCCATTGCCTTACCCTCAGAAACACCCTCTTTGATGTCCAACAGAACAATCTCAGAGCAGAATTTCATGTGCAACATAGCGTTCGCACAAGTAGCACCAACGTTACCGGCGCCAATAACACTTACTTTAGCCATAATAAAAGTATTTTAAAGGTTTTATATTTAATTTCTAAGTTCTAACTTTGTCGCTAAAACATAGCAAAGTTATTAAACTTTGTTCACATTAGCATATTTTATGATTAGATTTTTCAATAAAGATCTCAAATTTGATTTAAAGGATAAACTACCTTTAAAGAGATGGATGAAAGCAGTAGTTCAGCAGCACGGTTATAGGGTAGGGGATATTAATATTATATTGTGTAATGATCCTTCAATCCTGGAGATTAACCAGCAGTTTTTGGGACACGACTATTATACAGATATAATTACCTTTGATTATTCTGAGGAAGAAACCATCAATGGAGAATTATATATAAGTGTAGACACAGTAAGGGAGAATGCCTTGGAGTATGGAGAAGATTTTCTCCGCGAACTGCATCGTGTCATAATTCATGGTATGCTTCATCTTTGTGGTCTCGATGATCATTGTGATGAAGATATTAAGGAGATGAGGGCTGCTGAAGATTCGGCTTTGGATATTTTGAAGAATTTTATCGGGAATAAATAAATGAATAGGGATTTTGATGTTATTGTGGTAGGAGCGGGACATGCAGGGTGTGAGGCGGCTGCAGCTGCGGCCAAAATGGGCAAGAAGACACTTCTTGTAACCATGGATATGAACAAAATTGCCCAGATGTCTTGTAATCCTGCAATTGGAGGTATTGCTAAAGGTCAGATAGTTAGAGAGATAGATGCGCTTGGAGGTTGCTCTGGGCTTGTAACTGATGCCAGTACAATACAGTTCAGGATGCTTAACCGTTCAAAAGGACCTGCAATGTGGAGTCCAAGGGCACAGTGTGACAGGGTCTATTATTCCTTCAACTGGAGGTACATTCTTGAAAATACCCAAAATCTTTCTATTTGGCAAGACGTGGTAAATTCGTTAATCGTTGAGGGTGAGGAGGTTAAAGGTGTTTCAACGGTTTTGGGTGCAAAATTTGGAGCCTCCAAGGTAGTTATTACTGCAGGAACGTTTCTAAACGGCAAATTATTTATAGGAAAAGAGACTACAGAAGGTGGTAGAGTAGGGGAGTTGTCTTCTTACGGAGTAACGGAGCAGTTGGAGTCTTTGGGTATAGAGAGCGGAAGAATGAAGACTGGTACCCCTCCAAGAATTGATGCCCGTTCAATTGATTTCTCAAAATTGGAAAGACAGCCTGGAGATTCATCTCCTGCAAGGTTCACTTTTCTGAATGTTCCTTCTCCTATCCAGAATGGAGTAGAGCAGATGAGCTGCTATATGGTTCATACCAATTCAACAGTTCACGATATTCTTAAAAGTGGCTTTAAGGATTCTCCATTATTTTCTGGAAAGATTCATGGTATTGGTCCAAGGTATTGTCCAAGCATTGAAGACAAGTTGAAGACATTTGAAGGGAAGGATTCTCATCAGCTCTTCCTTGAGCCTGAAGGGTGGAATACTTATGAGTACTATCTTCAGGGTTTCTCTTCATCGCTCCCTTTTGCTGTGCAGATGGAAGCTTTGAGAAATATAAAAGGTATGGAGAGTGTTGAGATTTACAGACCTGCTTATGCAGTGGAGTACGATTATTTCCCGCCTACACAATTGAGACATACTTTGGAGTGCAAGGCTCTTAAAGGACTTTATATGGCTGGACAGGTGAATGGTACTACCGGTTATGAGGAGGCTGCTGCGCAAGGTTTGATGGCAGGCATAAATGCGGCGCTTGCATTTGATGGCAGAGATCCTTTTGTCCTAAAGAGGGATCAGGCCTACATAGGAGTGCTGATTGATGATCTTGTTACTAAAGGTGTGGATGAGCCCTACAGAATGTTTACCTCACGTGCGGAGTATAGAATTCTCTTAAGACAAGACAACGCCGATTTGCGCCTTACCAAACTTGGCTATGAGATTGGGCTTGTGTCTGAAGACAGGATGCGTTTGGTTGACAACAAATATTCCGCAGTAACTGAACTTACCGAATTCTTTGATAACACCTCGGCCGAGCCACAGATGGTTAACCAGTTCTTGGAAGAGAATAATTCTGCACCTCTTTCTCAGAAGAGGAGAATGAGCGAGTTGTTGTCTCGTCCGCAAATTTCCATTAAGCCTCTTCTAAATAATATAAGACAAAAAGATGAGGTTTATTCAAAGATAGGGCAGGTGTCTGCAGAGACTCCTATCAGTAGAGGTTTCAATAATTCTGGCCGTAATGGAGAGGATAAATTTATGGATCTTCCATATCAGACCCCTACTTCTGAGTTCACTCCAGATGCTCTTTCAATTCTTCCCGACGAATTATTGGAGAGTGTGGAAATTGCTGTGAAATATAGGGGGTATATCCAGAGGGAGCAGAGGATTGCCGACAAGATCCTTAAACTGGAGAATATTGCAATACCAGCTGATTTTGATTTCTTGAAAGTAACCTCTTTGTCTATTGAGAGTAGGCAAAAGTTGATGAAACATAGGCCAACAACCATAGCACAGGCCTCCAGAATCCCAGGAGTTTCCCCTGCAGATGTATCTGTTCTGTTGATTTATTTTGGCAGGTAGAAGAATGTTCCACGTGGAACAATTATTGTTCCCATAATGTTAATAAAAAGGCTCTAACCTGTGAATAACAACAAGTTAGAGCCTTTCATCTTTACTTATTCTTTCTTGTTATTCCATGGGAAAACAGAAGAATGAGTTATTAAATGTTTCAGCTGAGGTATTGTTCAAAGTTCTGATTGATATAAATATCCCTTGAGGTGGTGTTTTACAGTAAGTTGTATTGTGAAATTCAAGTTCTCCAAGTTTTATTAATGATTCTAGAATTTCTATTTTTTTCCATTCAAATCGTCTGGAGTGGTGTGTTCTTACATCTTTCAATATAGTTTTTGCAGCCTCTGCGCTATCTGTTTCTGCCTGTTTCTCCAAATGATTGTTCCCCGTGGAACCATTGGAAATGGGTGATTCAAATACGTGAGGGGTGTACTCCAGATGCTTTGTAAATCCTAAATTATAATAGTACCGGTTTAATTCGGGGGTGGCAGGGCGTTCAAAAATGAAGCTGTGACCAGCCTTTTCTTCGCATGAGCAGGTATATTCTATCATCTGCGCCGCTATCCGTTTTCCCCAGAATTCCTTAAGGGTTGCAACACCGAACATATACCAGCCGCTAAGTTTTATCCCTGTAATTTCATCAATGAAATACATTGGCATGAGGCTTAGGGCTGATACAATTCTTTCGTTTATCTTGCAAACATAGCTTGTGCATTGGGGCATTATCTCTCCAAACATGATGTTGAGATATCCGCTATCTGTGGTGAATTGCTCTTCCCAAATTGCGCGGATTCCTGCAAAATCTGCTGTTTCTGCTTGTGATATCTGCATAGCTATGTTGCGATTTTGTTATTTGTGGCTGGCTATTATTGCTTTGATGTCCGCCACAAATTCGTCTATATCCTCTTTTGTGGTATTGAAGGAGCACATCCAACGGACTTCATTGGTGCTCTCATCCCATACATAGAAGTAGTGTTTTTTGTTAAGTTCTTCGCTTAGCCAAGTAGGGCAGATGGCAAATACGGCGTTGCTGTCTACGCTTTTTGAGATGGTAATTTCCGGAATCTGCTCAAGAGTCTGTGCAAGATATCTGGCCATTGCGTTTGATTGGCCGGCCAGTTTCAGATACAATCCGTCTTTCAGGTACTCCTCAAACTGTGCTGCTATGAACCTGCTTTTTGAGTACAGTTGGGTTGTCTGTTTTCTCAAATATTGTAGATTTTTGGCTGCCTCCATATTTTGGATGTTCATTGGAATTCCATTGCTGTCGGGAAGAGTATTCTCCGGGCGGTGGAAAATTACCACTGCTTCTCCCATAAGAAGGCCGTTTTTGGTGCCTCCAAAGGATAGGGCATCCACTCCGCAATCTTGGGTAAATGCTTTGATTGGGAGGCCAAGAGATTCTGCTGCATTTGAGATTCTGGAACCATCTACATGAAGGTAGCAGCCGTGGCTGTGCATAAGGTCTGCCAGTTCACGTATCTCTTCCGGGGTGTAGGTAGTGCCAAGTTCTGTAGGTTGCGAGATAGAGAGGATTTTTGGCTGGGCGTTGTGCTGATGGCCAAAGCCTGTAAGTGCCGGGATAACCTCTTTAGGGGAAACCTTGCCATTTGGCGCTTCTAACGGCACTATGCGTGCTGATGATACCTTTTCCACTGCTCCGCACTCATCTACGTTTATATGGGCTGTAATGGGCGCCAGAACTGAATTGTAGCTCCTTAAGAAACCCTGCAGTGCCACAATGTTGGCGCCTGTGCCGTTGAATACAAAGAATGCAGTGCAGTCTCCTCCAAGAAGATCCTCAAGTTGTTTTAATACCTGTTTGGTATATTGGTCTTCTCCGTATGCGGTTTCAAAGTTGTTGTTTGTACGGATGATGGCATCCATTATTTGTGGGTGCACTCCGGAGTGGTTGTCGCTTCCAAAACTGTGTTTCATAGTGTGTGATTTTTCTGTTTGTTACAAATTTACAGAGTTTTGTATATAATTGATAAATTTTATTTAATTTTGGAACCGCACACTTATAAACAGAAACCGCTTCCCGTGTGGCAGTTGCCTATGGAAAGCGGTTTTCGTATGCAGTTGTATACTGTATTTTAGTAAAGTTTCTTGCTTGCAAGGTTGAGCCTTTTCTTGAGTGAGCTTTTTCCTTTGTAGTAGTATAATGCAAGAATATTTCCCTTTTCTCCGTAGAAAGTATTGAGTTCCAAATCGTTAGAGTTTTTCGGGGTTGCCTGGCACATTGCAAGGGCATGTTCTTTTGTCTGGTTGTTGCGAACAACTATAATTGTGTTGCCAAATACGTTTTCAATTAGCGCAACTGTGTAATTTCCAACCTTTTCCTTGTCTTTACTGTTGTTGAACAGGTCAATTAGAGGGGAATTCTGTGGGATAATGCCAAAGGCTACATCCTTGCTGTTGGCAGGGTTGTTCTTGTACCACCACTGGATAAGGTCCTGGGCCATGAAGCGCTCGGCCTCGTATGGCTTAAGGAAATCAATATTGTTGAGCTGGCTGATCAGGTATGCCTGCTGCTCGGTTGCTCCGGCTCCTGCCTGCTCGGCGTCCATTGAGTTTCCGTAAAGGATGCCATCCTGAGTCTTGCCGCTGTAGAGGATGTTGTACATTGCCTTGTCGTCCAAAGAGTAGAGGTTAAGAACAAGCTCGCAATCGTTGTTGGCAATGTTGCTTCTGCGGTCTACATGGCTGCTGCTGTTTGTATAGCCAAAGTACAGGTATTGCAATCCTTTGATTGTTATCGGTTTAAGGTTTTCTTTAAGGTTAAACTCGTTCAGATTGTAATCATTGGTGTATACGTTTTCTGAAATCTCGTCCACTATGTTCCAGGTACCGTTGCTGTTAGAAAGCATTACAAGCTTGAAGCTGGTAGTGCCCGGTGCTGGTGCAACAACGGCTGCAACATGCTCGTTGTTGCGGTTCTTTACGCCGGTTGCAGCAACTATTGTCTCTTTCTGCAAGCCTGCTGCTACAGCGGCCTCAAGAGCCTGCTCTGCAGTAATGGAGCTGGTGTTCAATTCTGCTATGCGGGAGTTGGCGGCGCTGGCATAAAATGATTTTGGGTTATCTGTAACGAATGTGATATATGCGGTTGCGTCATTCTTGTCCAAACCGTAGAATGCAATGGAGTCCTTTACTTTCAGCACGGCAGGTGTGTACTGTGAAGAAGGGTATTTCTTAAGGAACTTGTTGGCATTCTTAAGGTCTCTTTTTGCCATTACAGTATTGTAGAGTTTGGTCTCTGCCTTGCTCTGGGCAGTTGCTCCTGTGCAGGCAAAGCCCATTGCTGCAACGCATATGGCAAATGTCTTTGTAATAGTTCTCATTAATCTCTTTTTTTATTGTTAGTAAGATTCGGATATGTCAACTTTAATTTTCTTGTAGCCAAGTATTTTTCTTTTAAGCTTTATGATGATTGTATCGTCTTTAAGCAATGAAACAGTCTTGAGAGTCATGCCCCTTTGGGCAATCTCCGGGCAATTGCAGAAAAGGATGTCGTATGCATGCCTTTCAGTTTTGTCAAAAGGCCATTTCCATGTTTCTCTTCGTATTACCATATTGTTGTTGTATACATTGTTCACAACAGCAACAGAGAAAGATTTTGTCTCAAGTATATTTGGGCAACTGTTGAACAGTTCTTCTATCCCTTTGCCATAAATGGGAACTGAACGCAATGGCCTGTATTTTGCAGACGGATTGGCTCTATACCAGCTTACAATCGCTTCCTGAATGCACTCATTGGGGGTAAATGGCAATATCCCCTGTTTGTTGAAAAGGAGTTCCTCTTCCGGTATGTTGGGGGTCCCGACAGTATCATCCATTGTTCTTCCATAATACTGTCCCTCTATTTCCTTTCCCCAATAATGGACATCAAACAGCTCATTGTTCTCCAGTTTGTAAAGATTTGTAACCAGCTCCTTGTATACAAGGTGCTGGCCATGGGCTACAGTGTCTTTTGAAAAGGAGTACCTGAAGCGGATATAGTCCTTTTCATTTATGGTCAGATGGCGGATGTCATCTTCTTCTATGCAGAAATTGTCCAATTTGGCAAAGTTGTGGCGCAATTGCTCCTCAAGCTGCTTTATGGTAACCAGCTTATTATCCTGTTTGAGCTGGAGGGAGAGGTATATTCTGTCTTTGGCAGGTCCGGGGACAGTGATGGTGAACAGATATTCCTTCTCCTGTATTTTCATGGCTTTCTGCACTTGAGTTTGTGATAGTGCGGGGAATGCCGGCATTGACAGGAATATGGTGGCTGTTGTTATGGCTTTTATGCGGGACAGTTTCTTCATATAAGCAAAGTTGCAGCAAAGATACAACACAAATGGTGCCAAACAATAAGAGCCGGCGAAAAGCCGGCCCTCTGTAAGTTGTTGTGTATTGATTATTTGCACTCAGCCTCGTAAGCAGCTGCATCAAGCAATGCATCGTACTCAGCAGGGTTGCTCATCTCAACTTTGATCATCCAGCCTGCGCCGTAAGGATCAGAGTTTACAGACTCAGGAGCACCCTCAAGCTCTGCGTTAACCTCAATTACTTTACCTGAAACTGGCATAAGACCGTCAGCTACAGTTTTTACTGCCTCAATTGCACCAAAAACTTCACCTGCTGCAAGCTCCTCACCCTCAGTCTGGATGTCAACGAAAACGATGTCACCAAGCTGGCTCTGAGCAAAGTCTGTAATACCAATTGTTGCAATGTTGCCCTCTACTTTTACCCACTCGTGGTCTGCAGAGTACTTTAGATTTGTAGGAGTATTCATAGTGTATAATTATTTTTAAATATGATTTTGCACAAAAGTATTAAAATATTTTCAATTACAGCCTTTTTAGGGAGAATTTTATAAGTTCCTCAAGTGAGTACTGCGGATTCTCCTTGTATACTGCCTTAAGTACCTTGTCGGCAGCGGCTTTCGCAAAGCCCAGCATGACAAGGGCTGAAAGGGCCTCCTGCAGATGGGTGGAGTTGTTGTCGGGAAGAAGTATGGTTGTAGGAGTGCTGTCCTCGCTTTTGGCAATCTTGTCCTTGAGGTCTATGATTACCCTTTGGGCAGTTTTTATCCCTATTCCCTTTATGCTCTTTATCCTGTTCACATCTCCGGTGAGGATGGCGGTCCTGATTTCTGCACTGCTCATGGATGAGAGCATCATGCGGGCTGTGTTGGGGCCTATGCCGTTCACCTCAATGAGCATCCTGAAGATGTTCCTTTCATCCTTGCTGGCAAAGCCGTACCATAGCTCCACATCCTCCCTCAGATGGTGGTGGATATATAGCATCACATCCCTCAATGACTGTATTTCTGTAAAGGTCTGGAGTGAAATCTGGAGTTCATAACCTATGCCGTTGTTCTCAATTACAGCCTGGGTTGGGGTGATTTCTACCAGTTCTCCCTTAATATAAGTGTGCATACCTGATTTTTTTATACAAAAATAGTGATAAGTTTTGTAATTTTGCGTGTTTAATATGTGTAGTATGAAATCTATAGAGGATATAAGGGGGAACTTTCCTGCGTTGCAGCAGAATGTGTGGGGCAAACCGCTGGTGTATCTGGACAACGGCGCCACCTCGCAGAAGCCGCAATGTGTCATTGATCTTGTAGACAGGATGCACTGTGGAGCAAATGCAAACGTGCACCGTGCTATGCATAAGCTCAGCGATGAGGCAACCGCCCTTTATGAAGGGGCAAGGGAGAAGGTGGGGGAGTTCATAAATGCTCCGGCAAGGGAGAATATCATTTTCACCAGCGGAACTACAGCTTCAATTAATTTGGTGGCCAGCAGTTTCTGCAGAAAATTCCTGAGGGAAGGGGACAAGGTGATGATATCGGGAGACTCGCACCACTCAAATATTGTCCCTTGGCAGATGGCATGTGAGATGGCCGGGGCCTCAATTGTGGTGATTCCGGTGAAGGACAACGGGGAGCTGGATATGGAGGAGTTCCACAGGTTGCTGGATGAGAAGGTGAAGATTGTTGCGGTGGAGCATATCTCCAATGTGCTTGGCCTGGTAAATCCTGTGAAGGAGGTGATTGAAGCAGCCCACAGCAAGGGGGCGGCAGTGCTTGTTGACGGCGCGCAGGGAATTGTGCACTGCAAGGTGGATGTGCAGGAGCTGGATTGTGAATTCTATGTGTGCTCCGGGCATAAAATTTATGCAACTACCGGTTCCGGCGTAGTTTATGGCAAAAAAGAGCTTTTGGAGGCCATGCCGCCGTATATGGGTGGCGGAGATATGGTTGATACCGTTACATTTGAGAAGACAACATACGCTCCGCTTCCGTTGAAGTTTGAGGCAGGTACCCCAAATTTCATTGCCCAGGCGTCGCTGGCTCCGGCACTGGAGTTTGCCCAGAGCTTGAGGGAGGGGGAGATTGCGCAGGTTATTGAGGCTGAGGAGAGAAAGATAATAGCATATTTGAAGGATGAGCTGCAGAAAATTGAAGGGTGTACGGTGTACGGCCTTGGATGGATGCAGCAGGAGGGGGCGGCAGAGCCGCAGTGGGGAGCTCCGGGAAGCAAAATCCCGTTGTTCTCATTCAATATTGAGGGGTGTTTCCCGTCTGATCTGGCCCAGCTGCTTGATAAGATGGGAGTTGCAGTGCGCACCGGGTTGATGTGCTGTGAGCCGCTCATGACCCGTTTTGGGGTGACCAGCATGGTGAGGGTATCATTCCTCCCATATAACACCCTGCAGGAGGCAGAATATTTTATTGCAAGTTTGCACAGGGCGGTGAGGATGCTCAGATAATCTTCCCGACAGAAAATTTTACAGTCCCGTAGCTCAGTTGGTTAGAGCACCACACTGATAATGTGGGGGTCTGCGGTTCAAATCCGCACGGGACTACAAGTAATATGATGTTTTATACAGTCTCGTAGCTCAGTTGGTTAGAGCACCACACTGATAATGTGGGGGTCCGCGGTTCAAATCCGCGCGGGACTACGAAATTTTTTAGGACTATGACAATTAAGGAGATTGAAAACGAGATTGTAGAGGAGTTTGCAATTTTTACCGACTGGATGGACAAATATGAGTACATCATTGAGTTGGGCAAGAATGTGCCGGTGATTGAGGAGAAGGAGAAAACTGAGGAGAACCTTATCAAGGGTTGTCAGAGCAGGGTATGGTTGAGCTGCAAGGTTGAGGACGGCAAACTTTGGTTTGCGGCAGACAGCGATGCAATCATTACAAAGGGAATCATTTCGTTGCTTATCAGGGTTTATAACGGACAGGCTCCGGCAGATATCCTTGCAAATGAGCTTGAGTTCATTGGCAAGATAGGGTTGCAGGAGAACCTTTCACCTACAAGGGCAAACGGGCTGGTTTCAATGATCAAGCAGATAAAAATCTACGCTATGGCGTACAACGGATAGAGTATGAAGAGCAAAGAGAGCATTTTGAGGGATGTAGTGAGGGCTTTGAGAATGGTTCACGACCCTGAAATCCCGGTGAATATCTATGATTTGGGACTCATCTACGACCTTAAGATTGATGATGACCACAAAGTGTTTGTGGAGATGACCCTTACTGCCCCAAACTGTCCTATGGCAGACCAGCTGGTGGAGGATGTGAATGATGCGGTTAAGGATACCCCTGGGGTTACCGATGTTGCGGTGAAGCTGGTTTTTGAGCCCGAGTGGGACAAAAGCCGTATGAGCGAGGAGGCAATGCTGGAACTTGGACTTTTATAAATCACAGGTATGAACAGAGTATATCTTCTTTTGGGAAGCAACATGGGTGACCGCGAGGCAACCTTGGGTGAGGCCAATCTTGAACTGATTGATGCCCTTCTTCCCGACTATCTTGAGGTGGCTTCGCTGGATGAAGCGGTAAACACATCGGAAATGATGGAAACTGAGCCTTGGGGATTCAGTACTCCTGTGGAGCCGTTCCTTAACCAGAGTTTCTGCTGCCTTACCGAACTGGAGCCCCAGCAGGTGCTTGAGGTTTGCCAGAGGATAGAGACAGAACTGGGCAGGGAAAGAAAAGAGCCTCAGTTTGATGCTGATGGCAAGAGGATATATGAGAGCCGTCCTATAGATATAGATATCCTTGCATTTGAGAGGGAGAGCAACGGCGGTTGGGAGCCGGTGGTTATGGATACACCGCAGCTTACAATTCCTCATCCGCAATTGAAGAGCCGTGATTTTGCGGCAAAACTCTACAAGGCTCTTGTGGAGGTTAAGAAACCGGAGACTAAGAAAACAGAGAAAACAAGAAATAAGAAAAAATAAGATTATGACACAGGAAGACCTATTTAAAAATCTGATTGCCCACACAAAAGAGTACGGGTACATTTTCCCTTCTAGTGAGATTTATGACGGATTGGGAGCAGTTTACGATTACGGACAGTTGGGAAGTGAGCTTAAAAACAATATCAAGAGATATTGGTGGGAGGCTATGGTTAGACTTAACGAGAATATCGTAGGTATTGACTCGGCTATCTTCATGCACCCAAGAATCTGGGAGGCTTCCGGACACGTTGGCGCATTCAACGATCCGCTTATTGACAATAAAGACTCAAAGAAAAGATATAGAGCAGACGTTCTTCTTGAGGAGTACATTGCAAAACTTGAGGAGAAGATCAACAAGGATGTAGAGAAAGGCCGCAAGAAATTCGGTGAGGCATTTGACGAGGAGCAGTTCAAGGCAACCAACCCTAACGTCCTTAGAAATGCAAAGAAAATTGAGGAGTGCAGGGAGAGAATGGTGGCAGCTTTGAATGCAAACGATTTGGATGCATTGAAACAGCTTATTCTTGATTGCGAGATTGCTTGTCCTATCTCAGGTACAAAAAACTGGACAGATGTAAGACAGTTCAACCTTATGTTCAGCACCCAGCTAGGTAGCGTATCTGGAGAGAGCGGTACAATCTACTTGAGACCGGAGACTGCTCAGGGTATCTTTGTAAACTACCTTAACGTACAGAAAACTGGCCGTATGAAACTTCCATTCGGTATCGCACAGATTGGTAAGGCTTTCAGAAACGAGATTGTAGCAAGACAGTTTATCTTCAGAATGAGGGAGTTTGAGCAGATGGAGATGCAGTTCTTTGTACAGCCAGGTGCAGAGCTTGAGTGGTTTGCAAAATGGAAAGAGATCCGTTTGAAATGGCACAAGGCTCTTGGAATGGGAGAGGAGAACTACCGTTACCACGACCATGACAAACTTGCTCACTACGCAAACGCGGCAACTGACATTGAGTTTAACTTCCCATTCGGATTCAAGGAGCTTGAGGGTATCCACTCGCGTACTGATTTTGACTTGGGACGCCACCAGGAGTTCTCTGGCAAAAAACTTCAGTACTTCGATCCTGAGAAGGGTGAGAGCTACGTTCCTTACGTAATTGAGACCTCTATTGGTTTGGACAGAACAGTTCTTGCAGTGCTTTCTGGCGCTTACAAAGAGGAGACTTTGGAAAATGGCGAGGAGAGAACAGTACTAAAGATCCACCCTGCTTTGGCTCCAGTAAAATTGGCGGTTCTTCCATTGGTTAAGAAAGACGGCCTTCCAGAGCTTGCAAGGGAGATTATGGCAGAGCTTAAACTTGATTTCAACTGCCAGTACGACGAGAAAGATTCAATTGGAAAACGTTACCGCCGTCAGGACGCAATCGGTACCCCATTGTGTATCACAGTAGACCACCAGTCTCTTGAGGACAAATGTGTTACCCTACGCGACCGCGACACCATGCAGCAGGAGAGAATTCCAATTGCAGAACTTTACAAGAGAGTTGACGAGAAGGTAAGCATGAGAAACTTGTTGAAACAGTTGATGTAATCTTCTTCCCGACAGATAACAGAAAGTCTATTGATAAAGTGACCCCCGTCAGAGCGTTCTGGCGGGGGTTATTTGTCAGATAATGGGTATATCCCTGTCGGGAAAATTTATCTACAGCGCCTCGATGTTGGTGCTGAGCCACTGGATTCTGCCGTGGAGCCAGTCTTTAAGGTATTTTATCTGCTCGTCGTAGGCTTTGGCAATGGTGGCGTCTGATGCATTTTTAGGGCACATCAGGTTCCACTGTTTGTCATTGTATAGGGCAGAAGTCTTCAGCTCCTGGTGTCTCTTGTCTATGAATGCCATTATTTCGGCTTCGTTTGCAGCAATCACTTTCATTTTGCTCTTGAGCATGGCTACAAATTCAGGGTTGTTGAACATTGCTTTCATCCAGATTTTGGAGCGGTCTCCGTCCCTGATTATAAAACCTGTATAGCCATTGTCATTCCCGTTGTCGTCTTCGTAAACCTGATTGCCGAATGATAGGTCGTAATCCCATAGAGGACCCATGTAAAGCTTGCCGTCGGCTCCAATATTCATATATACACTCAGGAAGAATGTTGCATCCGGGTTTCTGGTAAGTTCGCTGTTGAGGTACCAGTCAACCATGCTTTCAAGGTCTATGTATTTCATATACTTGTCGCTGTCAAGGGCTTTGAGGTCTTGCTCGCAAGTGTTTATATAATCCTCAACATATTCAAATTCTGTGCTGTTTTTCGCTATCTCAGGGTCTTTAACAACAAAGTTCAGTCCAGATAGCTTGCTCTTGAAGAAAATGTCTCCGTTGGCCTCTTTTGCACGGTAGTCTATCTCTATCACATATCCGTCGGGAATACGGTTCTCATCTATTTTTATGTGCTCGCAAATGTAGTAGTTGCCCATAAATTCGCCATTGAGTATCAGTTCAATGAGTTGTCCACCCTGTTTCCAGCGCAGATTGGAGTATTTTTGTGCCAGGAAGAAAGCCAGATCTGTGCGGATCATGGATTTGTCGTTATAGGCTGCCAGAAGTACCCAACGCTTGTGTTTTGGCATTCCAAAGAGCTCTGTCTTTTTGCCCAGCTTCAGAGCGTAAGGTTTTTTGGGATTGTACCATGTGGTATTGCCTCTGCCTCTGATTTCCAGATCGTTGCCCTCTATGATATGTTTTCCGTCTGTTCCAATTATTGAGAAGTCTCCGGTTATCCAGTTCTCCTTGTCCTTTATTGGGGCTCCCTGTTTGGTATTGATGATCATTACGGGAATCCCAGTAAAACAGGTGTGGTTTACTGTTAGTGAGACTGTATAGGTCCTTGTTGTGCCGTTTTTATTGGTTACAGTGTATTCAACCGGCATGGAGAAGTTGTTTGATGTTGTGTTGCTTGTCTGGGTTTTGCCCGCCACTGTAACAATGCAGCCATCAGGCACACTGAATGATGCTTTCAGTGAAGTGATATCTGTTTCAAACGGTAAGGTGTATTTGAGGTCTGGAGTGTCCAGTGACCCGAATTCGATGTCCTGGAACAATGAGCTGTTGTTGGACCTGTAGAATGCAAAGGAAAGCAGTTCGGGTTGGATTTCTGGAGTTTCAGACTTTTCGCATGACTGGAATACTGTACACAATATGGTTGCCAGTGCCAAAAGAATTTTTTTCATAAGCGTATACGTTGTGTGTGGTAGAATGTATCGTTTATGCAAATATAAAAAAGAACCTGAAATTTCTTTCAGGTTCTTTCCCAAATTTGTCGGGATACTCCGACTCGAACGGAGGACCCCCTGCTCCCAAAGCAGGTGCGCTAACCAACTGCGCCACATCCCGATTCATCATTTCAAGTTGCTTTCGGTGTGAAAGCGGGTGCAAAGATACGGACAATTTTTAAATATCCAAATTTTTTCAACAAAATTTCACGAAAGTTGAGTTTTTTTACGAAATGCCTACCTGTTTGAATGTTCCAATTACCCCATTTTAGGGAGTTTTTCTTGTTTTATTTATTAGTTACTTTGTAATAATAATTATAATCTGGTACAAAAAGACGACGTTATAATAAACAACGGTGCGAAAAGAATGTTATAAACGGTAAAAACTCAATAATTATGGTAGATATTTCTGTAAAATATTTGGGACTGGAGCTCAAGTCCCCTTTTATTGCTGCGAGCAGCGGGTATACTTATGATTTGGAGAAGATAGTGGCATTGGCAAAAAGCGGAGTGGGAGCGGTAGTGTTAAAGTCGCTGTTTGAGGAGCAGATAAGCAATGAGATCAATTATCTTGAGGAGGTTAGCGCTGATTATACCGAGAATCAGGATTTTCTTCAGCATTATGTGAAGGAGCATTCATTGGGCAAGTATGTGCAGCTTATCAGGGATGCCAAACGTGAGGCCGGCATTCCAATAATTGCCAGCATAAACTGCTATTCGTTGGATAATTGGACAGAGTTTGCAAAGGAGATAGAGAAGGCAGGGGCTGATGCTCTGGAGGTGAATATATATAATATCCCTCTTAACGGAAGCAAGTGTAGTTCAGAGATTGAGGCGGAGTATTACAAGATAGTGCAAAGTATAACACAGGGGATAAGAATCCCTGTGGCAGTAAAGATTGCCGACAGCTTTACCAATTTGGGCAACTTTGTAAGCGGCCTGCAGGGGCATGGAGCAAAGGGGGCTGTGCTGTTCAACCGTTTCTATACTCCCGACATATCCCTTAAAAGCCTGAAGATTGTGCCGGCAACCCCATTCTCCTGCAAGGCAGAATATCTTAAGGAATTGCGGTGGATTGCCCTTCTTTCACCTGCAATGCGCAATTTCAGTTTGAGTGCCTCTACAGGGGTGTATGATTCATCTTCGGCCATAAAATTGCTGTTGGCAGGGGCAGACACAGTGCAGCTTTGTAGTGTGCTGTACAAGCAGGGTCCGTTTGTGGTGCAGGATTTCAACCGCGAACTGAAGGAGTTCATGAAATCAAAGGGTTTCAAGAAAATATCGGATTTCAAGGGAATGCTCAACTACGCAAACATCAGCAACCCTCAGGCATTTGAGAGGGTACAGTTCCTCAAAACTGCAGAGCAGTACTCCAAGGAGGTGAAGTGATAAGTGTATAGTGTATAAAGCAAAGAAGGATGGCCAGGCCTGTGATGCCCGGTCATCCTTCTTGATTTTAGAATGCTCCTCCTACAATCCAAGATCCTTCAAGGTTCTTGGGGCTGGAGTCTTAGGAAGCGGCTTGCGCTCCTTGAGCTGCTCCATAACCACCTCAATGGCTTTGTTGAGCTGCTCGTCAATGCCCTGCTGCTCCTTTATAGGGTTGTTGTCAATAAGGATGTCAGGGTCTACGCCGTGGTTCTCTACAATCCACTGGCCGGTTTTGGCGTCATAGTTTGTGAAGAACGGAACGCGTACATCAGTGCCGTCCATGTATGGAAGTGAGCCGCTGATACCTACAATACCTCCCCAAGTGCGGGTTCCAATTACGGTACCTGCCTTGTTGGCTTTGAAGCTCCAAGGGAACAAGTCTCCGTCTGAAGCGGAGTATTTGTTGATAAGCAGCACTTTAGGTCCGTAGTGGGTTGCATCAGGGATGGTTCCATTGCGCTCAGAGTTGCGGTACATTGTCATTCTGTAAGGCTGTCTCAAAAGACGCTCAAGAATCATTGGAGAGACGTTTCCGCCACCGTTTGCACGGTCGTCAATGATAAGGGCCTCTTTATCCAGCTGAGGGTAGAAGTAGCGTGCAAACTCGTTAAGGCCGTCGGGACCCATATCAGGGATATAGATGTATCCAACTCTGCCGCCGGTTGCCTGCTCAACTTTCTTAATGTTGTTCTGTACCCAGTTGTAGTGCTCCAAAGGATACTCGTCTGCAATTGGTTTTACAACAATGTTATGTGCACCCTCCTCAGAAGGTTTGCTGTTTACTGTAAGCTCAGTAAGGACATTTGCCTTGCCAATAAGGAGCTTGTAGATGTTGTCTACAGATGTGGTTGGGATACCGTCAATTGCAACGATGTAGTCGCCCTCCTTAACATCAAGACCCTGCTCTGCAAGAGGTGACCTCAATTTCTCGCTGTAAGGTGCACCTGGAAGGATTTTGCCAATCTTGTAGTATCCGCTCTTGTGTGCGGTGATCTGGGCTCCAAGCAGACCCATATTTGTTTTTGGAGGGGTTGGCATCTCGCCCGGGTTCACGTAAGCGTGGCCGCAGGCTACCTCGCCAATCATCTCGCCAAGGATGTAGTTCAAATCAAGTCTGGTCTTTGCGTAAGGGAGCAATACGGCGTATTTCTCCTTAACGGCGTTCCAGTCTATCCCGTGCATGTTCTCAAGGTAGAAGCCGTCTCTATAGGCTCTCCACACCTCGTCAAAGATCTGTGCCCACTCGGCATGTTTGTCTATAGGGGCAACAAGGTTTTTGAAGGTAATTTTCTCTCTTGGGGCAATCCTTGGGGCAGGGAAATCGCATACAAACAGATCCCTTCCTTTGGAAACCAGAGCTTTCTTGGCACCAGGGGTGTAGCTTACCAATGAAACACCTTCGCCAGCCTTCTCTTCCTTGCCTGCAGCAAAATCAAATACCTTGGTCTCTCTTCCCGACGAATACCAGAGTTTCTTGCCGTCGCAAACGAAACTGCCGAATCTGCCTGTTCCTACAGGGATTCTGATTATTCTGCCAAAGATACCCTCTGCATCAATAACGGTTGCACCTGCAGCCGGTTTTGCATCACCCTTCTTGGCAGCTTGACCTGCAGGTTTTGCAGGGGATTTCTTTCCGTCCTCAGGCAAAAGTGGAGAAGGTGTGTCCTTAGCCAACATAACCATGTAAAGGCCGTTCATGTTGTTGTATGTATGGTTCCACTCCAACTGGCCGTATGTAGGGTTGAAATCGCGTGCAGAGGTAAAGATTATGTATTTTCCGTCTGTACTGAATACAGGAGAAGATGAGTCATACCACTGCTCGGTAACGGCAATCTCCTTGCCGTTTGTGAGGTTGTATGCATACACAACGCTCATGCCGTTCTCTGCAGATTTGGTGTATGTAATCCAGTTGTTGCAAGGTGAGAAACTGATGCTTCTGAACTCCTCGTTAGGATTGGTCATTATGGTCTTTTTTGCCTTTGTGGCAACATCAACCTCCACAAGGCGGTTCTTGCGGTCGGTGTAGTAAAGTTTTTTGCTGTCCGGGCCCCAGATAATGCGGCGGATATAGGTGTCATTGCCGGTGGTAAGCTGTATTGGGGCACCTGTTGCTCCCTGAAGGTATACCTCTGTCTCACCTGTGCCGTCACCAATGTAGGCGATGTATTTGCCGTCGGGGCTCCATACTGCACCGCGGTCGTTTGAACCTGGTGTGCGGGTGATGTTCCTTACAACACCTTCACCTACAGGTACATTGAAAACCTCTCCGCGTACGGTTACAACTGCTCTGGTGCCGTCGGGATTAAGGGATGCGCCCCTGCCGTTGGCTCTTGCAGAGACATCCTTCATCTCGTTGCGGCCGTAGATGTTGTCTGCGGCAAGGGTGATGGAGATTTTCTTGCTCTGGCGGGTTTTGGGGTCAAAGCTGAAAAGGTATCCTCCCTGCTCGTAGACAATTATTTCGCCGTTGGTAGAAGGGAATTTGATGTCGTAATCTGTGTAGTTGGTAACTTTTTCGGTTTTCTTCGTTTTGGTGTTGTAGACAAACAGGTTCATGGTCATGTCCCTGTCGGAGATGAAGAAGATCTCCTCGCCAATCCACATTGGGAAGATGTCCTGCGATACGTTGTTGGTTACATTCTCAACTTTCTTTGCAGCCGGATCATATACCCATACATCGTCTGCCATACCGCCCCTGTAGTATTTCCAGGTACGGAACTCGCGCATTACGCGGTTGTAGGCAAGTTTTTTCCCATCAGGTGAATAACTGCAGAAGCCTCCTTCAGGAAGTGGAACCTGCTCCGGCATGCCGCCGTTAGGGGATACGGTCCAGAGTTTGCCCGGGAAGCCGTCGCCTGTACGGTTGCGGTACACAATCTTCTTGCCGTCCTTGCTCCATGCCATTACAATGTTGTTGGGGCCCATACGGTCGCCCAAATCGTCGCGGCCGTTGGTTGCGGTATAGGTTAGCCTTACAGGCTCGCCACCTTTGGCCGGTATAAGGTAAACCTCGCGGTTGCCGTCATACTCTCCGGTAAAGGCTATTGATTTTCCGTCGGGAGAAAAACGGGCAAACATTTCATATCCCATGTGTGATGTGAGGCGGGTTGCCTCTCCGCCTGCAAGAGGTGCCGTATACAGGTCTCCTGCGTATGAGAATACCACCTGGTTGCCGTTGGTTGCCGGGAACCTCAAAAGGCGGGCCTCATCGGCCTGTGCTCCTGTTGCAGCAGCTGCAAACAACAGGGTAAATAATAATCGTTTCATATTTTATAGTTTTGGTTTTCTTTTGTCCGATGGCGGCCCCTGTCCGCCATATTGAGGAGCAAGTTACAAAAAAATGCTAACTTTACACTATAATGAAAAGGGATATTTTGATTGCGCGTCTCAGGAGTGAGGCTGAGGAGCAGTACCGGATTTTTAACCAGAAGTTTGTCCTCACAAACAGGAATGTGATGCTTGGGGTTAAGGTGCCAAAGATGAGGGGCATTGCCCGGGAGATTGCCTGTGGAGAGTGGAAAGGATTTTTGGAAGGTTATGGGTTTTGTGTTGCACCTGACGCAAGTACTGCGGGCGTAAATTCCGGAGATGTAAACGGAGCGGGAGAACAGGGGATACGCAATGCGGTGGGGAGTGTGCAGGAGCAGTGCCGCAATATCTTTTTTGAGGAGGTGATGATCATTGGTATGGTGATTGACCTGGTGAATATAGGGCCGGAACAAAGGCTGCAACTGGTGGGGCAGTTTGTGCCGCTGATAGACAATTGGGCGGTGTGTGACGTGTTCTGCGGAGGGGCAAAATGGGTTGGGGAGCCAGGCCGGGGACCAAAATCCTGCAACAGGGTCCCGCTTAAGACAGTATGGGGTTTTCTTCAGCAGTATCTGGGCAGCAACAATGAATTTGAAATACGTTTTGGGGTGGTGATGCTCATGTCGTACTTCCTCTGCGGGGAGTATATCGGAAAGGTATTTGAGGCGCTGGAAAAGGTGCAAAAAGGGGATTATTACGTGGATATGGCTGTTGCCTGGTGTCTTGCCACGGCAAAGGTGAATTTTGATGCCCAAACGGAGGAGTTTGTGGACAGGGGAACTCTTCCGCCCGGTGTGGTGAAGAAATTCCGGCAGAAAGTGAGGGACTCCTTGAGGTTGAGGAGCCCCCTTGTGCAGCAGAAGGGAAATCCCTTAAAATGAACTTATTTTCCGTAGAGCATCCCCATTATGTCCTTCATGCTAATATTGCCGGTGATATCGCAGACAAGGCATGCGTTGTCTTTTGATATAAGTACCAGATACTCACTCTTTAGGGTGCCGTACGGTGCTTTGAATACCTGGATTTTCTGCCCGTCCTCATTTATTTGCGACATCTGCTCATATATCCCTTCCTGTGCCGTAGCCATAAGCTCAAACTTTTCAAAAAGTGCCTTATCTGCCTGGGGGGTAAATTTCACCTGACGGATATGGTCAATCCTGTTTATCACATTGAATTTTTCATTGGCCTTTACAGGCATTACTTCCTGCAGCATTTTTCCCGACAGCTGGGTAGTTGTTATCCCCATCTGACCATCACTGAGGGCCTGTCCGGCCTCTGCATACAGTTTCAAAAAACCTTCGCTCTGTGCTGCCGCACTCCCGTACAGCAGGAACATTATTGCTGTCAATAACTGAAATCTTTTCATGGTTCCCGGTTTTAAATGCCAATACCTATTGTCCAAGTCTCAATGCGCGGACCTTTGCCGTTCTTGAACAGTCCGGTTGGGGTGTAGTTGCAGAATATTGAGGTGTTCTTGATTGTGAATTTGGCTGTATATCCTATCTGAAGGAAATTTACAGGATAGTTCCACACTTTGTCCTTGCTCCCGCCGTGGTATTTTATTTTGGTGTGTGAGCTGTATGTAAGGTCTGCACAGCATCCTAATGAGAGGGCTATCTTTCTTGGTTTGCCAAAGGTGAGTTCCATAGGGATGTGCAATGCGGCAGTGGTGAACTTGCTTTTTTTGATGTTTTCCGTAATAGGAGCGTATACGGCCATACCATCCTGTTTGGCAACGGTGAACGGACTGTCAAACATGTAGTTGTTGAATCTCAGGCCGAATGCCAGGGAGAGTCCCAAATTTCCTTCGTTGGTGGTTGCGCTGAAGATGAAAGGGTTTATTGTAACCTGGTTGGATCTCCAGTTCCTTAAGCTGAACCATTCCCCTTGAGGGTCTGTATCTACCATATTCCATCCGAACTCGAAGAGCCTGATAGAAGACCTGCCGGATCCGCCAATTCTGATTGCACTGCTTTTTTCAGTTTTTTTTACAGAGATGGCAGTATGGGCAATTATATTTTCGTTTGTTGTTATAGTGTCTTCCTGATATGTGATGCCCTGAATATCCAGTTTGAGGGCCTGTGCATTAAGTTTTCCTGTTGTAAAGGCCGCTGTAACCAGCAGGCATGCCACAATGATTCTTTTCATATTTTTCTTTAAGTTTTACAATTTGAATAAATCGGTTAAAATGTCTTCTGCAGCTTTTCCGTCCGCTACAGCAAGCTCGTCAAACATCTGCTGGGTAAGGTCTATTGCCTGCTGCTTGTCGGTTACCGGTTTGTGGTTGATGTATCCGTACACTTTTGTTTCCTGGTTGTAGAGCAGCATTGCTCCAAGTATTACCGGGATTGCAGCTGCTGCGGCATAGCTTGCTGCTTTTGCCGGGTTGAAGTGCAATGTGCGTGGTTTTGGACGGTTCAGGGTCTCTTCTGCTCCCCGCAGCTGCACGTTCACTTTCCTGCCCCTCTCCCTTGCTACATACTCCTGCAGCATCTGTTCAGCTTTGTTTTCTTTCAAGTCCATAATCCATTATCTTTAAAAGTTCTTCCTTTACTTTGTTTCTCCCTCTTGAGCAGGCCATTCTGGCTGCACTTTCGGTTATTCCCATAATCTCTGCAATTACCGGGTAATCAAGTTCCTCTATTACCCTCAAGTGAAATGCTTCCCGTTCCTTTTGCGGCAGCCGTTCCACCAGTTTGGCTACAATTGTTGCCGTATCCTCCTTTTCCCGCTCCTCTTCCCACATTACGGCCTCTTCTTCCCATTCTCCTGCTCTCATATCCTCTGCATTCCGTTTTACATCCCCTCCATAATTTTGCGGTGTGTTTTCACGCCCTTTCTGCCGGGTCCTCAATATATCCATGCACATATTCCGGGCACTGGTCATAACCAGTTGAACAAATCCCTTATGCCTTACCAGCAGTCTCCTCCGCCAGAGTTTCTCGTACAGGTCCTGTACCAGATCCTCTGCCTCCTCCCGGTTATGGAGCAGGCTGCAGGCATACCTGTATGCGGCATCCTTCACCTCTACAAATTCTGTGTTCAGTTCCTGCGTTGTCATTTTTAATGCTTGTTCACTTGTAATACGGAAAGGTTGGTGTTTTGTAACATCTAAAGTTAATGGAATTTTCCTAACTTTACCAGACAGTAAAAGGAAGTGTATGAAATCAACAATAAATACAGACGGCAAATGGGAAATCCTGAAGAGTGAGTATCTGTTCAAACGCCCTTGGCTTACAGTGAGGAAGGATTGTGTGCAGCTCCCATCGGGACAAGTGAATGATGAGTTCTATGTGCTGGAATATCCCGATTGGGTGAATGTCATTGCCATTACCAAAGAGGGGCAGTATGTTATGGAGAGGCAGTACAGGCACGGTTTGGGAGTAACCTGCTATGAGGTGTGTGCCGGTGTTGTTGAGGCTGGAGAACCCCCTCTGGAGGCGGCAAAAAGGGAACTGCTTGAGGAGACCGGATATGCCGGAGGTGAGTGGGAGGAGATCATGACCCTGTGCGGCAATTCCTCTACCACCAATAACTATACCCATTGTTTTGTAGCCCGTGGTGTTGAGAAAGTGGCCGAGCAGAATCTGGAGCGCACAGAAGACATTTCCGTGGAACTCCTTTCCCGTGAGCAGGTTAAAGGGCTCCTTGAGCGCAACGAACTTACCCAAGCGCTTATGGTTGCGCCGCTATGGAGGCATTTTGTGGGGGAATAGATTATTTATTCAAAATAACTGACTAGGTATTCTATTTCCTGTTTATTCCCTTTTGTGTTGATGAAAATCGCATCTGATTTCTGGAAATCTGTCTGGACTATAGTGTAGTATCCATTTTTTAATTTGTTTATCCCGTAAATTATAGGCATTGAGCAGTAATACCAGTATCCCGTATCATGTGCTTCTACTACTGGGATGAACTTTCTCAAATTCGTCAGATGCTCTTCATTTATCTCCAACAGTTCGCTATGATAGCTGTGATAGCTGGAGGTGTATATTCCCCCTACATAATTGTCTAGCAGCGTCCGTATTTTGAGATTTAAGTAAAGAATCTTTCTTTTGCTTTCCAGGACTGGAGTTATGCTGATTTCCCCTGTTTTATTTCCCCATATACCGTACTCATATATCATTTTGTCTGTAAAAACTGAGTCATAGCTTGAAACCACAACATCAGACGGCAAGACAAGGAATTCTCCGTTGTTTTTGCATCTTTCCCCATAGTACTCAAAAACATTTTTGAACAGGATGTCCATTTCCTTGCTTCTGTTCTGCTTCTGGTGTACGCATGACCATCCGTACCAGTCTGCGATAAAATCATTGAGGTTCTCATTGGTAAGGGTGGGGTATTTCTGAAGGAAGTCCTGCGCAGAGATGGTATGCGTGCATAGCAGGAGCCACAACAGTAAAGGGAGCAGCAATAGACGCGGTTTCATAATTGAAGGGTTTTGATGGTGGTAAATTTAGCAAATATTTGTAACTTGGTGGTGCAAAAATCAGACCGTTTGAATTTAAAGGAAAAACAAGATAATATGGAGAACAACAACACTTGCTGGTCTATGCCGCGTATTGGCGACCAGGCCCCTGAATTCAGGGCAATGACTACACATGGCAAATTGAATTTCCCTGGAGATTATGCAGGAAAATGGAAGATACTTTTCAGCCACCCTGCAGATTTTACTCCGGTTTGTACAACCGAGTTCATAGCATTTGCAAAGATGCAGGAGGAGTTTGAGGCATTGAATACCCAATTGGTGGGATTGTCTGTAGACAGCCTAAGCAGCCACATTGCATGGGTGAGGAACATTCAGGAGAAAATAGAGTGGGAGGGAAACAGGAATGTGGAGATTGGCTTCCCGATAATTGTAGATTTGAGCAAGACCGTCTCAAAACTTTACGGCATGATTATGCCTGGCGAGGCAAACAACGCCTGCGTGAGGGCAGTGTTCTTCATTGACCCTTCAGACAAGATCCGTGCAATTATCTATTATCCGCTTGTGCTGGGTCGTAATTTTGACGAGATAAAACGTGTGATTATTGGACTCCAGACTGCCGATGCCCACGATGTTGCACTCCCTGCAAACTGGGAGCCGGGCAAGGATGTTGTGGTGCATTATCCGGTTACAACTGCAGATGCCCATGAGCGTGTGAAAGAGGAGGGGCTTACTTGCCACGAGTGGTACCTCTGTTCAAAGAAACTGTAAGGTTTTTTTTAAAATTGATGGGCTCTGCAGCTGGATTTTTCCTGTTGCAGGGCCCTTTTTTGTAGTGTAAAAAACATTTACACTGCCCCAAGTTTGCAATTAGTTTGTAAAATGGTTGTAAACTAATGGAATAAAATGTGGAAGTGTAAATATATTTTACATAATTCCAATGGCGTTTTTATAATAGGTTCCCATAACTATGAGAAGACTTGTATTGATTTTGGTTTTTGTAAGATTCTGTTTTGTGGCCCAGGCTCAGGACCCGGAAAAATCCTGGCGTAAGGCGGTGGAAAATTATAATTTTCAGGAGGCTGTAGAGCTTCTGGATTTGGAGATTGCGCAACTGCAGGACAGCTCAAAATTGAGGGATTTGCTCCTTCAGAAGGCAGCTTGTCAAAAGAGTCTTTACAAGTTTTCGGATGCAATAGAAACACTTACGGATGCCTTAAGGATTTCGGGTGATGACCCTGCTGCTTTTGCCTCTTTGGCCGATTGCCACCGTATGAACGGAAACAATAATGCAGCCATGATTTTCTATTCCCTGGCGGTACAGATGGCTCCGGAGAACCTCTATTTCAAGATGCAGAAAGCGATGCTCCATTATAGGATGGAGGATTATCATGGCACAATTTCGGAGTGCCGCAATGTGCTGGAAAAAGATTCCATCCATTCAATAATTACATTGGTTGGAGACTGTTTCAACAAACTGCAGATTGCAGATTCGGCCCTATGTTATTATAGTTGGGCCTACGGGAAAAATCCTGCCGATTACAGGACTTTGGAGAAGCTGTCGGGAATATATTTGGGGAGGAAAGATTTTGACAGGGTGGCCCGGATGACTTCGGCCTATCTGAAGGTTGATTCGGCCAATGTGACCATTGCTCCCATACTGGGTGTGGCGCTGCATGGGCAGGCCAGGTATGATGAGTCTTCAAAGGCGTTCAAGTGGGCGTTGCGGCAAGGTGCCGACAAATTGTCGGGATACTATTATTTGGGGTTGAATGATATGATGAAGGAGGATTGGCTCACTGCGTACGGTTGGTTCAGAAGGGCATCCAGGTTGGACAGTACTGATGTTAATCTGGTGTATTATATGGGATATTGCTGCACCAAGGCGATGTATGAGTATGATGCGGATTCTTTGCTTAACAGGGCTGAGCAGATGCTTCAGCCGGATTCGGCAATGATGTTCAAGATAAACCTTACCAGAGCAGAGATGTATACGCAGGATGGCCAGTACAGCAAAGGGGTAAAATATTATGTAAAGGCTGAATCGTATGGGGAGCTGATGCCTGCCCATATTGCTAAAGTGGGGTATGCCTACAGGCTCGCCAAGAATTACAGGAAGGCTTTGGAGTATTACAACAGATATCTGACAGTTGGTAAGGAGGGCTCCACTACCTGGAAGTTTGTGCAGGCGGAAATGGAATTCATCCGTGAGGAGGAGTTTATGGCTGGTGAGTAAAATGTTTTAATTTAGTGGATTGTTTTAATTTGGAGGACAGGTTATGCAGGATTTTATTCTTAGGGAAATTGACCGTTTGGGCGAGATGCTTGCCCATATTGCCAGGAAACTGGGGCTGATGGATGGCGGTACTGTGGATTATACCGTTGCCGATGTTAAGGAGGAGTTTTCGCTTGAAGGCTTCCCTGTTGCTCTTGATGAGATCTTGAGCCATGAGAATCCTGTGTGGTTCCTGGCTGAGGAGATGAAACTTTCAGATTCAGCCCTTGAGAGTTTTGTAGAAATACTCTTTCATTCAGATGCTGATGAATCGGTGAAGCAGGGTATGCTTGATGCCGCTCTGGCTTATTTTGCCGGTAAGGGGTATTTTTCTTTCAGGCTTTATGGGTTGAAGGGTAAATGAATAAGTTTATTAATGTAAATTGTCGGGAATATGAAAAAGTTTGTTAAAACCCTATTAGGGTGTGCTGCCATGATGCTGGCAGTGGCATGTACCTCCCGTGCCGGAATTGCGGAGGCTGAACTGTCGCAGATTGTGGAGAAGAATGAGGCTGTGGGCCTGGCTGTGGCCGTGGTGAAGGATGGTGGGATAGTTTACACCAATACATTTGGCTACAAGGATTGGGAGAATAAGGTTTTGTGGGAAGACGGTGATGTGTTGAGGATAGCTTCCATCTCAAAATCATTTACTGCAACATCCGTTTTGCAGCTTGTTGAGGCCGGGAGACTGAGCCTGGATGCAGATGTGTCGGAACTGATGGGTTTTGTAATAAGGAATCCAAAGTTCCCGGATACTCCAATTACAGTGAGGATGCTCCTTTCGCATACCTCCAGCATGAGTGATGCAAACGGATATTTTACATTTGACAATCTCAACAGGGAGACTTCCCCTACTTGGGAGAAAGCCTGGAATGATTGGGAGCCGGGAAGCAAATACCAGTATTGTAACCTCGGTTTCAATACCCTTGGAGCAATTGTGGAGAAAGTGAGCGGCGAGAGGTTTGATGAGTATGTTCATAATCACGTTCTTGCTCCCCTTGGAGTATATGCAAACCATAATGTGCACTTTTTGGACTCAACAAGGTTTGTAGGGATTTATACTTTGGACAAGGCCAATTCTACATACAGGAAATCTGATGCCTATCCTTCAATTGAGGAGGGGTTGGCCAACTACAGGATGGGTTATTCTGCTACATTGTTTTCACCTACAGGAGGTCTTAAAATATCTGCGGCAGATCTTGCAAAAGTAATGATGATGCATATGAACATGGGTACTATCGGCAATGTAAAAATCCTTTCTCCCCAGAGTTGTGAACTTATGCAGAGCGAGATTACAACCACCAACTACGAGGGTGAACGTTATGGAATGGCATTGTTGCGGACCAATGACCTTTTGGCAGGGCACAGGCTTGTAGGCCACGACGGCTTGGCTCTTGGTGCGCATACTGCAATGTTCTGGGACAAGGATGAGAAATGGGGCTTTGTAGTGATGACCAATGGCTGCAATGCCAAAACCGACAAGGTGTTTGCCAATATCCTTTGTGAGAGCGTAGAGTGCCTTTATAGGAATTTTATAGAGTAGAGATATTTAAAGTTGGGCAGGCCCTGCAGTCTCGGGATGAGGTTGTGGGGCCTGTTTTTTTGGCAGATTCCACGGCTACCGCAATGCCTGAGAGTAGGGGATGATAAATAATTTGGTGTGGATTTATTGCCAAGACGATGGCACACTCGATCTTGCACAAATGTGTTTGTGGATGGGGTACGGTGTGCCATCCGTAAGGTTTCTCTATGGATGGCACGGGGAGGGTGGTCTGGAGGGGTGTGTGGCGGGGATTTGGTGTGCCGTTGTCTTGGCAAGGAGGGGGTGGGAGCGTAGCCCGGGAGGAAAAGAAATGTTTGTATAGCAAAAAAATATTCGCAAACTTTGTAGAGACTTCATGTGTCCGCCAATATGGCCTGGGTGGAATTGGAGGGAAGGATTTGTGTAGGCCAGACATTTCTTTTTTCGGTGGAAAGGATTTTTTTTAATGGGGGAGATCAGGCGTTTTACCACATCTGTACAGATGGCGCTTTTTTGGACTGGATGTTCCAGGATGACCGTGATTTCATAGCAGGTGTAAACAGGTGTGGAATTTGTGCTTTTTTGTCGGGAGCCATACAGGTGTCATTTGTGCTTATGGATAATCATGTCCATTTTGTTCTGAGGGGAACAATGCCTGCATGCAAAGAATACATCTCCAGGTTCAAGAATCTCAAGGGCAAGTACATTTCTTCCCGATATGGTGTAACCGGACACCTCCATACATTGCCCGCTCAAATCATAAAAATTGATACTCCCGACAGATTGCTGGCCACATTGGCCTATCTCGACAGAAATCCGATTGTGGCAGGATGGCGCAGGATGCCCGATGAGTATCCATGGGGTGTGGCCAGATTCATATTCAGAGCGGCTGAGGATGTAGGGCAGTTCCGCAGGTTGGATTCTATCTCCAAACGGGAGCAGTGGATGTTGTTGGGAACCCATCATCAGTTGCCGCAAGACTGGCTGGTTGACAGGAATGGAATGCTCAATCCCCGCTGTTTTGTGGATGTTCAATTTTTGGAGAAACTTTACAGGACGCCAGGAAGGTATCTTTATTTTCTATCCAGGAAACTTGAGGGTGAGATGGACAATTATTTCTCATTTGGAACCAGGGCCTTTTTGCCGGATAAGGAGTTGAGGGTAATTGTGGGGAAGCTGTCACTGGAGCTTTTCGGTGAAGCAGACTTGAGGATGCTCAGTGTGAATTCCAGGGTAAAGCTTGCCAAAAAGTTGAGGTATGAGTATGCTTCTACAGTAAAACAAATTGCCAGGATGCTTCATCTGGATGCGGAGATACTGAAGGGATTTGTTTAGGAGATATTGAAATCTTTTTCCAATGTTTGAACTATTAGTGGGAACTATTGTTCTATAGATGAAATAGTTTTTTAAGTTAGGTTAAGTCGGGCAGGCCCTGCAGTCTCGGGATGAGGTTGTGGGGCTTGTTTTATTGCCGGGGATGAGGTTTGGCCAGGATGGGCTATTGTTTGGCCAGGATGGACGATTGTTTCGCCAAGACGATGGAACGCTTGAAGTGTCCTGCGAGTGCTTGTAGAGGGGGCGTTGTGTGCCATTCGTAGGGTTTCTTTACGGGTGGCACGGGGAGTATCGGTAGGAATGGGGTGTGAAGGGGATTTAGTGTGCCATCGTCTTGGGGGTGGGGATTGAGGCTCCGCCATTCCCCTCTCCGATGCCGCAGGGCCCTGTCACAACAACAGAAAAAAGCTCAAAGTAACGAGGGTGTAAAATGAACTGCGTCACCTTTTCCATCGTTTGACTAATACCAATATGTATCAAATTCTGATAATTTGAACCACAATTCGTCACCCTCTTGAAGAAAGAAAATATTAGGTGTGTCTAAAGAGAATGTGGTATAATCTCTGTAAGAATCTTCGTACCACGGCTGATTCCCGTCGTATATGATTATTCCATAAGGTTCTGGAGTGTGCTCTATCTGAACAAGTACATATCCGTTTTTCTTGTCAAATGCCTTTATCACACCCCTTGCTTTGATCTCGAGGTTTTCGGCGTCATTATAAATGTTCTCCTCTTTTTCATTCGAGAATCCATAAGGATATTCATAATACACCTCTGCTCCCTTCTTATATCCGTCGTCTTTGAGTTCTCTGAAAACCCTTCTATAGCTTGCTTTAATTCGCCACCAATCTCTTGTGAATATTGTTATTTTTTTAGCGCTTCCTGTTGATAACTTTACATCTTGAATCCTTGGGCATTCAGTTCCGTGAAGGTGGTGATAAAAGGCAAGTAGTATATATCCCGACATATCATCAGGATGATACACTCCGAATGATGTAAAGTAATCACGAAGCCTTGAACCACCCCAAAGCCCCCAATCGTTGCGTAGTGCTCTCCCGAGCCCGTGGTGCAACCCATTGTAATCCTCAAAAGATAAAGCTCTTAATGTGTCCTTCTGTTCAGATGTCAGACATGTGTCAAGGACATTGATTGCATCTTCTATGTCGCGAGGAATGTAGACCCCGTCAATTTTTTCGGAGGCGGCTTTAATGTCGTGAGTTGTTTTGAGCCTGTCTTGAGCAGTTGCGCTTATGCCTATCGTAAGACATAGAGTAATAATCCAAAATTGCCTCATATTTCCTTTCTTGTTAGTATTCAGGTAAATATAATAAAATTTTGGAAGATGGTAGTGTCTTCTGTCGTATTATTTTCCCCCACTACCGTCATACTGCAAATCGGTGCAACTTTTGGGATAAAAAAAGAGCTGCAAGCGGGGATTGGGGCTCCGGCATTCCCCTGCGGGGATTGGGCTTCATTGCATTCAGCATTCCCCACTCCGCTGCCGCGGGGGCCCTTGCACAACAACAGAAAAAAGCTCAAGAGGGCCCCAGCGAGGCCCTCTTGTTTTTTTGCACCCTTCCCTCGCTTACAAAAGCAAGCTTTTGACGCTCGGTACGGGCACAAAAAAAGCCCTCAAGCGATGCTTGAGAGCTTTTTTCTGTTGTTGTGCGGTGAGAGGGGGATTCGAACCCCCGGTACGGTTACCCGTACGTCAGTTTAGCAAACTGGTGGTTTCAGCCACTCACCCATCTCACCTTTCCGCCCAATGGGTTATTTGTTTGCACAAACGTTTTGGGACTGCAAAGATATGTTAATTCTTTGTATTTCCAAATTTTATTTTGAGAAATGCAGTTAAATGGCGCACAATAACCGCGGCGTTTCAACATAACTCAAGCAAGCTTGGTTCTGTGTTCGGCTTGCAGGTTATTTTGCAATTTCTTCACGCATTTGGGTGTCGGCCTGGATGTTTTTCATCTTGTAGTAGTCCATAACGCCAAGGTTGCCGTTGCGGAAAGCTTCTGCCATTGCAAGAGGAATCTCGGTCTCGGCCTCAATTACTTTTGCGCGGGCCTCCTGTGCTTTGGCTTTCATCTCCTGCTCAAGGGCTACTGCCATAGCGCGGCGCTCCTCGGCGCGTGCCTGGGCAATGTTCTTGTCGGCGTTGGCCTGGTCTATCTGAAGCACGGCACCAATGTTCTTTCCAATATCAATGTCTGCAATGTCAATAGAGAGAATCTCAAATGCTGTTCCGGCGTCAAGACCTTTTGAAAGAACAAGTTTTGAGATTGAATCAGGGTTCTCAAGAACTGATTTGTGGCTCTCTGCAGAACCGATGGAAGAAACGATACCTTCACCTACACGTGCAAGCACGGTCTCTTCTCCTGCACCTCCTACAAGTTGTTTGATGTTGGCCCTTACGGTTACCCTTGCTTTGGCAATCAGCTGGATACCGTCTTTTGCCACTGCTGTTACTGGAGGGGTGTTGATTACCTTTGGATTTACGCTCATTTGTACAGCCTGGAACACGTCACGGCCTGCAAGGTCAATGGCAGCTGCCATGTTGAAGTTGAGGTCGATGTTGGCTTTGTCGGCAGAGATGAGGGCGTTTACCACGTTTGGAACGTTTCCTTTTGCAAGGTAGTGTGCCTCAAGCTCGTTTGCCTCAAGTTTAAGGCCGGCTTTGGTTCCGGTAATCATTGCCATTACAATTGTTCCTGGAGGAACTTTTCTCCATCTCATTAGGACAAGTTGGATAAGGGAGATCTTTACTCCCGATATCAATGCCTGGAACCACAAGGTTACAGGGAAAAACCATAGGAAAATCATCAGTGCCACCAATGAGATTCCAATCCAGATCAATAAAGCGATAGTCTGTTCCATATTGTTGTTGTTTTAAATTTCCTTTACGAATATCCTGTTCCCTTCAATGCTGCATACTTCTACAGCCACTCCAGGTTCAATGACAGTATCTCTTGAGAATGCTTCAACCATCTCATAGCCAAGGAGGATTTTGCCTCCTGGTGCAAGTCTTGTAACCGTAGTGCCTTCATCGCCCACAGATACACCCTTTTCTGCAGGGGTTGTATCAACCTTGGAATCAATGTTTGTGCTGAGGCTGATTTTTTTCCAGGTTTTGGATCTTAGCATCAGAACAGTGGATATGATGGCCAGCAGTATATTGGCAACCAGCGTGATGATGCCGGCTGTAGTGCCCACTTGTGTAAATGCAACCCAGCAAGATCCTACAAGTGAAGCTATTCCAAGAATGCCTGCCACCCCAAATCCGGGTATGAGTACAAGTTCGGCTGCCAGCAGCAGCAGACCTGCAATTATGAGTGTGATTATAAGCAGTGTCATTTGTTTTCAAGTTTTTCTATTTCTACTCCTGTAACGTTCTGTGCCATAAGGGCGGTAGCAAGGGCCTCGGCCTGGGTCTTGTTGGTAAAAGGACCTATCACGTATTTCATTATGCCGTTTATGTTGGCTTTTGCAATGTCCCTGTTGGTGTTTGCTCGTATTACGGTTATGGCATCCTGAGGGAGTGCGTCATACCCGCCAATGGTAACTCTGTAGATGGAGTTGTCCTGTTGCTCAATTGTACGGGCCTGCTTGGTGCTCACTGATTTACCGTTGTTGTAGGCTGTAATGAGAGCTGTTGGGAAGCCCTTCTTCTTCACTGTAGCAAGATTCTTCTGAGCCTCAGCATATGTGTGGAAAATTCCTACTGAGTAGGTGTATTTTCCCGACGGCAATTTCCTCTCAAATACCGGACTGAAACCTTTCAGAGCCTTAAGGGATGCCTTTTTGGGGGCAGTCATTATCTGGATATGGTATATCAGGCCACTTGGAATCTCACTAAGGTCTGCAATGAAGGCTTCCTTCTCTATTTTGAATGAAAGGTCTACTGCTGGCTCAATCTTTTCAAATATTACATTGGGCGCAGCACCTTTTTGCGCAGATGCAAAGGCGAATGTAGGGATTTCCTTTTGTTCCTGTTGCTGTTGCTGTATAGCCTGCCCGGTAATTGCAGGAATCTCCAATCCTTTTCCAAGCATCTCCAGCTCCATTTGCTGCATGGTTGTAACTGAGGAGTTTATGCTTGCATCCAGAAGCATTATGTCCATCTCCTGGTCAACCATCTGTTTCTCCATTGCAATCCTTTTAAGGGAGTCTGTCGTAGCGGTGTAGTCCCGTCTTCTTTTCTGTAGCTGGTCCAATGCCTTCTGCAGCTTTTCCCTCTTGAACTTGAGTTCATCGGCAGCTTTAAGATAGGCGCTCTGCTCTGGAAGCAGGGATGGGGCATTTGATTTTCCTGCAGCAGCCTGACGGGGACTTTTTGCAGAAGAAAATGTGAAATTTGCCCTGGCAGCAGCCTCTTTTTGCGGAATCTCCTGCTTGAGGGCCATAACTTCTGTAAGGGTTACATATGTAGTTACTTGATTTTCGGAGGTTTCCCTATCTGAAGAGAAAATGGTGAAATTGCCGCAAGGGGTATTGTGGTAAAAGTAGTCATTTCCTGTTGAGCTGTAAGGGAATCCAAGATTCTGGGCAGTATCCCAGTCTGATGTCTCTTCGTTCCACTGGCTTACAAAAAGGTCGTATCCGCCCATTCCCGAGTGGCCGTTGGAAGCAAAGTACAGCTTTTTGCCACAAGGTGACAGGTGCGGGAAGATCTCGTTCCCGGCTGTGGTTATATTTTCGTTTACAATCTCGGGTGCAGACCAGATGGTGTCGTTGAGCCTTACCGAGTACATGATGTTCCAGCTGCCGCTTTCATCCTGTGCGCTGAAGACCATGGCTTTTGCATCGGGGGTGAAGTTCATTATGCCATAAGGCTTTCCTGCTGCCCCCTTTGCATATTCAGCCGGCGGCAATACCCATGAATTTTCCTTAAAACCGGGGATGTTAAGGTAAAAGTCATTTATCGGGAATACCTTTTTTGTTATCAGTTGGGGAGAACTTCCAAATTTGAGCAGGTTGCTTCCGTTTTCGCTGGCAGTGAGTTTGATACGCACATCTGCGTTCAATGCCGAGTCTGCCTGTGTGGTAAGGGTTGAGTCCGGTCTGCTCTCCAGAAAATTGCGGAATATCCCTGCCGCCTCATTGAAACGGTAGTTTTTGTGGTGCTCTTCTGCGCTCTTGAGCTTTGCAGCGGCATTCTGCGAATATAGGGCCTGTGCGCCTGCCAGAGCTATAAATATGAAAGATAAACAGATATGTTTTTTCATCCGAATTCATTTAAAAAGCACTAACAAAGGTATGAAATACTTTATATATTAGGAAAAAATACTACATTTGCACGTTAATTTTGGAAGTAGACCCTATTTCAACAAGATTCAATTATTTAAAACTTAATAAACTATGCAAAGTAAAGGAGCCATAAAATTTGTGGCAATTCTAATTGCGGTAGCCTGTTTGTATTCATTATCATTCACTTGGGTTACCAGCCATCAGGAGAAGAAGGCGGCTGAGTATGCTGCAGCGGCAGTTGCTGCCGAGCAGTTGAGCGCGTCTTTCGCAAATGTAGCGGATGTTGACAAGGCATTCTACCTTGATTCAATCGCTAAAGAGAAAAACAGATTCTACATTGATTCAATCTCATCTGAGAAAGTGTTCTTGGGCTTTACCTACAAAGAGGTAAAAGAGAAGGAGATCAACCTTGGTCTAGACCTTAAGGGTGGTATGAACGTTATGTTGCAGGTGCAGTTGAAAGACCTTATCGTAGCACTTGCAGACGGCAACCAGTCTCCAGAGTTCGTTGAGGCTTTGGCTTTGGCTCAGAAAAAGGAGCTTGAGAGCAGAGCAGATTTCATCACTCTATTTGAGGAGAGCTGGAATGAGGTAGCTCCAGGCAAGAGACTTTCTACCATCTTCGGTACTTTTGAGATGAGAGAGAAAATCAAACCTGAGACTTCAAACGAGGATGTAATCAAAGTTATCCGCGAGGAGTCTGAGAGTGCAATCGCAAACTCATTCAACGTTCTTAGAAACCGTATCGACCGTTTTGGTGTAACCCAGCCAAACATCCAGAAACTTGGCAACAGCGGTAGAATTCTTGTTGAGCTTCCAGGTGTTAAGGAGCCTGAGCGTGTAAGAAAGCTGCTTCAGGGAACTGCTTCATTGGAGTTCTGGCCTACATTCGACAACTCTGAGGTTTACGGTTACCTTGCTGAGGCTAACGCTGTTTTGGCAGACGTGCTTGCAGTTGAGGATGTAGTTGCTGAGGGTGAGAACGCTGAGAATGCAGTTGAGTCTTTGCTTGCTGCAGATTCACTTTCTGCAGATGCTCAGGCTTTTGCAAAACAGAACCCATTGTTCTTCCTTCTTAGCCCTAGCGTATACAACGGCCAGTTGATGCCAGGTGCTACAATCGGTAGGGCACACTATAGGGATACTGCAAAAATCAATGCATATTTGAACATGCCTCAGGTTAAGGCTGTTCTTCCAGTAGAGTTGGTTCCTATGTGGACTGTTAAAGCTGATCCTAGCGATGCTTCAGGTACTATCTTTGATCTTGTAGCCATCAAATCAACTTCAAGAGACGGTAAGGCTCCTCTAGATGGTGGTGCTGTAACTGATGCTTCAGTTTCATATGGCAATACAGGCGGTTCTCCAGGTGTAAGCATGACTATGAATGCAGAGGGTGCAAGAACTTGGGCAAGACTTACAGCAGACAACATTGGCAAGTCTGTAGCTATCGTTCTTGACGGTATGGTTTATTCATATCCTACAGTTCAGACTGAGATTACTGGCGGTCAGTCTTCAATTACCGGTAACTTCACCATTACCGAGGCAGAGGACTTGGCTAACGTTCTAAAATCAGGTAAACTTCCAGCTCCGGCAACTATCGTTCAGGAGCAGGTTGTAGGTCCTACTCTAGGTAGCGCTTCTATCAAGGCAGGTATGATTTCATTTGCAATTGCATTCGTACTTGTACTTGTTTATATGATGGTATTCTACGCAGGTGCAGGTGTTGCTGCTTGTGTAGCTCTTATCTGCAACGTATTGTTCCTGTTCGGTGCTCTTGTATCATTCGGTGCAGTTCTTACATTGCCAGGTATTGCAGGTTTGGTTCTAACCCTTGGTATGGCTGTGGATGCAAACGTTATCATCTATGAGCGTATCCGTGAGGAGTTGAAAGCAGGTAAAGCACTTAGAGCTGCTATCAAAGACGGTTACAGCAATGCTTACTCTGCAATTATTGACGGTAACCTTACCACAATCATTACCGGTGTTGTATTGTTCGCATTCGGTTCAGGTCCTGTTCAGGGTTTTGCAACTACATTGGTAATTGGTATCATCACTTCATTCCTTACTTCTGTATTCATTACAAGACTTGTGTTTGAGGGCCGTCTTGCAAAGAACAAGAACATTACTTTTGAGAGCAATGTTTCCAAGAACTTCTTGCAGAATACAAACTTCAACTTCCTTAAAGCAAGCAAGGCAACCCTTACAACTTCTGCAATCGTTTGCGTTGTTTGTCTAGGTTTCATGTTTACTAAAGGCTTTACTTACGGTGTTGATTTCACCGGTGGTAGAACTTTCGTATTGCGTTTCGACAAAGAGGTAGTTGCAGAGGATGTACGTCAGGCTGCAAATGCAGAGTTCGGTGAGACAGTAGAGGTTAAACAGTTCGGTGGTGCAAGCCAGATGAAAGTTACAACCAAATACAAGATTGCAGACAACTCTACAGAGGTTGATGCAGAGGTTGAGGCAAAACTTTACAACGCATTGAAAGGTTTCTTTGCAGATGACATGACTCTTGATGAGTTCATTTCAACTCAGGACAACCCTAACGGTATCATCTCTTCTGATAAAGTAGGTCCTACAATTGCAAACGATATCAAGAGAGATGCAGTTATTGCAGTTATCCTTTCATTGCTTGCTATCTTCCTTTACATTGCTGCACGTTTCCGCAACTGGACTTGGGGTGCAGGTTCTGTAATCGGTTTGGCACACAACACAATCATTGTTATCGGTTTCTTCTCAATCTTCTCAGGAATCCTTCCTTTCAGCTTGGATGTAGACCAGACATTTATTGCAGCTGTGCTTACCATTATCGGTTACTCTATCAATGATACAGTGGTTATCTTCGACCGTATCCGTGAGAACAGGACATTGTTCCCTAAACGTGATCTTGGTGAGACTATCAACTCTTCATTGAACAGCACATTGGTTAGAACAATCAATACTTCAGTAACCACTTTGGTGGTAATGTTGGCAATCGCATTGTTTGGTGGCGAGGTTATCAGAGGTTTTGCAGTGGCAATTATCGTAGGTATCCTTGTAGGTACTTACTCTTCAATGTTCGTTGCAACTCCATTGATGTACAGATTCAGCGAGAAAGCTGCTAAAAAAGCTGAGAAATAACAATTGGCTTATATAAACAAAAAAGGTGCTTCCATTGCGGAGGTACCTTTTTTTATTCCCGACAGGGACTGCCGGAACCAAAAGTGCCCATTAGGACGTCGTCCCAATGGGCGCATAACAAAAAAAGGCCGCAATTGCGGCCGGTATCTTTGGGGAAGAGATTACTTTCTTTTGCGGGATACCCCTTTTCGGGAAGCCTTTTTGTTCCATTCAGGATCCCATACAAGGGTGTAGTCTATGAGTTTCTGCTCAAGATTGGTCTTGGATACCTTAATCCGCACCTTGTCTCCAAGTGTAAAGCGCTTGCGGGTAGATTTGCCAATGAGGCAGTAGTTCTTCTCGTCATAGATGAAGAAATCTTCCTTAATCTCCCGGAGCATTACCATTCCCTCCACTTTGGAAGGCTCAATCTCTACATACATTCCCCACTCTGTAACGCCGGAAACGCTTCCTTCAAACTCCTGGCCCACCTTGTCCTGCATATACTCTGCAAGCTTGTATTTGGTGCTGCTGCGTTCGGCCTCTGTAGCCAGGTGCTCGCGCTGTGAAGAGTGCTTGCACATCTCCTCGTAACGGTTCTTGTCCTCGTTCTTGCCCTTGTCAAGGTAGTGGGTAAGGAGACGGTGAACCATCATGTCGGGATAACGGCGGATAGGGGAGGTGAAGTGGGTATAGTAGTCAAATCCCAAGCCGTAGTGCCCTACGTTGTCTGTAGAGTATTTTGCGCGGGACATTGAACGCAAGGCAATGATCTCAATTGCGCCGCACTCAGGTTTGCCTTTGGCTTTCTCAAGGAGGGCATTTATCTCGCACGCCACCTCACGGCCGTTGTTCACCGAGCCCATCTGGTAGCCGAAATGCTTCACAAAGTCCTTGAGGTTGCGCACTTTGTCGTAATCCGGTTCGTCGTGGATACGGTAAACGAAGGTTGGCTCCTTAAGGCGCAGCCCTTTGGTTACGCAGGTTGCCACCTCCTTGTTTGCAAGGAGCATGAACTCCTCAATAAGCCAGTTGGCCTCGCGGCTTATCTTCTGCACCACATCTACAGGCTTGCCTGCAGAATCCACTATAACCTTCATCTCCGGGCGTTCAAAGCTGATAGATCCGCTCTGGAAACGGGCCTCGCGGAGTTTTGATGCAATGGAATGCAGTGTGAGCACAGCCTGTGCCACATCCTTGTCGGAGAAGGCTTCCCCTTTTCTTCGTCGGGAAGAGACCTTTACGCTCTTTGTTTCAACTCCACTGCCCATCTCTCCCATATATTTGAGGGTGTAATCTCCTTGTGTTTCAATGATTTCCTGAGCCTGCTCGTAAGAGTATCTGCGGTCTGAGTTGATTACGGTGCGGCCGAACCATCTCTGTACAACCTTTGCAGATGGGGTTACCTCAAAAATGGCCGAGTAGGTGAGTTTATCCTCATTTGGCCTCAATGAACAGAGGTTGTTGGAGAGGGCCTCCGGCAGCATTGGCACGGTGCGGTCTACCAGGTAAACTGATGTGCCGCGGTCGTAGGCCTCCTTGTCTATGGTGTCGTGCGGGCGCACATAATGGGTAACATCCGCAATATGCACTCCAATTTGGTAATTGCCGTTCTCAAGTATCTCAAAAGAAACTGCATCGTCAAAATCCTTGGCATCTGCAGGGTCTATTGTAAATGTAAGGACCTTCCTCATATCCTTGCGGCGGCGGATCTCCTTGGCATCAATCTCCACAGGAATCTTCTTTGCAGCCTCCTCAACCTCAGGGGCAAACTTGTACGGCAGCCCAAACTCGGCAAGGATGGCATGCATCTCGGTATCATTCTCCCCCGGCTCTCCAAGTATATCAATTATCTTCCCGACAGGTGCTTCAGACCTCATAGGCCAGTCTGTTACCAGTACGGCAACCTTCTTCCATTGGGCATCCTCTTCAACGCCATCCATTGGAACCCGGATATCGTACGGCATCACGCGGCTCTCCACAATTACCCAGCCATGGTCGCCTATAACCTGCAGGATACCTATGAAAGGCTTCTTGCTCCTCTCAATGATCTCCACTATCTCACCCTCGCTGCGGTGCTTGAGGTCTTTCTTGCGGGTAACAGCAACCCTTACGGTGTCTCCGTTGAGGGCGTGCAGCATGCGGTTTTGCGGTATGTAGATGTCGTCTTCCCTATCGGGAATAATTACAAATCCATACCCTTCCCTGGTCATCTGCACTGTACCTTCCACTACTTCAAGCACTTTGCGGCTTGTGCTCCTTCTTCCTATGCTGCTGTGTTTTCCGGTATTTTTTTTGCCTGCTTCTTTTTTACCTTTTCTCTTTTCTCTCATATTTGATTAACTTTGCGGCCGTTGAAATGAATAACAAAACTAATAAATAAAATGGATAAAAAAGTACTTTTAATGATTCTGGACGGTTGGGGAATTGGAAAAAACGATTCTACCAATGCCATATATACTGCCGGCCAGCCTAATATTGACGCCCTTATGGCAAAATATCCAACTTCGCAGCTTTCAGCAAGCGGTGAGGATGTGGGCCTTCCTGAGGGTCAGATGGGTAACTCGGAGGTAGGTCACCTTAACATTGGTGCCGGCCGTGTTGTTTACCAGGACCTTGTAAAGATCAACAAGGCATGCCAGAACAGGACTTTGCTTGAGAATAAAGAGGTTAAAGCGGTTTACGATTACGCTAAAGAGAGCGGTAAGGCACTTCATTTTATGGGTCTTCTTTCAAACGGCGGAGTACACAGCTCAATAGAGCAGCTTTTTGCATTCCTTGATGTGGCTGCAGAGTATGGTTTGGACAAAGTGTATGTACATTGTTTCATGGATGGCCGTGATACCGATCCTAAGAGCGGTAAGGGCTTCATTGAGCAGTTGCAGGCACATATGGCAAAATCTACAGGCAAGATTGCTTCTGTAGTTGGCCGTTTCTACGCTATGGACCGCGACAAGAGATGGGACCGTGTGAAAGTTGCATATGACCTTCTTGTAAACGGTGAAGGTGAGGTGGTTGCAAACCCTGCAGAGGCTGTTGAGGCTTCATATGCTGCAGGTGTTACAGATGAGTTCATCAAACCTGTTAAGGTTGAGGGAACCGCTACAATTGCTGCAGACGACGCAGTTGTGTTCTTCAACTTCCGTAACGACCGTGCACGTGAGATTACCAGCGTCCTTACCCAGGAGGATATGCCTGATATGGGTATGAAGACAATGCCTTTGTACTACTGCTGTCTTACTCCATATGATGACAAATTTACCGGCCTTCATATTTTGTTTGATAAGGAGAACGTACAGCTTACCCTTGGTGAGGTGGTTGCCGCTGCCGGCAAGAACCAGTTGAGAATTGCTGAGACTGAGAAATATGCACACGTGACATTCTTCTTCTCAGGCGGACGAGAGGCTGCATTTGAGAACGAGGACCGCGTGCTTGTAAACTCACCAAAAGTGGCTACATACGACCTTAAACCGGAGATGAGTGCCCCTGAGGTAGCTTCTGAGCTTATCAAGATTCTTGACACACAGAAAGAGGATCTTGTAATCCTTAACTTTGCAAACGGCGATATGGTTGGCCACACCGGCATCTACGAGGCAATCAAAGCCGCTGTAACTACAATCGACGGCCTTGTCAAGGAGGTAGTTGATTCAGCTGTTGCAAACGGCTACACAGTGCTTATCACTGCAGACCACGGTAACGCAGACAATGCTGTGAATGCAGACGGTTCACCAAACACTGCCCACTCACTTAACCCTGTACCGTTCATTGTTGTAGATAACGATGTAAAAGAGGTTAAGAACGGTATCCTTGCAGACATTGCCCCTACAGTGCTTAAACTAATGGGTATTGCGCAGCCTGAGTGCATGACCGGTACGCCGCTTGTATAACGGTTGTTGATAAATAAATCTACAGGCCTCCTGCATTGTATTGCGGGAGGCTTTTTTGTTTCGTATCTTTGTAGTTCACGTAACCCTCAAAAAGACCAACAGACCATGTCATTCGCTCATTTACACGTACATACATACTATTCAATCCTGGATGGACAGGCAAGCATCAAGGCCCATTTCAAAAAGGCGGCGGCAGACAACCAGCCGGCCCTTGCCATAACAGACCACGGCAATATGTTTGGTGTAAAGGAGTTCCTTAAGGTGGCAAAAGATTTCCCCGATGTAAAGCCAATCATTGGATGTGAGGTGTATGTCAATCCCGACGGCCGTTTCAACAAGCGTGGAAAGGAAGACCAGGGTGCGTATCACCTTATTCTGCTGGCCAAGAACCTGGCAGGTTACTACAACCTTGTAAAGATAGTCTCTACAGGTTGGACAGAGGGTTTTTACTACAAGCCAAAGATTGACCGTGAAATCCTTGAGAAATACCACGAGAACCTTATCTGCTGCTCTGCCTGCCTGGGTGGAGAGATACCAAAATACATAAATACCGGTCAGCTGGAAAAGGCTGAGGAGACTGCCCTGTGGTACAAGAACCTCTTTGGAGAGGATTATTACCTTGAGGTGCAGCTGCACCGTACCGAGGTTCCCGGAATGACAACTGAGGTGGCAGACCTGCAGGAGGTTGCCAATGCCGAGATATTCCGTATGGCAGAGCGCCTTGGCATAAAGGTAGTTGCAACCAATGATGCCCACTTTGCAACCAAAGAGGATGCCCCTGCCCACGACCGCCTCATCTGTCTTACCACCAACGCCAACTATGATGATCCCAACCGTATGAGATACACCCAGCAGGAGTATCTCAAGACCGAGGAGGAGATGAGGGCGCTGTTCCCAGATCACCCTGAGGTGATTGACAACACCTTGGAGATTGTGGAGAAGGTTGAGAAATATAAAATTGACCGTGACCACGTGTTGCCCGTATTCCCAATACCTGAGGAGTTTCCCGACAGTAACGAATACCTCCGCCATCTGGTATACAAAGGCGCGGAGAAGAAATACAAGACCATCACCGACGAGTGCCGCGAGCGTATAGATTTTGAGCTGGGTACCATAAAGAAGATGGGGTTCCCGGATTACTTCCTCATTGTGCAGGACTTCATTGCTGCAGCCCGCAACATTGGTGTTTGGGTGGGCCCGGGTCGTGGTTCAGCGGCCGGTTCTGTAGTGGCATACTGCTTGGGTATCACCAACTTGGACCCAATCAAATACGATTTGCTGTTTGAGCGTTTTCTTAACCCCGACCGTATCTCCATGCCCGATATAGACGTTGACTTTGATGACGACGGCCGCGGCAAGGTGCTCCAGTACGTGGAGGAGAAATACGGCAAGGATCACGTGTCGCACGTGGTAACCTTTGGTACAATGGCCACCAAGAGTGCCATAAAGGATGTGGCCCGCATACAGCAGGTACCTTTGCAGGAGAGTGACCGCCTTGCCAAGCTTGTTCCCGACAGTTTTCCTGAAGAGGTGGAGAAATATACCGACGAGAACGGTGAGGTAAAGGAGAAGACCAAGAAAGTTAAGGTAACCGTAGAGAACTGCGTAAAACTGGTTCCTGAGATGAAGGATGCCTATGAGAACTCAGATATTCCAGGAGTGCGCGATACATTGGAATATGCACAGAAACTTGAGGGAACTGTACGAAATACTGGAGTGCATGCCTGTGCAATCATCATTGGCAGGGATAACCTTACCGAGCATATTCCAATCTGTATTGCCAGGGACAAGGAGACGGGAGAGGATATGTGGGTATCCCAGTATGAGGGATCATTCATTGAGGATGTGGGAATGCTTAAGATGGACTTCTTGGGTCTGAGAACTCTATCAATACTTAAGGAGGCGGTTAACAACGTTAAGAAATCCAAGGGAATAGAGATAGATATTGAAGCTATTCCTATAGATGACAAGAAGACCTTTGAACTCTTTGGCCGCGGTGATACAGTAGCGGTGTTCCAGTTTGAGTCGCCAGGTATGCAGAAATGGTTGAGGGAGCTCCAGCCAAGCCGTTTTGAAGACCTTATTGCAATGAACGCCCTTTACCGTCCGGGCCCTATGGATTATATCCCTGATTTTGTAGCCCGCAAGAAGGGTGAGCAGGCTATTGTATACGACTTGCCTGAAATGGAGAGCATCCTTCAGGATACCTACGGCGTAACGGTATATCAGGAGCAGGTGATGCTTCTTTCGCAGAAACTGGCAAACTTTACCAAAGGTCAGGCCGACGGGCTCCGTAAGGCTATGGGTAAGAAACTCATAGACAAGATGATGGAGCTGAAGGTGAAATTTATGGAGGGTGGAGCTGCCAACGGCCATCCGCAGGAGACCCTTGAGAAGATATGGAAAGACTGGACCGCGTTTGCCCAGTATGCCTTCAACAAGTCGCACGCAACCTGTTATGCCTGGGTAGCATACCAGACCGGATATATGAAAGCCCACTATCCGGCAGAGTTCATGGCAGCCAACATGAGCAAGAACCTCAACAACATTGAGGAGATTACCAAACTTATGGATGAGTGCCGCAGGCTTGGCAAAAAGGTCCTTGGCCCGGATGTGAACGAGAGTGAGCGCACCTTCTCTGTAAACAAGGCGGGCGATATCCGCTTTGGAATGGCGGGTGTGAAAGGTGTAGGAGGTGCCGTTGTAGACCAGATAGTAGCCTGCAGGGGAGACAAGCCGTTTACCGGAATATTCGATTTCATTGAGAGGGCATCTGCCAATGCCACAATGAACAGGAAGACTGTGGAGGCACTGGCTTATGCCGGAGCATTCGATTCTTTCCCTGAGATAAGAAGAGAGCAGTTCTTCTCCGAGAACAGCAAAGGTGAGATATTCCTTGACTCGCTGTGCCGGTACGGGCAGAAACTGCAAAGTGATACACTGAGTGGAGGAAACTCCCTGTTTGGCGATTTGGATGAGGGATTCAAGCCAACCCCTCCGGAGATTCCTTCACCTAAAGATTATAACAATATGGAGTTTCTCAAAAAGGAGAAGGAACTGGTGGGAATGTACCTTTCTGCCCATCCGCTCCATATCTACAAGTTTGAGATGGACCATTTTGCCAAACTGAAACTGAAGGATGCATTGGCAATGTGCGCTGCCGCTGCAACAGATCCCGGTTTGAGGAAGAGGGAAATGTACCTTGCAGGCCTGATTACATCGGTAAACAGGATGGTTTCCAAGAAGAGTGGCAAGCCGTGGGTAAAATTTGCAATTGAAGATTACGACGGCAGTGCCGAATTTGCCCTCTTTGGAAAAGAGTTTGAAAACTTTATGCCGTTCCTTGAGGACAGTCAGGCTATAATGTTCAAATGCCAGATTATGCCAAAATTCGGTTTTGGCAAGGAGGAGGAGAAGGGTCCCGACGGCAAACCCCTTCCGGTGGAATGCGAACTGAAGATCCGCAAGATGACCATGCTGGCCAACACCAAGGAAGAGTTCATACGAAGGCTGATAATAAATATTCCTATAAACAAACTTTCCGACGATTTTCGCAAGGATTTTGTAAAAGTGCTCAAGAGCAACAAAGGAAAGAAAGGTTTGGCAATCAACCTGCTCGATTTTGAGCACGGCTACTCAGTGGAGCACATCTCCCGCAAATTCAAGGTTGATGTGAACCCCGAGCTGCTCGATTACCTTACAGCCCACAACCTTGAGTACAAGGTTGATGCAGAGGTGAGTTTGTAGGGGTGACAATAGTACTGTGAGAATTAAAAAGTGCCCATTTTGACGACGTCTTAATGGGCACTTTAACTGTTGGGCTAGTTCCAGCCTTCAATCTCACCTCCAATTGAGATTTCAATCTTCTCCTGGTCTGGTGACTTGCTGAGGGTAATCTCCAATGTATACTGATATCCAGGACGGAACGATATAGGTTCGCTGGTGAATAGATAAGTGATCTAATGTAGATCCGTTAAATAAACCGGCACTAATCTCATTACACTTGATCGTCAACTCCTTAATTGTTCTGGAAGCAAAAGTGTAATATCATATGCGAATGTAATGAGCGGTGGCCAGGTTAGTTACATTAATTATTTGGAGGTTCTTAACAGTGATAAAGTCTCGCTGAATTTTGCATGGATTAATAGCGGCGGCCAAACTTATCTTATTTGTCCACCTCCAACTATTACAGGTGTTGGGAGTATATCAGACGATACATGGCGTAATTCGATTTTCCAAAAAATGGGTGTAAGCTCAACCTACAAAGATTTGTATAATGACAAAGTCGAAAGCAATTATCCATGGAATTTGAAAGATTGGTAAGGATTTATAAATAAGGAAAAAGTTTAGGGGCAACCTTAAACTTTTTCTTTTTTTGGCAAGGTGTATGAAAATAAAAGTGCAAATTGCGGGCAGAATTTAACACAATAGGAGGGAAGAATTATGACATTTAAAGAGGTATGTGATTTGATTGCTTGCGATGAGCATAAGAATCTTGAGTTGAAGAAGACAACAGGGGAGTTGAAAGATGGAATGCATTCGGCTTGTGCGTTTTTGAATACACAGGGCGGTGTGCTGGTGTTTGGCGTTGCGCCAAATTCGTTGAAGGTTTTGGGGCAGGAGGTGACTGAAAGCACAAGGCGGGAAGTTGCCCATGCATTGGTGGGACTTGAGCCTGCTCTGGATGTTGAGGTAGAGTATATTGATGTGCCGGGCCGTCTGGGATGCCAGTTGATAGTGCTGCAGTTTGAACCGTATGTGTGGGGTAAAGCTCCATATACCTATCACGGATGTCCTTACTATAGGGTGGAGAGTACAACCAAGATTATGCCCAGGGAGATGTTTCATGAGAGGATAAAGGCCAGTAATCCCGATCTTTTTGCATGGGAGAGACAACCAGCGGAGAGAATTGGTATAAAAGATCTGAACGAGCAGCTGATTCGCGGCTCTGTACGTTTGGGCGTGGAGAGGGGAAGAGTTTCATCTGCTGCTTTAGCTGAGCCTTTTGAGGTGTTGTTGGAAAAGTTGCAGCTGCTTACTCCTAAAGGTGTTCCCAATAATGCTGCTGCAGCCTTGTTTGGAACCAATAATTATTCGTATCCCCAGTTCAGGATGCGAATGGCCAGATTCAGGGGTGTTGACAAGATGGAGTTTATAGACAACCAGAGGGTAGACGGCAATTTCTTTGATTTGTTGGATGCCGGTATGGCGTTCTTCATGAAGCACCTGTCTATGAGCGGCAAGATTGTTGGCTTGTATAGGGAGGAGTATCTGGAGGTGCCTCTTGAGGCTTTGAGGGAGGCTCTTACGAATGCCCTATGTCACAGGCAACTGGAGAAGTATAATCTTACCATTGGCATTGCAATTTATGATGACAGGATTGAGATTGAGAATCCGGGCGTTTTACCTCCACAGATTACTCCTGAAACAATACGCAATTCACGGCTTTCTATGCCTTACAATCCCATTATGGCGGATGTCCTTTTTAAGACCACATTCCTGGAGAACTGGGGAACTGGATTGAACCGTATTGTTGAGGCTTGCGTGAAACAGAATCTTCCCGAACCGGAGTGGAGAATGCAGCAAGGTTTTGTAATTGTGACGTTCAAGAGGCCTCCTTATGGGGTTGAGCCGGGAAATTGTGCCCCAAGTGCAGGACAAGTAGGACTCAAGCAGGACTCAAGTAAGACTCAAGCCTCCGACAAGTACAAACCTTCTTCTGCATATGTTGAGGATGTTGTAAATTATATACCTGATGGAGAAGAGTATTCTTTAGTTGAAATTATGGGCTTTTGTAACAGAAGGAGCCGTAAAAAATTCAGTTTGTATTATTTGATTCCATCAATTGAGGATGGGGCAATAAAGAGAAAGTATCCTGATCAACCAAACCACCCTCGTCAGAGATATCGACTGACAGAAAAAGCTCTCAAGTGGAAGAGAGGGGAGTGAGATGTTAAGCTTGGTACAAACCAACTCCAAAATGTGCCCAACAGCAGTAGAGTGGGTACGAAAATGGGGCGTTTTGTTCCCGATAGGCAATTGCTGAAATAAAAAAGTGCAGAACCGCAGCAGGTCCTGCACTTTTTTCATTTTCAGTGTCACAGAGTTTAATACCCCTGTGCCCTAAGAGTAATCTCCGCACCTTCGGGTGTTATCAGCATTGCGCCGGCTTCAGGCTTGCAGAGGTGGCCTATGATGTCCACGTTGGGGAATTCCTTGTGGAAACGTTCGTGCTCCTGTACCGGTACGGCAAAGAGGAATTTGTAGTCGTCGCCGCCGTTGAGGGCTGCGGTTATGGCATCCATATTGAGCTCGTCTGCCATTGAGAAGGTTTGCGAGGCAATTGGAATCTTGGCCAAGTAGATTTTGGCTCCAACATTGTGTTCCTCACAAAGTTCCTTAACCGCTGCGGCAAGGCCGTTGGTTATGAAGTAGCCGCAGGCAGGGAAGAGTTTAGCTTCCTTGAACTGCTCTGTGGTTTTAGGGTTGATCTCTGGGCTCAAGTACTGGCTCAAGATGTATTTGTAGCGGCTCAAATCTGGCTGTACGTATTCTGCTGCGCGCTCGGCCGGAATGCGGTTGAATGCAATCTTCTCCCTTTCAAGTACGTGAAGACCCATGTATGCGGCACCTACGTTTCCGGTAAGGCAAAGCAGACAGGTATTGTCTACTGCAGGTACGGTTGCTGCAACTTTTGCGCTCTGCACGCCACAAGCCGTAATGGCTATGTTGAGGCCGGTCATTGAGGCTCCCAGATCAAGTGACAGCTGCTCTATTCCATGCTCTTTGCAGGCGCCAAGTACGCCGCTCCAGAATTCTGCCACATCTTCTACGCAGAATCTTGCCGAAAGGCCCAATGAGAATGACAATCCCACAGGGGTGTGGCATTTTGCGTATATGCCGCCCAGTGCAAGTAGGGAAGCCTTGTAGCCCAGGTGTTTGAGCGGTGTATAGGTGAGGTCGAAGTCAATTCCCTCAAGCATAGTCTTTTGTACTGTAAGGAAATTGTTCACATCTTTGGTGCGTCCGGCTTTGTCGGGAATACGGCCGGAGAATTTCTGTGATGTGGAGTTGCTGTATGGAGTACCTTCAAAAAGTCTTTTCAGGAGTGCAACTTTGCCAATTTCGCTGATTTGTGTCCTTTTTGGAGCATTATTGTTCTCTTGAGTACCTTTTTCTAGTGATTCTGTGTTCATAAGGATGTATTTTTTACAAAAATACTCCAAAATGGTTTAACTTTGCGCTGCGATGAGTAAAAATAACGAAATTATTGAAAATATAGCCAATGCTGAATATCAGTACGGCTTTGAGTCAAATATTTCCCAGGAGTTCATTCCCAAGGGATTGAATGAGGATATTATCAGACTTATCTCTTCCAAGAAGGGTGAGCCTGAGTGGCTGTTGGAGTTCCGCCTCAAGGCGTTTGAGAGGTGGCAGAAGATGGAGATGCCCAAATGGGCACATCTTGATATTCCTGAGATTGATTATCAGGATATCATCTATTATGCTGCACCCCAGCCAAAGAAGGAGGTTACTGAGATAGATCCTGAACTTGCAGAGACTTTTGAGAAGTTGGGTATTCCGCTTCACGAGAGGAATGTCCTTGCGGGAATGGCCGTTGATGCGGTGTTTGATTCGGTATCTGTAAAGACTACATTCAGGGAGACCTTGGCCGAGAAAGGGGTGATTTTCTGCTCGTTCTCAGAGGCTGTAAGGGATTACCCAGATTTGGTGAAGAAATATCTTGCTTCGGTTGTGCCGGTTGGAGACAACTATTTCTCTGCACTCAACTCTGCGGTGTTCAGCGACGGTTCGTTCTGCTATATTCCAAAGAATACCCGCTGCCCTATGGAGCTGAGCAGCTATTTCCGTATCAATGCAAAGGGAACCGGCCAGTTTGAGCGTACCCTTATTGTTGCTGATGAGGGATCTTATGTGAGCTACCTTGAGGGATGTACCGCTCCGCAGCGTGATGAGAACCAGCTGCATGCTGCTGTTGTGGAGATTGTGGTGATGCAGGATGCAGAGGTGAAGTATTCTACAGTTCAGAACTGGTATCCGGGAGACAAGGAGGGCAAGGGCGGTATCTATAACTTTGTTACCAAGCGTGGTATCTGCAAAGGTGCAAACAGCAAGCTTTTCTGGGCACAGGTTGAGACCGGTTCTGCCATTACATGGAAATATCCGAGTACCATACTTAAGGGAGACAACTCAATCAGCGAGTTCTATTCTGTTGCGGTTACCAACAATTACCAGCAGGCAGATACCGGTACCAAGATGATCCATATTGGAAAGAATACCAGCAGCCGCATTGTGAGCAAGGGTATTTCTGCAGGAAAGAGCCAGAACAGCTACAGGGGCTTGGTGAAGATCCTTCCGGGTGCTGAGAATGCCCGTAACCACTCGCAGTGCGACAGCCTTCTTCTTGGAGACAAGTGCGGTGCGCATACTTTCCCTTATGTGGAGAGCGAGAACCCTACAGCGGTGGTGGAGCATGAGGCTACTACCTCAAAGATTGGTGAGGACCAGTTGTTCTATTGCCAGCAGAGGGGTATAAAGGCAGAGGATGCCGTGGGGCTTATAGTTAACGGATATGCCAAGGAGGTTATAAACCAGCTTCCTATGGAGTTTGCGGTTGAGGCACAGAAACTTCTTCAGGTATCGCTTGAGGGAAGCGTGGGCTAACAGCTGCAAGAACAGTAAAAGAAAACCAAAATCTACACAATATGTTCAGTATAGAAAACGTACTTTTCACAATGGGGGGACAAGGGGTGAGCCTGCTTGAACTGCTTGCTGTTACAGCGGGTTTGAGTTGCGTGTTCCTTGCAACCAGGGGAAGGGTGCTCAACTTTTGGGTTGGGTATCTTTACAATATACTCCTTTTCTTCATGTTTCTGCAGAAGCATCTGTTTTCAAGCATGCTGGTGCAGCCCATCTCATTTGTAATAAACTTCTTTGGGCATTACAGATGGACCCATCCTGCCCAAAATGAGAGGGACCGCAAGAACCAGTTGAAGATAACAATCCTAACAAACAAGGAGAGGTTGGTGCTGCTTGCAATTGTGGCTGCGTTTACTGTGGCATGGGGATTTTTGCTCAGCCAGCTGAACGTATGGTGGCCAAATGTGTTCCCAATGGCAAGGGCTCCGTACCTGGATGCTTTTGTTACATCTTTCATCCTTTTGGCGCAGTACCTTTCTGCACAGAAGAAACTGGATTGCTGGGGAGCGTGGCTGGTTGTGAACGTTACAAATATAATCCTATATGTTAAGGCAGGACTTGTGTTCATGCCGTTGGTGAGTGCCGGTTATCTTATCCTTGCATTCTTTGGGTTTGCAATGTGGAGAAAGCAGTACAAGGCGCAGTAGTTTAATAGTACAGATTATGGAGAATTTGATTGAAATAAAAAATTTGCATGCCAACATTAATGGCAAGGAGATTCTTAAAGGTATAGACCTTGTTGTCAAGCCTGGTGAAGTTCATGCAATTATGGGCCCTAACGGCTCAGGAAAGAGTACCCTTTCTGCAGTTCTTGCAGGCAAGGAGCATTATGAGGTTACAGAGGGAACCGTAAAGTTTATGGGACATGACCTTTTGGCAATGTCGCCTGAGGAGCGCTCTTGGGCCGGTCTTTTCCTTGGTTTTCAGTATCCTATTGAGATACCGGGAGTTACCAATGTGAACTTTATGAAAACAGCGGTTAACGAGCACCGCAAACAGAAAGGGCTTGCACCACTTACTGCTGCCGAGTACCTTAAGCTTATGAGAGAGAAACTTGCAATTGTAGAGATGGATCCCGCTTTCTCTTCAAGAGGTGTGAACGTTGGTTTCTCGGGTGGTGAGAAGAAGAGGAACGAGATTTTCCAGATGGCTATGCTGGATCCTAAACTTGCTATCCTTGATGAGACAGACAGCGGCCTTGACGTGGATGCTCTTCGCATTGTGGCTACAGGCGTGAACAAACTCAAGAGACCTGATAATGCTACAATTGTAATCACCCACTACCAGAGACTGTTGGACTACATCGTTCCGGATATTGTACACGTATTGTATAAAGGTAAGATTATCAAGACTTCAGGCAAGGAGCTTGCCCTTGAGGTGGAGACAAGGGGCTACGACTGGCTGATTAAGGGAGAATAATTTATCGGGAAGAGAAATATGGAGAACAATTACATTTATATTCCCAACGATCCCCAGCAGGAGGAGTTCAGATGCCGTGTGCCTCTGAAGGATACCGAGCAGGTGTTTGTGGTTGACGGCAAGGGGGAGAAGATGGGCTTGAACCTTGGCAAGGGGGAGATTCTTCCCCAGATGCTGCAGGTGATTGCCGTAAGGAGCCGTCAGGCACAGGAAGATCTTTCATATTCAACAGATTACAGATTGGCAGAGAGGGCGCAGGCAAAGGTTTTGCTTTGCTCGCATACCCTTTCAATGGAGGATTTTACAACCCATGAGTGTGTGAATGTGGAGCTTGGAAAAGGGGCAATCCTGGATATGGTGGTGATGCAGAATGAGCACAACAAATCCAAGCATAGTACTTCTTTCAAGGTGCAGATGGAGGAGGGTGCGGTGTTCAACCTCAATGTGGTTACCCTTCATGGTGGCGAGATCTCAAATGAGATTGAGGTTAACCTCAACGGCAAGGGGGGCGAGTGCAATGTGAACGGCCTTTACCTTGCAGACGGACAGCAGAAGGTTTCCACCAGGGTGAACATCTTCCACAATGTGCCGGAGTGTCACAGTTCTCAGCTGTTCAAAGGTATTCTCGACGGGGAATCGAGAACATCATTCAGCGGAAAAATTTATGTTGCAAAGGATGCCCAGAAAACCGAGGCATACCAGGCCAACAACAATCTTCTTGCATCAAGGACAGCAAAGGCCTATACCCAGCCGCATCTTGAGATTTATGCAGATGATGTGAAATGTTCTCACGGAGCAACTGTCGGGAGTCTGAATGAGGATGAACTCTTCTATATGCGTTCACGTGGTATTGCCAAGGATGAGGCCAAGCTGTTGCAGCAGCAGGCTTTTGCCTATGCGGTACTTGAGAAGGTTGCCAATGAGAGCTTGAGGGAGAGATTACACTCTTTGTTGGAGAGCCGTCTTAGAGGAGAATTTTCCGAGTGCGCCAACTGCAGTAAACACTGTTGCTAAGCGCTGTAGCGGGGGTGTTGATTCTTTTGTTGAAAAGTAATAGCTACACCTGCCCTCAGTAGAGATAAAATAATATAACTTGCAGTCAATTACATTGGATAATTGACTGCTTTTTTATTGCACATCATAAGATAAAATAATATTAAATACCAGATAATCAATGAGTACCACCTATTCCTACAACGAGGCCTTGCAGGAGAGCGTAAAGTTTTTCAAAGGAGACGAACTGGCTGCTTCTGTATGGATCAACAAGTACGCCATGAAGGATTCCTATGGCAACTTGTACGAGAAATCACCGGAAGACATGCACCGCAGACTTGCAAAGGAGTTTGCGAGAATTGAGAACAAATATCCAAATCCTATGAGTGAGGATGAGATATATGAGCTTTTGAGAGATTTCAAGTACATCATTCCTCAGGGTGGTCCTATGACAGGCATAGGTAACTCATACCAGATTGCTTCATTGTCAAACTGCTTTGTAGTTGGGCATGACAAACCTGCAGATTCATATGGCGGAATCATGAAGATAGATGAGGAGCAGGTGCAGTTGATGAAACGTCGTGGTGGAGTGGGGCATGACCTTTCACATATCCGTCCTCAGGGAAGTGCAGTACTCAACAGCGCCCTTACCTCAACAGGTGTTGTGCCGTTTATGGAGAGGTACTCAAACTCTACCCGCGAGGTGGCGCAGGACGGCCGCAGAGGAGCCCTTATGCTTTCAATTTCCATCAAGCATCCCGACAGTGAGAAGTTCATTGATGCCAAGATGGAGCAGGGTAAGGTTACAGGTGCAAACGTATCTGTGAAGATAGATGATGACTTTATGAAAGCTGCCCTTTCAGGTGAGCAGTATGAGCAGAAGTACCCAATTGATGCGGCAGAACCAAAGGTCTCAAAGATGGTGAATGCCCAGAATATCTGGAAGAAGATTGTACACAATGCATGGAAATCTGCAGAGCCTGGAGTGCTGTTCTGGGATACAGTATTGAGGGAGTCGGTTGCAGACTGCTATGCAGACCTCGGATACAGGACAGTGAGCACCAACCCTTGCGGTGAGATTCCTCTATGTCCTTACGATTCTTGCCGTCTGATTGCCCTTAACCTTTATTCATATGTGGAGAATCCGTTTACCCCAGAGGCGAGATTCAATACAGAACTCTTTAAGGAGCACTCCGGCAAGGCAATGAGGCTTATGGATGACCTTATTGATCTTGAGATGGAGAAAATTGAGGCAATCCTTGCAAAGATTGATGCAGATCCCGAGACTGAGGATGTAAAAAGGACAGAGCGTGAGCTTTGGGAGAAGATAAAGAGAAAATCACTTGGTGGAAGGCGTACCGGTTTGGGTATCACAGCTGAGGGCGATATGTTGGCGGCCCTTGGTATGAGATATGGCTCGGACAAGGCAATTGAGTTTGCTGTGGAGGTACAGAAAACCCTCGCTGTGGAGGCTTACAGGTCATCTGTAAACATGGCTTCAGAGAGGGGTGCTTTCCCAATCTATGATACAAAGAGGGAGGAGAACAACCCTATGATTGACAGAATCCGTACTGCAGATGCTGCCCTTTATGAGCAGATGTCGAAAGTGGGAAGAAGAAATATCTCTCTCCTTACAATTGCCCCTACCGGCACAACATCACTGATGACCCAGACCACGTCGGGAATAGAACCAGTATTCCTTCCATTCTACATAAGAAGAAGGAAGGTGAATCCTAACGACAAGAATGTTGTGATTACATTCAAGGATGATGTGGGAGACTGCTGGGAGGAGTATTATGTATTCCACCACAAATTCCTTACATGGTGTGAGGTGAACGGCATTGCTGCTGAGGATGTGAAGAAGATGAGTGTGAAGGAGGTTGAGGCTTTGGTTGAGAAATCTCCATACCATAGGGCTACCTCTGCAGATATTGATTGGGTTGCCAAAGTGAAGATGCAGGGTAGCATCCAGAAATGGGTTGACCACTCTATCAGCGTTACAGTGAACTTGCCTAATTCTGTTACCGAGGAACTTGTTGCAAATGTGTACAAGACCGCATGGGAGGTTGGATGTAAAGGCGTTACCGTTTACAGGGACGGTTCAAGGGCAGGTGTGCTTGTCTCTGCAAAGGAGGAGAAGAAGGAGAGCGTTGCAATCAAGCCTAAGGAGAGACCAAAATCTCTTGAGGCAGACGTTATCCGCTTCAACAACGGCAAGGAGAAATGGATTGCACTTGTGGGCAAGTTGAACGGTGCACCTTATGAGATCTTTACAGGTCTTGTAGACGAGGACAGCCGCAATATCCCTAAATCTGTTGAGACCGGCTTTATTGTTAAGGAGAAGGATGTTAAGACAGGTGTTACCCGCTACGATTTCCATTTTGTAGACAAATACGGATATACAAATATTGTGGGAGGTATCTCGCACATGTTCAACAAGGAGTACTGGAACTACGCAAAACTTATTTCTGGAGTATTGCGCCACGGTATGCAGATTGTGGATGTGCTTAACCTCATCAATGGCCTTTCATTGGACAGCGAGGCCATCAATACCTGGAAGAACGGCGTGGAGCGCAGCTTGAAACGCTATATCCCGGATGGTACAAAGGATGATACCGGAAAGAAATGTTCTAAATGCAATTCAAACAATCTGGTTTACCAGGAGGGTTGCCTTGTTTGTATGAATTGCGGTTATTCAAAATGCGGTTGATATGATTCTATATCCGAATGCAAAAATAAATTTAGGTTTAAGTGTTTTAACAAAGAGGGAGGATGGGTTTCATAACCTTGAAACCCTCTTTTATCCTGTAGACGCCAAGGATGTGCTGGAGATTGTGGAGAGTAGTGACCTCTCAATGCACCAGTACGGTATAGAGTATCCCGGTGATCCTATGGATAACCTTTGTGTAAAAGCCTACAAGGCTCTGAAGGAGGATTTTGACATCCCTCCGGTAGATATCCATCTTTTCAAGAAAATCCCTGTAGGGGCCGGCTTGGGGGGAGGATCTGCAGATGCGGCCTTCACCCTCCGTGGTCTTAATGAGATGTTTTCCCTCAATCTTCCCGATAACAAATTGGCGGAGTATGCAGCCTCCCTTGGTAGTGACTGTGCATTTTTCATATACAACCGCCCGATGCTTGGCACAGGAAGGGGAGAGGTGTTGGAACCTGTTGAGGTTCCGGCTCTGGAAGGGTATGAGATAAGGCTGGTGTATCCTCCATATTTTGTTTCCACAGCAGCTGCCTATGGCGGAATAGTTCCGCGCAGCAGATGGGAAGAAATGGGCTGGGAAGTGGATCCGAGGAGTGTTATGGAGATTCTTGCGCAGCCTGTGGAGTGCTGGAAAGATTCCCTTGTAAATGATTTTGAAAGGACTGTATTTGCAAAGATTCCCCAGCTTGCAGCCTATAAGGATGAGCTTTATGCACAGGGGGCGGTTTATGCTTCAATGAGCGGAAGCGGATCTGCTTTCTTTGGAATTTTCAGGAAATAGAAGGCAAACGGTTGCCGGAATGAAAAAAGGGGCCCCGCTACTACTACGGGAGCCCCTTTTTGGACTAAAACCTAAACCTACACTTAATAGATGCATTTAGGGTAAAAAACGTTGCATCAATTTTTAAAAATTTTTTTGCAAGGTATCCAGGAAACAAGGAACCCTATGAGGCTAACCCCTACAAATGTAAGCAGGATATCTGTTGCGCGGATCTCAACCGGGAATGCCGATAATACATAATTACCTGGTATAGTGATAAATCCAAATATCTGCTGAGTAAGAGCCAGTGCAGTTCCAATAACGGTTCCTGCAATGCATCCAAGAAGTGAAATTAGTGTTCCGTGCAGTAAAAAAATCTCCTTTACAAACTCTTTTGTAGCTCCCAACCCAAGAAATGTTTCAATATCCTCCCTCTTTTCTGCAATCATCATGCTCAGGCAGCTGAAGATGTTTATGGATATTATGGCTGTGATGAAGAAGAGAATAAGGTAGATTGCCCCCCTCTCTGCATTCATCATCCTGTAAAGCGTTGCGTTCTGCTCCAGTTTGTCCTTTACGGTGCAATCAGGAAATAGTGATTCAATTTCTCCCTTTACGTCGTCGGCTCCAGTAATTCCCTTATTGAGGAATACCTCTACCGATGAGCATTCATTATCAGCTTTGCCTGTAAGTTCCATGGCAATCTGTCGGGAAACATATATTAAAGAACTTTCGTCTGAACTCTGGCCTTGCAGGGTTCCTCCATGGAATACTTTGCAGTAGTTGACTGATTCCAGCGGGTTTGTGATTGAGACGTTTCCTGAGGTTTTTGGGAAATAGAGTTCTATTGGGGTGGAGAATCTGGTTCTGGCCCCAAGGTTGTATGCCAGTACTTCTCCAAGCAGGGCAAAACCAATCTCATTCAGATGGAGTCTGGAAGAGCCTTCTATAAGGTTGCTCCCTAAAGGATTGGCCTCAAAGTAGGCGGAGTCTGCCCCTTTCATGCGTGCTATTGTCTCCTTTGCACCGTATTTGATGAATACGTTCTCCTCTATAACTGGATGAGCAGACTGTACCTGGGTAGGCCATGCCTGCCTGCTGAGTTGTTCAGGTGTGAGGATAAGGGTCTTTCCGCTTTTTGGGGTTATAACAAAATCGGCTTTGTAACTCTCATAGATTTCTCTTATGGAGTTATCAAAGCCGTTGTATACAGAAAGAATAATGACAAGGGCCATACTTCCTATGGCAATGCCTGCTGCGCTTATACCGGAAATAATGTTTATTACATTGTGTTTCTTCTTGGCAAACAGGTATCTGAGGGCTATATGGATCCTTGTCCTCATCCGTTATTTTTTCAGAAGATCATCTATGTGCTCTACATAGTCGAGGGTGTTGTCGCGGTAGAAGGCAATCTCGGGAACAATCCTGAACTGTTTGCCCACAAGTCTGCCCAACTCTCCCCTTATCTGTTTTACAGAGTTCTGCAGAAGTTCCATTGCCTGGTCTCCTTTTGCAGACGGGAATATGCTTACAAACACCTTGGCAAAGGAAAGATCAGGACTAACCCTCACCTCGCTTACTGTTACCATTGCTCCTCCAAAAACAGCCATACCTTTGCTTCTGATAATCTCAGCAAGGTCTTTCTGCAGCTGTTTTCCTATTTTCTGCTGTCTTGTGCTCTCTCCTTCCATTGTATGTAGTTTTTATCAGTTGAATTTTAGAATGAAATAGTTCTTCTTTCCTTTCTGTACAAGGATGTATTTGCCGTTGATAAGGTTCTCCTCTGTAAGGGCACCGTCTACAGCAGTAAATTTCTCCTTGTTTATGCTCAAACCATTTGCCTGGATCATCTTGCGGCACTCACCCTTTGATGGGAAGATGCTTGATTCTACAGCCAACATGTCAATGATATTGCTGCCAAGCTTCTCTTTTGAAACCTCAAACTGTGGAACACCGTCAAACACCGAAAGGAATGTCTGCTCGTCCAATTTTTTCAAAGCCTCCTGGGTAGAGTTGCCGAACAGCATGTTTGAAGCCTCTACAGCCTTGTTGAACTCCTCCTCGCCGTGCACCATGATTGTAATCTCCTTTGCAAGAAGTTTCTGAAGGGTTCTCATGTGAGGTGCCTCCTTGTGCTCTGCAATGGCCTTCTCAATGGTCTCCTTGTCCAACATTGTAAAGATCTTGATGTATTTCTCTGCATCCTCGTCTCCAACGTTCATCCAGAACTGGTAGAAAGTATATGGAGAAGTGTAGTTAGGATCCAACCAGATGTTTCCTTTCTCGGTTTTTCCAAACTTTCCGCCATCAGCTTTGGTGATAAGAGGGCAGGTAAGGGCAAATGCCTCGTTGCCGGTCTTTCTGCGGATAAGCTCTGTACCTGTGGTGATATTTCCCCACTGGTCGCTTCCGCCCATCTGGAGCTTGCAGTTCATATGCTCGTTAAGGTATAGGAAATCGTATCCCTGTACAAGCTGGTAAGAGAACTCGGTAAATGACATACCCTCTCTGGCCTCGCCTGAAAGACGTTTCTTTACAGAATCCTTGCTCATCATGTAGTTTACGGTGATGTGCTTTCCAATGTCCCTGATGAATGAAAGGAACGAGAAGTCCTTCATCCAGTCGTAGTTGTTTACAAGTACAGCTGCGTTCTCCTTGTCTGAATCAAAATCAAGGAAAATTGAAAGCTGTTTCTTGATTGCTGCAATATTGTGGTTAAGGGTAGCCTCATCCAAAAGGTTTCTCTCTGCGCTCTTCATTGAAGGGTCTCCAATCATTCCGGTAGCACCGCCAATCAGTGCATATGGTTTGTGTCCGCAATTCTGGAAATGTTTGAGCATCATGATGCTCACAAGGTGTCCGATGTGCAATGAATCTGCAGTAGGGTCAATTCCTACATATGCAGCTGTGCACTCTTTCATAAGCTGCTCCTCAGTACCTGGCATCATTGTGTGGATCATTCCCCTCCAGGTAAGCTCTTCTACAAAATTCTTCATTTTCAGTTTATATTTTTACGTTCTATTTCCGTTTGGTGTATAATAACTTGCAAAGTTAACATTTTTACTCAAATAGCTTGTATTTCTTCCCCTTGTTATAGAGAGTTTGTCTTGTAATCCCCAGCTCCTGGGCTGCCAGGGAGATATTTCCCCTGTTGCGCTTTATGGCACCCTTCATCATTTTTTTCTCCATTTGCTCCAGAGTGACCGGTTTTTCACAGCCGCCTCCGCAGGAATCAGACTCTTTTCTTCCCGACAGGTTATCCTGTGCCGCCTTCTCTACAGCGGCATTGAGCAACTGTCTGGTCCTGCATGCATTTCTCAATGTTACAAGCAGCTTCTCGTTATTCCAAGGTTTGGGTACAAAATCAAAAGCCCCTGCCTCCGCAAGCTCAAGGGCAAACTGACTTTGCCCAAAATTTGTGAGGGCTACCACCTGCACATTACTGCTGTTGCCTGTAATCCTTTTTACGAGCTCCACGTATCTCATCCTCTCCGCTCCGCTGTTTGCACCAGCGTCAATGATTATCACATCAGCGCTGCCGCTCCCGGCAATCTCCATAACTTTATCAATGCCGGACTCGGTCATTACCTGGCTGAAATGTTTCTGTAGAAGCAGGATAAGGGCGGTCAGGAGTCCCTTGTTGGTATCTGAAATGAGTATTGTACCTTCAATTTTATCCATAATATATGTGTTTTTATGCCGGTTGAAAAAGGTTTTGTAAATATCTGAAACAACTGTATAACTTCCTGAAAGAGTTAATATTGTTGCAAATGTAAAAATATTTTACATAACTGCAAAATGTGTAAATATAATTTACAAAACAGTGGTGTAAAATGCAGATATACAGTAGGGATATATAATGTAGGTCTATACTGCAAATATACAGTACAGGTGTGTAGTGCAAGTGTACAGTGCAGATATACAAGCTATGCGTGGTTGCGTGTATTTGTGCAGAGGCAGAATCATTATGTATGAGGATTCCAGAATATATCTGCGATATGTCCGGGATGTTTCGGTAGGTATCCGGGTGCTGAGGGGGTTCCTGCAATTCGTTGTCCACGGTACCCCCGCTCCCAGATGCCCAATACTGCAAATAACCTCACCTGGCAACAGCAGAGCTGGGGTAGCGGAGAGATTTTCTTGTCAGTTAAAGGGAATTTTGGGAGAAAATTGTATTTTTGTTTCCAGTCTGCCTGTCGTAGCCACAAAGGCTGCTGTCGGGAAGTTTGAGAAAAATAAAAAACAGTACAAATATGAAAAACAGAATTTTCAGATCATTGGCAATTGCGGTATTGCTTTTTGCCGTAATTCCAGCATTTGCACAGTTGCCGGAAAAACTTGCACAGTTCGGCAATATCAGTGGAATAAAGAAACTTGAGGTTTCGCAAAGAATGGAGAATCCTTTCAAGGAGAAATATGTGATGTTCTTTGAGCAGCCTATAGACCACAGCAATCCTGCCAAGGGTACCTTCAAACAGCGTGTTGTTGTTGCGGTAGCAGACTACAATGCCCCTACAGTAATCATTACAGAGGGTTACGGTGGAGCATATGGCCTCAACCCAAGATACAGGGAGGAGGTTTCAAAACTGTTCAATACCAATATGGTTCTTGTAGAGCACAGGTATTTCCTTGAGTCTGTACCTTTTATGCAGGATGATACAACAATCACCCCTGAAACTTTGAACTGGGATTATATGACAGCCAAGAACGAGGCTGCAGACCTTCACAATGTGAACCAAACCCTCAGAAAGGTGTTTACAGGCAAATGGATTGCCACCGGTATAAGCAAGGGCGGCCAGACTACAATGTTCTATACTGCATACTACCCCGAGGATTTGGATGTATCTGTACCATATGTAGGCCCGCTTTGCAAGGGCGTTGAGGACGGACGTCATGAGCCTTTCCTTGCAGAATATGCCGGCACACCGGAGGACAGGGAGATACTCAAGGCTTTCCAGGTTGAGTTCCTCAAGAGAAGGGAGACAATCAGGCCTATGTTTGAGAAACTCTCTGCAGAAAAGAACTACACTTACAAGATAAGCATGGATGCCGTTTATGATTACTGTGTTCTGGAGTTCCCGTTTGCTTTCTGGCAGTGGGGAATGAAGACCTCTACCGTACCTGATCCAAAGACCGCAACAGACGAGCAGATGTTCAACTACCTTGTGCGTACCAGCGGCCCGGATTATTTTGCAGAGGGTGGAGACTCGGCACCGTTCTTTGTACAGGCGGCAAAAGAGCTTGGATATTACGGCTATGACACAAAACCTTTCAAAGGGCTCCTTACAATCAAGGATGCGGAGGGCTACTTGAACAAGTTGTTTGTTCCGCAGAGCCAGACATTCAAGTTTGACAAGTATCTTTACAAAAAAATAAAGAAGTTCCTTGCCAAGACAGACTCAAAGATGATGTTCATCTATGGTCAGTTTGATCCTTGGAGTGCAGTTATGCCTGTTGCCCCAGTGAAGAATGAGGAGCTTAAGAAGAAAGGCAAGGGCCGCCAGACAATGAAACTTTACATTGAGCCGAATGGCAGCCACAGAGCAAGAATCTCCACTTTGCCTGAGCCTATGAAGCAGGAGGCAATTGCAACACTGAAAGAGTGGCTTGAACTGTAGATTATGGAATTCAAGGAGATAACTTTACAGGATAAGGAGTGGATACGCCAGTTGCTCGGTTACTCGGATAACCGGGCAACTGAATTCAATTTTACAGTGCTCTACATCTGGCGTGATATCATGCGCTCACGGGTGTGCAGGGTGGGAGATTACCTTGTTGTGCGGTTCTTCCCTAATGGAGCCCCTGCGCCAATGTATCTTTTTCCGCAGGGAAGAGGAACTGCTGAGGAACTGAAAGGGGTGCTGGAATCCTGTATGGAGGATGCCCGCCAGAATGGACATCCTTTCCTTATGGCATCTGTGCAGAATGGCCACAAGGAGATCCTTGAAAATCTTTTTCCCGACAGGTTCACTTTTGAACCCAACAGGGATTACTTTGATTATATCTACTCTGCAGAGGACCTGACATTCCTCAGGGGAAAGAAGTTCCAAAGCAAGAGAAACTTTGTTTCACGTTTCAAAAGGCAGGAGGGGTGGAGCTATGAACCTCTTGGAAAGGACAACCTTAAGGAGTGTGCCGCAATGAGCATAAGCTGGTGTGCCAAATACGGGTGCGGAAAAGACCCCTCAATGGCAAGCGAGTCGTGTTCGGTAAAGAATGCCCTGCATAATTTTGAGCAGTTGGGGCTAATGGGCGGTCTGTTGAGGCTCAACGGCGAGGTTGTGGCATTTACCATTGCCGAAAAGACAAATTCCGACACTCTTCTGGTGCATATTGAAAAAGCGTACGGTGATATTGTGGGAGCCTATCCGGCAATTGCCAATGAATTCCTCCGTAATTCCATTGTAGAGGAGGGGGAGCTGCTTTCTGTAAAATATATAAACAGGGAAGATGATGCCGGAGATTTGGGATTGCGGGAGGCAAAGATGCAATATCATCCACTCTTTTTGCTTGAAAAATATTCCGTTAAAGAAAAATAATTATCTTTGCACCCGAAACCAATACATTTAAAAATTTGGAACCTCCCAGTAGCATTACAGTAGAACTTCTGGTTCTCTCTTTTTCAATACTAGGCCTGATTATCTGTTCAGCCCTTATATCTGGAAGTGAAGCGGCATTCTTTTCACTTACACCAGGGCAGAGGGATGCGCTTAAACAGGAGGGTGATTCCAAGGGTGAAAGGGTGTTGTGGCTCCTTTCCAACCCGGATTATCTTTTGGGTACAATCCTTCAGGCAAACAATATTGTAAACATCCTCATAGTACTTCTGTCCACTATGTTGCTGGGCAAGCTGTTTGATTTTTCAAGCTATCCTGTAGTGGAGTTCCTGGTAAATACAATACTTGTAACATTCTTCCTCCTTATTTTTGGAGAGGTGCTTCCAAAGATCATTGCAACCAATTGCCCTGTGCAGTTTGCCAAGACTATGGCATTCCCGCTCTCTACGCTTTACCCTGTAACAAGGCCGTTCAACAAAATGATGTCAAAATTCACATCAAGGTTGTCGGAGAATATGGGGGGCAAGGGCGATGTTACCCTTGAGGAACTTTCGGAGGCGGTAGACATTGCCACCGAAACGGCCAGTCCGGAGAAGAAGATGCTCAAGAGCATAGTTAAGTTGCCTACAATCAGTGTTGAGAAGATTATGAAGCCGCGCGTGGATGTTGTGGCTATAGACATTGATTCAACCAATGAGGAGGTTGTGAAGATTGCCCGTGAGTGCGGTTTTTCCCGTCTCCCTGTATACCAGGAAGATCTGGATGATATCAAAGGTTTCCTTTACATTAAGGACATGCTCCCTTACATAGCCGGAATGGCAGATGACTTCAACTGGAAGGACCATATCAGGGATGCATATTATGTTCCCGAGAGCAAAAAGATAAATGATCTTCTTGAGGAGTTCCGCAACAAGAAGATGCATCTGGCAGTGGTGGTGGATGAATATGGCGGAACAGACGGAATTGTAACGCTTGAGGATATCCTTGAGGAGATTGTGGGGGAGATTGTGGATGAGAGCGACTTTGAGGAACTTGAAGAACTGAATAGAAAATAAGAAAAATATAATATGGGTCTGTATTTAAGAAAAGAACTTAAGAACGGAGCAGAGATATCCGTTTGGGAAGTCACGGAAAGCGAAGAAGAACTGCTGAAAATCATTTCTATTCCCAATGAGGAACTGGAAGAACTGTATTACACCAAAAGCGTACAGAGAAGACGCGAGAAACTTGCTGTGAGAGCGTTGCTCAATACCATCTTTGAGGATAAGGTGTATCTGGGTCATCACGATAACGGCGCACCGTTCATCCAGAATGACTTTACCCACATAAGCATTACCCATACAAACAGGTTTGTTGCCATCATCACACATCCTACAGAGGAGGTTGGAATTGACATTGAGAGCATAGAGAGGGATTTCTCCGTAGTGGAGAAGAAGGCCCTCTCGGAGGATGAGATTGATGATTTGCAGGACAAGAACCGCAACCTCCAGCTTGCAATCTACTGGTGTGCAAAAGAGGCAATCTACAAACGTATGAGCCAGCACGGGGTGGACTTTGCCAAACAGATGGAGGTGGACAAGTTCAATCCCAAGGAGGAGGGAGACATAGAGGCAACGTTCATAAACAAGGACGGTACGGAAGAGGAATTTGAACTTGAATATGAAGTTTTTGACAATCACGTAATGGTGTGGCTAGTAGGTTAGCCGCACCTTTTTTTATATATTTATCCTATATTTTGGGCAGTGTTAAACCTACACTCTCCACAGATGAGGAAAAAAGTTTAACACCCTATGATTATCAGCGAGTTATCGGTGTGTGAAAATTTGCATGTAAAACCTTTCCGGGGTTAACTTTGTGAAAAAGCCAAAGATATGGGAACAATGAATCAGAAAATCCAAGATTTTATAGGAGCACTTGCAGTTGCCCTTATAATATCTGCCGTTTCTGCATACGGACAGCAGAAACATGCTGAAGCCTTCAGCAATTACACCAAGCTTCTCTCACCGGAGAAGGTGTATCTTCATACAGACAAGGATACATACTTTGCAACCGATACCATCTGGATAAGCGGTTATGTGGAGAATGCATCATACAACAGCGAGTTTCCGGAATCCAACTATATATACGTGGAACTCATCAGTGACCAGCTGTATACAGATTTCACCAGCTGGACAAAATCGTTTGTATCAGCTCCGGAGGTTATTGTAAGGCAGAAGCTGCGTCGCACCGGCAACTCATTCAGCGGCCATATTGTAGTACCGGAGATGAACTCTACCGGCAAGGGTATCCTGCGCGGATACACCTACTGGATGCTCAATTCCCCTGCTGAATATATGTTCTACAAGGAGCTGTCGCTTGTGAATCCTATGAAGGACAAGCATGTGAAGGCTATGCAGGACAAGGGGATAAAAAGGGATGAAGAGTATACACGTATTGGCGTTGAATATCCATACGCTACAACAGAAACCAAAGGGAATGGCCCTGTATATGATGTACAGTTCCTTCCTGAGAGCGGCAACTATATAGCCGGCAAAAAGGCACATATCTATGTGAAAGGTATAAATGGTGAAGGACGAGGTGCAGAGGTGTATGGAGAGATTCTTGCTCCCGACGGGTCATCAATAGCCTCATACCGCACAGATTCCCTGGGCTTTGCCAAGGTGGTTGTTCCTGAACTTCCACAAGGGAAACTTATGGCTACAGTAAAGGACAAGGGCGGATATCATGCAAAAGTGCAGCTTCAGGATCCTGTTGCAAGTGGCGTTGTAGTGTATGGCTTTATGGAGGCAGACAAGATCCGTTTTGTTGTTGAATCTACACCTGATCTCCAGGCCGCAGGACTTTCTGTAATCTTTGCAAACGGTTCTGAGGCATATTATACTAAATCCCTCAGTAGGGAAGTGGAGAATCTTGTGATGCCTTTGGAACAGCTGAATGAGGGTATCCATACAATTTCGGTTACGGATGCTGAAGGCAACGTATATGCGCAGAGACCTTTTGCAGTTCTTCCTGCAGGGGCGGAGAAACTTCAGGTGGCTTTGGGCAAGGAGTCATACGGCAAGAGAGAGAAGGTCAACCTTACAGTATCTGTTCCAAAAGAGATGCTTCAGGGCAACGGAAGTTTCTCTGTAGCGGTAACCGATATGGGGAGCGTGGATAATGAAGAGAAGACAAACATAAAGTCATATATGCTCCTCAAGAGCGAGCTTAACGGTTATATAGAGAATCTTGAGGACTACTTTAACCCGCAGATCCCTTACAGCCGCAGGATGGCTATGGCAGACATGCTCATGCAGACACAGGGATGGAGATATTATGATATGTCAAAGATTCTCCAGAACAGAAACGAAACTCCTGCATTTGGAAGGGAGTACACACAGACAATTGCCGGTAAGGTTATAGGTATGTTGGGAAATACTGTAAAGAGGTCTACAGTATCATTCCTTGCCCCTACTATAAACTTTTCTGCAATGGGCGAGATAAATACCGGCCATTTTGTACTGGAGAATGTAGATTTCCCTGAAAACACCCGTTTTATTGTAAGTGCAAATAACAGGAACGGAAAGGGTACCATGCATGCGCCTATCCTGCAGGATGACTGGTTTGCCCCAATGTATGAGTATCCTGTGAAAGGAGAGAAGATTGTATATTCTCCGGAGTACGGACGTCTGGTGGAGGACATTTATTACGGCAATGATGACGGTACGCACCAGATGGCATTCCAGCTGGATCCTGTAGTGGTAACTTCAACCCTCATCACTCCAAGGAACTCCCCTTCACCATATCCCAACATCCCTATAAGAAAGGAAAACTACAGGAATGAGACTGCACTCAGGCCATATGCAAAAGGAGGATATGACATAGCCTCATATGTTGCAGCGGCTTTCCCTGGAGTACGTAGAAGCCCTAGAGGAGATAATCTTATGGGACGGGTTCACGGTAATCACTGGATGCCTGTACATGTATATTTGAACAGAGTGTTTATTCCTGGATATGAGGTGCTGAACTCCAATTTGTGGCAGATGCCACTTTCAGAGGTTGAGTCAATCATATATGTATGGGGACTTGCGGCATCACCGTTCCAGCCTCCGTTCGTCTTTGAGCGTATGCCTACATATCCGTCACCAGTGCTCATGATCCGTACAAAACCCAATGTAAACATGAAGGCTCCCGGCAATGTGGTATCTTCATACCCTATTGGATGGCAAAAACCTGCAAAGATGTACTCTCCAAAATATGAATCGGCGCAGGAGAAAGCATCAAAGAGGGCAGACAAGAGGATGACACTCTACTGGAACCCTGCATTGAAGATTGGTGCAGACGGCAAGGCTCAGGTAAGTTTCTATACCAATGATACAGGTGCCGACATGAGGGTTGAGGTAGAGGGCCGTTCAGGTGCAAGACAGTACCACTATGCAGAAAAGGTGATTAAGGCAAAGAAATAGCTGCAGGGATGAAAACAGTATTTAAACTAACGGTACTTGCAGCACTTCTGTGTGGGTGTGTGGCGGAAAATCCTGCCACAAAGGTGCTTGAAGAGGTGGAAACCTACATTGTAGAGCGCCCTTATGATGCCCTCATGGTGCTGCAGGATCTCAACCCTTCTATGATGGAGGGGAAGAGGGTGCAGGCAAAATACTCCCTCCTCATCTCAATGGCTATGGAGAGCAATGCCCTTTATCCCGACAATTTCTCGTACCTGCAGCCTGCAATGGATTTTTACCTGAAAAAAGGGAATCCTGATGAAAAGCTCCGTACTTTCTATCTTATGGGGAGGATCTGTGAGAATACAGGTGATTTCCAGGGTGCTATGGAATCCTATGTTAAGGGATTGGCAGAGGTTACAGGCACAAAGGATGCGGCAACAGCAGCCAAAATGCATTATGCAAAGGGAAATATGCACCGTAGTCTGCGCCAATGGGACAAGCATGTGCTGCACATGAAAGAGGCGGCAGCACTTTTTGAAGAGTGCGGGGATTATACACTATGTTTTGATTCCTGGGCCAATGTATTCAGCGGATATGTTGCAATGGAGAGCAGGGATGATGCAGCCCGTGTGCTGGAAAACCTTCAGGCGATGGCAGACAGTGAGAATCCCAATGAACTCTCTTTGCTGTATGAAAGTAAAGTGGCATTTGCAGGTGAGTTTGTAGGGGAGAAGGCCCTTGCCGAACTCCTGCAGGAGTATGTTGAGGTGGTACCCCACAGTTATGTAGGGTGGCTTACTGTAGCAGAAAAGAGGCTGGAGATGAAAGATTTGCATGGATGCAGACAGGCGCTGGACTCATATTGTCTATATTCTATGGACAGGAGCATGAAGTATCATCATATTGCATCAAGGCTCTATGAAGAGTATGGGGATGCGGAGGCTGCAGTGGAGCATTACAGCATGTATGTGTCGGCTTCAGATTCTGTCGGGAAGGCACTGTTGCTCAATGATACCAAATTCATTGAAGAGAGATATGCCCTCATGAGGGAGGCCCGTGTGAGGAAGATGACAAGCCTGCTTGCAGCAGGGTTCATAGTTCTCCTTGCCGGAGTGATTGCGGTGATTGTATACAGGCTTAAAGTAAGGTTGAGGGAGAATGACAGTTACAGGCGGCAGTGCCAGATGCTTATGCAGGAGAAATCCACACTGGCGCAGACACTGGAAGAGAGCCTGGTGCTTAACGGGGATATGAAAGGAATTGTAAGGGAAAGGCTGGCTCTTCTAAACAAATTCCTGGCTGCCAACATTACTGAGAACTGGAAGGCAGATAAGAGTGCCCAGCAGCAGATGGATGAACTGTTGTCAAACAGGGAAGAGTTCATGTCATCCACAATTGCAGCCTTTGAGGCAAGTCACCCTGCGTTCATAGTATATTTGAAGGAGCATGGGCTTAATGAGAAGGAATTGGGATATTGCTGCCTCTATGCCATTGGCCTCAACGGCAAGGAGGTGGGTGCCTTTACCAAGATGAGCCGCCACTATATAGTGAACAGCGAGATAAGGAAAAAGCTGGGGCTTACCGAGCAAAAGACCAATTTGGACAAGTATATACAGCAGCTTCTTGATTCTGACTCATATTCTGGTTAACTTTGCCTGTTGCAAAAACTGATTTAAGTATGAAAAGAATCCTTTTGGCCATTGCGTTTGTGGCCCTTACACTTGGGGCAAATGCCCAGATCAATGACATTCCACGTTCTACCCCAGAGGAGCAGGGCGTACCATCAAAGGCCCTTATAGAGCTTTTTGATGCCATGCACAACATGGAGCAGACAGATATCCACAGCATGATAGTGATGCGTCACGGCAAGGTTGTGGGAGAGTTCTACCCTGCACCGTTCGCACCGCAGTACCAGCACACCCAGTACTCCAGCTCCAAGACCCTTGTGAGCCTTGCAGCAGGAATGGCAATTGATGAGAACAGGCTCCGCCTTACAGACAGGGTTGCAACATTCTTCCCTGAATATCTTCCCGACAGCATCTGTACCAACCTTGCAGATATGACCGTGCGCGACCTCCTTACCATGCAGAGCGGCATCAAACCGGATTGGGGAATGAGGGCAAAGACCACCGAGTGGATCAGGACCTTCCTTGGCAAACCGGTTCCCAACAAGCCGGGTGAAGTATTCGCATACGATTCAATGGTAACCTACATGATCTCTGCAATTGTGCAGAAAGTTACCGGCAAGACTGTACTTGAGTACCTTAAAGAGAAGATGTTCAGCCATATGGGTATTACAGTTGTAAACTGGGAGGAGAGCCCCGAGGGTATCAATACCGGCGGCTGGGGCCTTCACATACAGAGTGAGTCATTGGCTAAAGTGGGCCAGATGTGGCTTGATGGCGGCGTTTGGAACGGCAAGCAGATTGTCTCTAAAGAGTGGATTGAGCAGATGAGTGCCAAACAGGCAAATGGTGGCGATTACGGCTACGGTTACCAGGTTTGGATGTGCAAATACCCAAGCGCAGTAAGGGCAGACGGTGCCCTTGGCCAGTATGTGATTGTAGTACCTGAGAAAGACGTTGTAATTGTCCTTACAGAGGCATCATTCACCAACGGCAAGCCTCAGAGAAACCTTATCTGGGACAACTTCCTACCACAGCTCGTGGATGAGCCACTTCCTGCAAGCAAAGACTATCAGACACTCCTTGCAAAACAGGCTGCATACACCCTTGAGATTCCTGCCGGAAAAGAGAAGTCTTCTGTAATGAAGAAACTTGCAGGCAAGAAGATCCTGGTTCCAAAGAACAAATACGGCTGGAAAGAGGTGGTGTTTGAGCAGGGTGCAGACAAACAGCTTCTTATGCACCTTACAAAAACTGACGGTACAACCTATACCCAGCCAATGGGCTACAAGAAATGGGCAACCGATACAATAGCTGGCCTTCCGCCATACTCAATCAACCCTATTGACTGGCACCGCGGCCTTGAAGGACCTTTCTACGGCGCAGCATGCTACGGCTGGGAGAAAAATGTACTCAATGCCAATATTCACTATGTAAACTGGGTAACTTCACTATACACCACCTGGGAGTTTAAAGACGGCGAGATAATCCTTTCAATCTCAAACAACTACGCAAAGAACAAAGTTGAGAAGTTCACTTGTAAAGTTGAGTGATGGATGATTAGGATTTTTGAAGAAACATTTTGTATGGGCTGCCGTTGGTGGCCCTTATACATTTATTAACCAAGGTGCGATAAAAGTAGAACACTATACTTTATGAGGTCATATCATTCGGGGGTGTCAGCTGAACTGTGTCAAGGCTGTTAGATAAATTCGAATTTAAGTGATTCCGATTTATTTGCAATCCCTTAACCATTTTATGTAAGCCTCCCTTCCAAAAAGATACCCGACATTTCCGCACCAAAAACATTTATGATTTTGACTATCTGGATACCAAGGTAGGTCCTCTTGATATACAAGTTCAGGATCAACTTTTCCAATAACATCTAATGGCAAGATATTACGGATTGTATATATATGAACCATTAGTTCTGTTCTTAAGAATGATGTTTTCCCATCTCGTTCAATCATTCTATCAAATGATAATGGTTTAAGTAATGTGATATCTATTTCATCAATTGATGGTCTATGATCAAATAATAAGGGAGTAATTGCAATATGACACATCGGATAAGAAAGTCTACCGCTAAATTCTATACGATACCCATCATCCAATACAACAGCAATACCATAGAATCCTGTTTCTGGCTCTGTGACTAAAATATCACCTTTGTCAAATGTTCGGTATTTAGGTTGTTTTAATTTCATAAAAGTAATGATTCACGATAAATCCCGATTTATCAGTATGAATATAACAAATATACATCAAATTGCTTTGGGGATACAGGGGCAAAAGTAATTTTGATCCAACCTCACAGCTACGAAGATACGGAAAATTATCGGGATGAAAAAAGGGCAGCCGGAAAAGCTGCCCTTTATGTTGAGATACAAGGATTCGAACCTTGACAGACAGAACCAAAATCTGTAGTGCTACCATTACACCATATCTCAGTGGAAGTGCAAAGGTATGTAAAAATTTCTTATAACCCAAAAAAATCCAAAAAGGCCTGGCCGTAAAGGATGTACAGAACGGTCCATACACCAAATCTGAGGGCTTTGCCCAAGAAGATGAATATTACGCACTTGGGGAAATTTATTCTGTAGAATCCGAGTCCTATGGCAAAGACATCGCCAATGAACGGAAGCCAGCAGAGCATTGCCATAAATGGGCCGTATTTGTTTATCTTTCCACGCTGTTTTTCCAGTTTTTCTCTGGATACGTGGAAGTATTTCTCTATCCATTCCCATTTGCCAAGGTATCCCATGCCGTAGGAGGTGAGGCTGCCAAGGCTGTTGCCCAGGGTGGCAACGCAGAATGTTGTGATTGGATCACATCCTGCAACCATTGCCCCAACCAGCAGGATCTCTGCGCTGAACGGTATTACGGTTGCTGCCAGAAAGCACCCAATGAAAAGCCCCACGAGGCCCAAACCCAACAATCCTTCCATTACCTTTTTGCTTTAAAGAAATCTGAAACCATTTTGCCGCATTCATCGGCAAGAATTCCTCCAACTACTTCTGTTTTTGGGTGCATGAGCGATGGGGTGAACTTGGAGTATCCGCGTTTGCTGTCGGGAGCACCATAAACCACTCTTTTTACCTGTGACCATGCAAGTGCTGCGGCACACATTGGACATGGCTCTACGGTTACATATAATGTGCACTTGTCAAGATACTTGCCTCCAATGGTTGAGGTGGCCATGGTGATGGCCTGCATCTCAGCATGGGCAGTTGCATCATTGAGGGTTTCGGTGAGGTTGTAGGCTCTGGCAATCACTTTGCCGGCGCATACCACCACTGCCCCAATTGGCACTTCGTCCTTTTCAAGGGCTTTGTGGGCCTCTTTAAGGGCCTCCTTCATGAACAAAATATCGGGATGATTGTTTTCCATAAACAGATTTTGCGCAAATGTAGTTATTTTTTTGTGTCAATTTGGCAGAAAGGGGATTTGGCACTCATTTTGCCCATATAAACGGCATAACCACGACAAATATTTGAAAAACATAACAACTATGAACATTAAACCATTAGCAGACAGAGTGTTGGTAGAGCCAAAAGAGGCTGAGACCAAAACAGCAAGCGGATTGTTTATTCCCGACAACGCAAAGGAGAAACCACAGGAGGGTACAGTATTGGCAGTAGGTCCAGGTAAAAAGGACGAGCCTATGGAGGTAAAGGTTGGCGATACAGTACTTTATGGTAAATATGCAGGTACTGAGGTTCATGCAGATGGCAAGTCTTATATTATCATGCGCCAGAGCGATATTTTGGCAACTATCTAATCATTTTAACAGGAAATTATCATGGCAAAAGAGATAAAATTCAATATGGATGCCCGCAACCTTATGAGAGAGGGTGCAGATGCATTGGCAAACGCAGTTAAGGTAACTTTGGGACCTAAGGGCAGAAACGTAGTGATTGACAAGAAGTTTGGTGCTCCTCACATCACTAAGGACGGTGTAACTGTTGCTAAAGAGATTGAGCTTGAGGACAGATTCCAGAATATGGGTGCACAGATGGTTAAGGAGGTTGCTTCAAAGACCAACGACCAGGCTGGTGACGGTACAACTACCGCTACTGTTCTTGCACAGGCTATCATTAACGTAGGTTTGAAGAACGTTACTGCAGGTGCAAACCCTATGGACCTTAAACGCGGTATTGACAAGGCAGTTGCAGCAGTTGTGGCAAACCTTAAGATGCAGAGCACAGAGGTTGGTGAGGACTACTCAAAAGTTGAGCAGGTTGGTACCATCTCTGCAAACAACGATGCTTTCATTGGTAAACTTATTGCTGATGCAATGAGCAAAGTGAAGAAAGAGGGTGTGATTACCGTTGAGGAGGCAAAAGGTACTGCAACTGAGGTGAAAGTTGTTGAGGGTATGCAGTTTGACAGAGGTTATATCTCTCCTTACTTCATGACCAACCCAGACAAGATGGAGGCAGTTCTTGAGCAGCCATACATTCTTGTTACAGACAAGAAGATCTCTTCTATGAAAGACCTTCTTCCAGTTCTTGAGCCAATTGCAAGAGAGGGCAAATCATTGCTTATCATTGCAGAGGATGTAGACGGTGAGGCTCTTACAACCCTTGTAGTCAACAGACTTCGCGGCACTATCAAAGTTGCTGCAGTTAAGGCTCCAGGCTTTGGCGACAGAAGAAAAGAGATGCTTCAGGATATTGCAACCCTTACAGGTGCAACTGTAGTTTCAGAGGAGAGAGGTTTCACACTTGAGAGCTGCAATATTGCAATGCTTGGTACTGCAGAGAAAGTTTCTGTAGACAAGGAGAACACTACAATTGTAAACGGTGCAGGCAATAAGGATGCAATTGCAGACAGAGTGGCTCAGATAAAGAAACAGATTGAGACAACTACCAGCGATTACGACCGCGAGAAACTTAAAGAGCGTCTTGCTAAAATGGCAGGCGGTGTTGCAGTCCTTTATGTTGGTGCAGCTTCTGAGGTTGAGCTTAAAGAGAAGAAAGATAGAGTTGAGGATGCCCTTAACGCAACCAGAGCTGCTGTTGAGGAGGGTATCGTAGCCGGTGGCGGTGTTGCATATATCAGAGCAATCGACTGCCTGAAGGCTGTTAAAGCTGAGAACGATGACGAGCAGACAGGTATCAACATCATCGCTCACGCTATTGAGGCTCCGCTTAGAACTATCTGCGACAATGCAGGTGTTGAGGGTAGCGTAGTTATCCAGAAGATTAAGGAGAGCGAGGGCAACTTCGGTTACAATGCACGCACAGAGGTTTACGAGGACCTTCTTGCTGCAGGTGTAATTGACCCTACAAAAGTTAGCCGCGTAGCTCTTGAGAACGCTGCTTCAGTAGCTGGCATGTTCCTTACAACTGAGTGTGTAATTGCAGACAAAGTGGAGGAGAATCCAATGCCAATGGCTCCAATGGGTGGCGGAATGGGTGGAATGATGTAATATTCCCCTTCGGTATAAAGCAAAAGAAAAAGGCTTCCGGAAACGGAGGTCTTTTTTTTGCACACAAAAAATACCTAACTTAGCGGTAAACAAATAATTGTCGGGAATATGAATAAGATGAAGGTTCAGATTTTGGCAGCAGCAGTGGTGGCTGCAGTGTTCTCTTCTTGTGGCGGAAGTAATGGTGGTGGAGAGAAAAGTGTGAATAATGGTACTTTTCCTATGGTCAATCCACCTTCTTATATTAATGACCAGGAGCAGGCTGTAAAATATATTGCAAAGAATTTTTGGGACGATTTCTTTAAGATTGGACTTGATGGCAAAGAGAAGGCCGGTGCTGTGCATGGGGTTGATTCGTTGGCTTTCCTGAATTCTTTTGGAATGTATGCCCAGCTGGCAACAATGGTGGGAGCGCAGACTATGGAGTCTCCAATGGCAGAACTGTTCCACAATCTTGATTCGCTGGCATTGGCCGGAGAACGTAAGCCCCTCCTTAAAGTTATGGAGCAGATGGAGCATTATTTTTTTGATCCCAATTCGCCGGTACTGGATGAGGAGATGTATTTGAGGGCATTGGATGGAATCCTGGCGTGCAAATCATTGCAGGATGTAGACAAGATGCAGTATGAGTACCAGCACAGGCTTTGTTCGCTCAACAGGGCGGGGACTCCGGCTGCAGATTTCAAATTTGAGGAAATGAAAGGGAACAAGGGGTCGCTTTATGGCATTAAAGGGGATTATACCCTCATTTTTTTCAATAACCCGGGATGCCATGCATGTGGGGAGATTTTGGAAACTATTGTTAACTCACCGGTTGCGGAGAAGTTTACCAGTGGTAAGGTAAAGGTTCTGGCAATGTATATAGATGAGGATATGGAGGCCTGGAGGGAGAACCGCGGCAAATTCCCTAAGGAGTGGATTTATGCCCACGACCACAAAATGATTCTAAGAGACAACAATATCTATGGTTTGAGGGCTATCCCAAGCCTTTATCTTTTGGATAAAGAAAAACGGGTGATCCTGAAGGATGCACCCGTTGGTAAGGTTATTTCTTATCTGCAGCAGCAGACTATTTGATCTCCATAATTGCCTCTGAGATGTTGATCATGAAGTCACCCACGTGCTCGCACTCATTTACAAGATCCATGTAGTAAACACCGGTAAGGTAGTTGTAGCTCTTGTTCTCAAGGTTGAGAAGGTGCTCCTCCTTAAGGTTGTTGCGGTACTCGTTGATGTCCTGCTCAATATCCTGGGCATTTGCAATGTCATTGATCTGGGTGTAACCCTTCTCAAGGTTGTAGATCATTGCCTCAAAGCCTTGGGTAAGAAGGTCCATCATGTAGTTGAGCTTCTTAACCATACCCTCATCAAATTTCATGCTGTGGATATTGCGGCGTTGAAGTATGCGTGCTACATTGAATCCTGAGTCACCAATGCTCTCAAGCTCGCTGATGATCTTGTACATGGCCTGGATTCTGCGTGCAGACTCCTCACTGATTACGCCGTCTTTAACCTGATCAAGGAATTTTGCAATCTCAAGCTCAATGCGGTCTGTTACCTGCTCATAGTGCTCAAGTTTCTTGTACAAAGCATCAAATTTCTCTGGATCAGTCTCATTGATTGCATTTTTTGCGTATACATACTGTCTGCGGCAGATGTCTGCATAGTGTACAATCTCCTCTTTAGCCTGGTTAAGTGAAAGCTCTGCAGTGCTAAGCATACCGCCCTGGATGTACTGCAAACGGAATACCTCCTCCTCTTTCTTTCCTTTGATAAGTTTGGTAACCAAAGTTGCAATCTGGTTGGTGAACCATACAAGGATAAGGGTGTTGCAGATATTGAACAATGTATGTACCATTGAAATTGCGTATAGCACCGAGTTTGATGAAGCACCTGCTACAAGAGGGTTGTCCAAGCCCATTGCCATGATAATTTTGGATACAAGTGCAAGGAACGGATTGAACAGGATAAGACACCATAGAACTCCAAATACGTTGAACACCGAGTGGCCCATCGCAGCTCTTCTTGCAGAAACGTTTGCTACTGAAGCGGCAATGTTTGCAGTGATGGTTGTACCTATATTCTCTCCAAGAACCATTGCAGCACCCATCTCAAATGGAATCCAGCCGTTGTTGCACATTACAAGGGTAAGGGCCATGGTTGCACTTGAAGACTGAAGTACTATGGTAAGGATTGTGCCTATAAACACAAACATTATTACAGAACCGAAACCGTAGTTTGTCCACTGCTGAAGGAATGCAAGTACCTCAGGTGAGTTCTGAAGGTCCGGAACAGAGGATTTAAGGAAGCTCAAACCCAAGAAAAGCAATGAGAAGCCGATGATAAGCTCACCAATAGATTTTTTCTTCTTGGCCTTGCACATCATGAATGCAAATCCGAATGCTATTAGTGGAATTGCAAGAACTGCAATATCTGCTTTAAAACCAAGTAGCGAAATCAGCCATGCTGTAAATGTTGTACCAATGTTGGCACCCATAATTACACCAATAGACTGAACCAAAGAGAGCAATCCTGCGTTTACAAAGCTCACAACCATAACGGTGGTGGCACTTGAAGACTGGATTACAGCGGTAATGAATAGTCCTGTGAGAATTCTTGATACAGAATTTGAGGTCATGGCTGCAAGGATGTTTCTCAACTTGTCTCCGGCAACCTTCTGAAGAGCCTCACTCATGAGGGTCATACCATAAAGGAACAGACCCAAAGATCCCAAAAGGGTTAGAATGTTAAAGACTGCGTCCATTTTAATGAAAAGTATTTGTTTTATGAATACAAATATAAATCTAAAAATTGAGGAGTTAAAGAAAGAGGTGAATATTTGTTATATTCGCAACAATATTGTAACAATTTCAATCTTAACTATCCCCATGAAGGTATTTGGTGTAAAAAAACTGCTTCCGGCAATCATAGTCCTGTTCTTTTCAACTTTGGCCTACGGGCAGTTTGTGACGAGTGGAGGTGTGCCGGCAAAAACACGGTGGATGCAGCTGCAGGGGGATACCTATAAAGTCATTTACCCAAAAGGGTCGGATTCGTTGGCAACCAGATACTTGTGGCATCTGGAGCAGAACAGGCCTGCGGTAATGCTTGGCCTGGGAGGGATAAAACCGGCAAAAATCCCGGCTGTGCTCTATAATGGAACTGTAAACAGCAACGGAATGGTGGTATGGGCACCCAAGAGGATGGAGCTTTATACCCTTTCGCCACAGCAGACCTATCCTGTACGTTGGGAAGAGCAGCTTGCGGTGCATGAGTCAAGACATGTGGGGCAGATATCCCATTTTACAAAGGGAATTTTCAGGTTGGGATATGTAATTGCGGGCGAGCAGGCACCAGCCATAGGTGTAGGAATATATCCTTCCCGATGGTTTCTTGAGGGGGATGCAACAGTTGCCGAGACAGAACTTTCCAATGCCGGAAGGGGCCGCAGCGCAGAATTCATGGAGTACTACAGGGCAGCTTTCCTGGAGGGGGATATGAGGAACTGGTACAGATGGAAATTGGATTCATACAAATATTATACTCCCGACAGATATGCATTCGGATACCTCATTGGGAGCACACTGAGGTACCGCACAGGCAAGTTTGACTATGCCGGGGAACTCCTCCCTGCCATGGTGAAGGATTTCTATAACCCCAATGTGAGGAATGCAAGTTACAGGAAGGTGGCCGACGGTACCCCCAAATGGTATTTCAGCCAGGGGCAGCAGATGATGACCAGGCATTGGAAAGATGAAATGCTCAAGCGCGGAACTCTTGATGCAGCCCAGGAAGTTCTGGCTGAAAGGGATAAAGGGTATATGGAATACCTATCTCCAGTAAAGGTGGGGGAAGACAGTCTGCTTTACATAAGGCGAGGATTCAGGCATCATGCGCAGCTGGTGCTTGTCAATGGCGGTAAGGAGAAAGTGTTGGCGGCACTCTCTTCTTCTGTAGTTTCAATGAGCGGATACGGGAACCATATATATTATATAGAGAATGTTTCCGATGCCAGATGGAGCAACCTGGTTTACGGGGAACTTTTCCGGTATGACCTCAAAACCGGGGAGACAAAGAAATACGGAAAGAAGAACTTTTATGGCAATGTGCAGATAAACGGCAACGGTGAACTGCTGCAGGTGGTTGAGCATTTGCCGCAGGGAGGCTCCAGAATAAAGGTTCTGAATGCTGTAACCGGCGAGGAAAAGGGTATTTATCCCGCACCGCTCAACGGTCAGATGACTTGTGCCGCATGGCTTGGAGAGGATATATATGCCCTATGCATTACCGGTGGGGGACAGGGGCTGTTCAGGCTGCACAACGGCAAATGGAGTGAGGAGATTGGAGAGCATTCGGCAACTGTGGAGGATTTGAGGAGCAACGGTACGGGACTGTATTTTGTTTCGGATATGGATGGCGTGAGGAATGTCTACGGTTATTCGCCTCAGACAGGTGAACTTACAAGACTTACCAATTCAAGATATGGAGCAACAGCACCGCTTATGGATGGGGATGACCTGTACTATTCATCACTTGAATTGGGAGGCAGGTTCCCGGTAAAGGTAAATGCCAGGTTGGCAGCAGCTTGCGGTTCTGAATTCAATCCGCGTGTAGAGAATGGCGAACTTGTGGGACAATACCGGTACTTTGTGGCTGACGAACTTACAAGACAGGCTTCCGAGGCGTTGGCGGCAAAAGGGATGTTGGCCAGGAATGGGGAAAACGGAACAAGTATAGTGAAATATGAGGTTCCGTTTGAGGAGTTCAGGCAGAGTGTTGAGCCAAAGAGGTACAGCAAGGCAACCCACCTGTTGAGGTTCCATTCGTGGGCCCCTTTCTATTATGATGTTGACAGGATTCTGGAGACCGACTATGACAACCTTCATGAAGTGATCTCTGCAGGTGCAACTGCATATTCGCAGAATACTTTGGGAACGGCTGTTACAATGTTGGGCTATTCGTACAATAAAGGATATCATGCCGGACACTTTAAGATGAAATGGCAAGGGTGGTATCCGGTAATCCAGCTTGAAGCCGATGTGAATGACGGCGACCACTATTATGTAAAGTTGGTATCCGACAGTTCGGGGGTAAAGCAGGTGATACACATGGATAGTTCCCCGTTGGTGGAAGCGGGTGTGATGGCATATATCCCATGGAACTTTTCACAGGGGGGATGGAACAGGCAGTTCATTCCACAGATAAAGTGGGAAATGAGCAATAACGGTTTCTACAGTTATGAGGACCGAGTATTCAAGAACGCACATTATCTTACTGCTGCAGTACAGTATGCGCAAATGAGAAGCGTAGCCCGCTCCGCGATTTATCCAAAATGGGGCTTTGGAGGTTCTGCGGTTTGGAGGGGTGCCTTGGATGCCGGAGAGAATATGGGCAGCCAGAATTGTTTGAGCATTTACGGATATATCCCCGGATTGGCTTCAACCCACGGAATAAAACTCTCATATGCGCAGCAGAAACAGAACAATGCCGGTAAGATGTATTATATGGGAAATTTGGCCTCCATGCCAAGAGGGTGGACTGAGGAGGTGTACGGCGAGGAGTACCGGAAGTTCTCTGCAGACTATGCATTTCCGGTATATCTTGGAGATGTAAGTGTGCTCAGGACTGTGTATCTTAAGCGGCTTCAGGTGATCCCTTTTGTGGATTATGCCACAAATTCCAGAGTGGTTGATGCGCGTGGAAAGAGTGCCACCACCTCAATGTATTCGTACGGTTCGGCCGTGCTGGTTGATCTGGCCCCTTTCTCAATAGGTATAGAGTTGAGTGTGGGTGTGAGATATTCAATCAACGGGAACAATGGCGGACTCAAAGTGCCGGGAAGCAATGTGCAGGTGATGGTTTCTACAGACCTTCTTTAACCTTTCTGGCCATACTATTCCCTACAACTGCCTCAATTTCTTCCAAAGTTGCGGCCCTGAGCCTCTTCACGCTTTTGAAGTGCTGGAGGAGTTTCTGTTGTGTAGCCTCCCCAACCCCTTTTATCTGGAGCAAGGTTGAGGTAATCTGGTTTTTGGTGCGCTTTTCCCTGTGATGTGTTATTCCAAAACGGTGGGCCTCGTCCCTAAGGTGCATGAGCAGCTTGAGGGCAGGGGAGTTCTTGTCGAGAAAAAGAGGTGTAGGATCGTCGGGAATCATTATCTCCTCAAGTCTCTCGGCAATGCTTATTACCTCTATGTGTCCGTATTTCTGGAAGTTGGGATGCGGAGGGTTGCCCGGGCGGTCGCTCAGGAGCCCCAGGTTGCTCAAGGCATCGTAGGCAAAGTGGAGCTGTCCGCGGCCTCCGTCTATAAGGATAAGCTGAGGCATTTCGCCACCCTCTTCTATAATTCTGCTGTAGCGGCGGTGTACAACTTCGTACATAGAGGCGTAGTCATTTGCCCCTACTACGGTCTTTATGTTGAAGTGGCGGTAGTCACGTTTGCTCGGCTTGCCGTTCCTGAAAACTACGCATGCTGCTACCGGGTTGGTACCCTGAGTGTTGGAGTTGTCGAAACACTCTATGTGCATAGGTAGCCTCTCCATCTGCAGTGCCTCTTTCAAGGCTAGCAGGGCGCGGTTCTTTCCCTCTTCAGGGTCCTTTATCTCCTCCTGTTTCATTTGCTGGAACATGAATGCCTTGGCATTTTTGGTACACAGTTCCAGAAGGTTCAGCTTGTCACCCTTAAGTGGTGTGTGGATGAACTTTCCAAATGAGAGGTTGTCGGGAAGAAAAGGTACAAGTATCTCTTCTACAGGGGTATTGCGGTCTTTTTGGATGATGTTGTAGATCTCTTGCATAAAGCGGGTGAGCACTGCCTCCTTCTCCTCCTCAATGTTGAGTTTGAAGTGGAGGTTGAGGGCCTGGATGATGCATCCTCCGCTGAGCTTGAAGAAGTTGCCGAATGCATTGCCTTTCTCAAATACAATGGAGAAGACATCTGTGTTGGTAATGCTCGGGTGTACAATGAGCGATTTGCTGTAGTGGTTCTGCAGCAGATCTATCTTTTCCTTGTACTCCTGTGCCTTCTCAAATTCCAGCGCTGCTGCCATCTCCTGCATCTTCTTGCGGTATTCCCTTATGAGTTCTCCGGTGTTTCCCCGCAGGATATCCCTTATTCCCTGTATCTGGGCATTGTATTCCTGCTCAGAAATCTCACCCACGCAAGGTCCGAAACATTTCTTTATGTGAATGTTCAGGCATGGCTTGAACTTGCCGCTCCCTATGGCTTGGGGGTTGAGGGCCAGCTTGCAGTTGCGGAGCTTGAAAAGGGAGTTGATAAGCTCCATAAGGTTGTGGGCGTGCTGCACCGAACTGTATGGGCCAAAGTACTGCGACCCGTCACGAACAAAGCGTCTGGTAAGGAAAACCCTTGGAAACGGCTCGTTCTTTATGCATATCCACGGGTAGCTCTTGCCGTCCTTGAGGAGAATGTTGTATTTGGGCTGGTACTGCTTTATGAGGTTGTTCTCCAGCAGCAGTGCATCCTGCTCGCTTTCCACTACGGTGTGCTGCACATCTGCAATTTTTGAAACCAGTACCCTGGTTTTTGCCGTAAGATTCTCTTCCTTTACAAAATATTGCTGCACCCTCTTGCGCAGGCTTTTGGCCTTTCCAATGTAGATGACGGTCCCTGAAGCATCCAGAAAACGGTATACCCCTGGCTCCAGCGGCAGAATAGATATTTTCTCCTTAAGCGTCATCTTCACTATGGATTTTTTTCCTATCTTTGTATTTAATGTGACTATACGATGGGTACAAAATTAATCAATAAATCTGAAGTTAAGAACGCAATTAAGGTAAAAGGGTTTGCAGGAAATCTCCTTGCATCTGCCCTTATGCGCATATTGGGGCTGGAGAAGGTAAATGAGATCTATAGCCACATAGAGCCTTATTGGGGAATAGAGTTTGCCGACAAGCTCATTGAGCATATGAATGTAACGGTAGATTTTATTCCCGACGAATTGGAGTATCTTCCCAAAGACCAGCCGTTCATCATTGTCTCAAACCACCCGTTCGGTGCAATTGACGGCATTATAATGTTGAGTGTCTTAGGAAAGAAAAGGCCTGATCTCAAGATTCTTACAAATTTCATCCTTTCATATATACCTAATCTGAAAGACCACTTTTTTCCTGTGAATCCGTTTACAGACCGTCCTGGCATGAGAAGTTCCCTCGGAGGGTTGAAGATGGCCAAGGAGCATCTGGCTGCCGGAGGTGCATTGGGGTTGTTCCCGTCGGGAGAAGTGTCATCAAATGCAAACAAGGAGAGGGTGGTTAAGGATATTGACTGGCAAAATTCAATCATTAAGCTCATAAAGGGTGCCAAGGTGCCGGTTGTGCCGTTGTATTTTAACGGAGGCAATTCAAGGCTGTTCCATTTTATGGGAAGGGTAAACCCTTACCTTAGAACTGCAAGGTTGCCTTATGAACTGTTCAACAAGGAGGGTAAGACCATCTCGTTCAGGATAGGCAAGCCCATTATGCCTGCAGAGTTTGAGGAGTTCATTGATATGACCAAGATGGGCAAGCATCTGTGGAACAGGACTTATGCCCTTGAGGCTGGCTTTGCCCATAAGAGTGATAATACTGCCACTGGCAAACAGATTGTTCAGGAGCCGGTAGCCCCTCATGTTGAGGTGGAGAAACTGGAGAAGGAGATTGCATCCATTGCTCCCGACAAGTTGTTTGAGGTTGGCAATTACGAGTGCTATCTTTCTGAGGCGGAGAATATTCCTGAGTTGATGCATGAGATAGGTGTATGCAGGGAGGAGACATTCCGGGCAGTTGGAGAGGGTACCAACAGCAGCATTGATACAGACAAGTACGATTCATATTACAGACATCTTGTATTGTGGGACAAGGAGAAGAAGATGCTTGTGGGTGCATACAGGTTTGGAATGGGTGCACAGATAATGGAGAAGTACGGTATTGACGGCTTCTATTCAAACACTTTGTTCAGATATAAGAAAGGCTTTGCTGGGCATCTTTCGCAGGCTATGGAGCTTGGACGCTCATTTGTTGTACCTGCCTGCCAGAAGGATCCGTTGGCACTGATGCTTCTGATCAAGGGAATCATGTATACCCTCATTAAGAATCCACAGGTGCGCTACCTGATAGGTCCGGTAAGTATAAGTGCCTGGTATCCATATTTCTACAGGAGTCTGATGGTGCATTATCTTGAGTGCAAGCAGTCTTTGCCGCATTTGAGGAAGTTTGTTGCTCCAAAGATGCCGTTTGAGCCTGATTACCATAGGGTAAATGTTGATGAGCTGATGGAGGGAAGGATGGACTCGCTGGAGAGATTCGACCGCTTCATGTTCAAGCTCAGCAACGGAAGCTACAGGTTGCCACCACTTCTAAAAAAGTATATAAAGCTGAATGCCAGAATATTGGCGTTTAATGTAGACCCTGATTTCAACTACTGTGTAGATGGCCTCATTATGGTTGATGTGCTTGAGATCCCTAAGGGTGAGATAGATGCCTTGTCAAAGGAGTTTGACAATAAGGAGGAGCTTTACAGGAGATTCGGTATAGAATAATTCCGGAAATTTTATGGTACAGGATCATATCCGCTTCCGCCCCATGGGTGGCAGCGGAGTATTCTTTTTATGGTAAGGTAAAGTCCTTTGATGGGGCCGTGCTTGCGCAGTGCCTCAATTGCGTATGCAGAACATGTGGGGGTAAAACGGCAGCATGCAGGTTTGAGGGGGGAGATGCATGTCTGGTAAAACCTTACCAGCAGAATGAAAGGGAAAGAGAGTATCTCCTTAAGAATTGGCTTCTTCTTTTGCTCCATCTTTCTTGTCCCCTTTTGTCTTCCCTTGTGATACCATGGCCAGTACCTCCTTTATTTTGTGTTCAATGTAGCTGTACTCCTTTATATCCTTGGATACATAAACAAAAAGGATATTGGTCCTGCATCCTTGAGGAGCGGCCAATATCTCTTTGTTCAATCTGTAGCTTTCGCGTATTCTTCTTTTAAGAAGGTTCCTTTTTACAGCTCTCTTGAAGTTCCTTTTTGGAACTGAAACCATTACAGCGTTGGGCTGCAGGATGCCATCCTCATTTGCAATGTTCTGGTACACTACTTTAAAGGGGTAGTGGAAAAATGTCTCCCCTTTTTTCATGAGTGACTGTATTTCGCTGAATGAGCATAGACGCTCATCTTTTGTGAATGAGGCAGGCATGGCAGTCTTATTTGTTCTCTTTCTGCAAATGCAGCATAAGAGCTTTTGCAATTGACGGAGCTTCCGGTGTAGGGGCAGTGATGTCTGCGTTAAGACCGGCTGCTGTTACAGCTTTTGCTGCTGCAGGTCCGAATGTTGCAATCTGCAGTCCGTTCTGCTGGAACTCAGGGAAGTTCTCAAGCAGAGACTTTACATCAGAAGGACTGTAGAATACCGCAATCTGGTATTTTGAAAGGTCAATCTCCTTAAGGTCTGAGTAGATGGTTTTTACAAATGCAGCACTCTCAAATTTGAATTTGGTTTTTGAGAACAGCTTGTGCAAATCTCCCTTAAGGTTGTCGGCAGTTGCAGCAATAAGGAATTTCTCATCTTTGTGCTTGCTTCCTATTGTGTCAATGATTGATGCGGTGGTGCCGTTTCCGTAGAAGATTTTCCTTTTGCGGAATACAATGTGTTTCTGCAGGTATACAGCAGTTGCTTCAGAGTTGCAGAAATATTTCATTGTTTCAGGAACGGTAATCCTCAATTCCTCACATAGCTTGAAGAAGGCATCAATTGTTGTCTTTGCTGTAAATACGATGGCAGTAAAGTCAAGGATGTTGATTTTTTGAGCCCTGAACTCTTTTGCGTTAAGAGGCTCCACCTTAAAAAATGGAAGAAAATCAATATTTACCTTGTGTTTTGTAATCAGATCAGTGTACGGGTTGCTGGTCTGAGGTGCCGGCTGTGAAATTAATATATTTGAGATTTTCATATCTAACTAATTGAAATTGAGGTACATTAGCACCAATATGGGTAAAATTTCAAGGGTGCAAAGGTACAAAATATAGAAAAAAGGAGAAAATCCTTTTTGTATAAAAATGCGAAAAATTGAAAAAAAGTATAATGCCATTACTAGTAACAGGCTGAAAATGATACAGTAACGCATATGCTCCATTGGTATTGAATGGATGGATTTTATTACAAAAAAGCAAAAAAGTACAATTATGTACCACGCACAGGCGTAAGTAAGGCTGATTTTTCGTACAAGTTTGAAAACGGATGTGGCGTTTACCCAGCACAGGAACTGCAATGCCACTCTCCTGAACAGAAAAAACAGGGTGATGAAACCCAATATTCCCAGGAATCTTACAGGCAGGCTGTAGTTGCTCCCGATGATTTTGGTTGCGTAGGCTATGTTGGCAAAAATGAACGAACTGAAAATGGTGAGGAAATGGAACAGTGTATTGCGGCACACCTGAAGGTTTGACTGGTTCTCAATTTCCATCAGCTTTTTGTTGCCGGTCATTGCCCTTACGACAAGGGTAAAACCCTCCAGGATACGTCTGTATCCTGCCATAAGGAGAGCTACGAGTATGGCAATTACCAGGAGGTTGGTAATGTCGCGAAAAGGGTCGCCTGCGGTTGCTGCCGCAGGTATCTCTACCTCACCAAGTGCAATGTAGCTCTCTCTCCATAACTCCTGTATGGGATGTGTGAAGGACTGCAGTATATGCATTGTTGCTAGTTGCCCCTTTTGGCTTTATATCCCAAGCCGGTAAGGATTGTTGTAATTTTGTCGCGCTGGTCTCCCTGGATGAGAATCTCCCCATCCTTTACGGAACCGCCTACTCCGCATTTGGTCTTGAGGGTTTTGCCAAGCGCCTCCAGATCATCGCTCTTGCCCACAAAGCCCGTTACAACGGTTACCTGTTTGCCGCCTCTCCCTTTCCTGTCTATAGCTACTATAAGTTTCTGGTCTTTAGGGGCAAGAGTCTCCTGCTCAATAACCTCCTCTTCCTCAAATTGAAAGTCCGGATTTGTAGAATAGACCATTCCAAGTCTGCTTTTCCAATCGTTGTTTGCCATATTGAATAATAGTTGCACGGATTTTGCTGCAAAGTTAGTACATTTGTAGTTTTAACAGGAAATTTTTGAATTATATATGGAGTTAAGGAAATTCACCAGGATGAACAACATCATTTCAATAGTGGTATTGTTCATTGCATCTTTTACCTATCTCTCTACCATTGAGCCTACAGTAAGCTTTTGGGATTGCGGAGAGTTCATTGCATCATCATATAAACTTGAGGTGGGACACCCTCCTGGAAACCCGGTTTTCCAGCTGATTGCCAGATTCTTTACCCTGTTTGGAGGTCCGGAGGATGCTGCAATGTGGGTTAACGTTATGAGTGCCATGTGCTCAGCGTTTACAATCTACTTCCTGTATCTTACCATTGTGCATCTTGGAAGGAGGATTGTGGAGAAGAACAGGGGAGCGCTTGACAAATCTTCTGCAATTGCAGTGTTTGGAGCCGGTGTTGTGGGTGCTTTGGCATATACATTCTCCGATACTTTCTGGTTCTCGGCTGTAGAGGCTGAGGTTTATGCAATGTCATCGCTCTTTACCGCCGTGGTATTCTGGGCTATGCTCAAATGGGAAGAGGAGAGCGATATGCCGTATGCCAACAGGTGGATTGCCCTCATAGCATTCCTTATGGGTATCTCAATTGGAGTGCATCTGCTTAACCTTCTAACAATTCCAGCCCTTGTATTCATCTATTATTACAAGAAATATGAGGTTACAGGAAAAGGGGTGGTGAAGGTTCTGTTGCTGTCGGGAGTAATACTTGCATCAATCCTTTATGGAATAATCCCTTATCTTCCTAAGGCTGCCGCTTATGTAGACCTTATGTTTGTGAACGGTATGGGGCTTCCTATGAATGTGGGTGCAGTGGTGTTTGTGCTGGGTGTGATTGCTGCAGGCTTCTGGGGAATCTATTATACCTACAGGCACAAGAAGGTGCTGCTCAATACCATTATCCTTTGTGCAACCCTGATTGTGGTGGGTTATTCAACTTTTGCAGTGGTGGTTATCCGCTCATGTGCAAATACCCCAACCAACGAGTACCAGCCAGACAACATGTTTACCCTTGTAAGATATATAGGCCGTGAGCAGTATGGAAGCAACCCTCTTCTATATGGGGAGACATTTGCTTCCCAGTATGATGATGTGAAGACAGACAAATACTATAATATTCTCGACGGCAAATATGTTAAGGTGGATTCACCTGCAACGCCGGTGTATCCTTCAAACCAGAAGATGGTCTTTACAAGAATGTGGCAGTCTGGTGCAGGTGACAATTATGTTCCTTTCTACCAGATGTATACCGATGGCAAGGGAAAGAATGTTCCTGGTGCAAAATACAAGTTCCCTTATATGAAGGACAACTTGGAGTATTTCTTTGATTACCAGGTTGATTTCATGTATCTGCGATACTTTATGTGGAACTTTGTGGGAAGGCAGAATGACCTTCACGCTACCGTTCCGGGAGATAAGATAAAGGGCAACTGGGAGAGCGGTATTGGTTTCTTGGACAAGATGAGGCTTGGAGACCAGAGTGTTGGCCCGGATTATATAGTGAACAGCAGATCAAAGAACCACTATTATTTCTTGCCTCTTATCCTTGGCCTTCTTGGCCTGTTCTATCAGCTAAAGAAGGACAAGCAGAACTGGGTGGTTACAATGTTGCTGTTCATCCTTACAGGTATTGCAATTGTGGTTTACCTCAACCAGCCTCCTATGCAGCCGCGCGAGCGTGACTATGCATACGCCGGTTCGTTCTATGTGTTTACAATATGGATAGGCCTGGCAGTGATGTGGATGGCGGAACTGTTGGAGAAGACCCTCAAGAACAGGCAGGTGGCAGGAGCGGTGGCTGCTGTGGCATGTGTCCTTGTACCTGTACAGATGGCGTGCGAGAACTGGGATGACCACGACCGCAGCGGCAGGTATACCGTAAGGGATCTCTCTACCAACTACCTTAATACATTGGACCCTAATGCAATAATTGTAACCCACGGAGACAACGATACATTCCCGTTGTGGTACATACAGGAGGTTGAAGGTGTACGTACAGACGTAAGGATAATGAACACCTCGCTGATGGGAACAGACTGGTATATAGACCAGATGCAGAAGAGGACCTATGAGTCTGATCCTGTGAAGTTCACCATCCCGCGCCATCAGTATCTGTACGGAACAAATGACTTTGTGCAGATTTACGACAGGTTCAACGGGGAGCCGGTATTGGGCAAACAGGTGATGGAGATCTTCAGGAATCCAAAGATTGTCCTCCCGATGAGTGACGGCAAGAGCCATGATTATGTGGCGGCATCAAAGATAGCGATTCCTGTAAACAGGGAGAATGTTGTAAAATACGGTATTGTGGCACCTGAGGATATGGATAAGGTTCAGGACACCATTGTACTTAAACTTGAGGACCATGGATATTTGAGCAAGACAGATCTCCTTATTCTTGATATGATTTGCAACTACGAGTGGGAGAGACCAATCTACTTCCTTCAGCAGGGTGGAGAAGTGAACATCGGAATAAAGGAGTATCTCCAGTATGACGGATATGCGTACAAGTTTGTGCCGTTTGCAACCAAAGTGTCAGCTGGTGACATCACTTCCCAGGTTGATCCAAGGCTGTATGACAGGATTATGAATACCTACAAATGGGAGAGCTTTGCCGATACAACAATGCATGTTGATTATCAGAACCTTCTTACATTCAACAATCTGTGCTCTCCAAGGGAGATTATGACAAATTGTGCAAAATGGCTGGTTTCAAAAGGTGAGACTCAGAAGGCCGTTGAGGTTCTTGACAAGATGCAGAGTGTGATGCCGGTATCTGCATTCCCGCTCAATACATCTGTAATATCGTCACTTACAGAGCGCACAGTTATGGATGCAATAAGCATATATGTGGCTGTGGGTGAGATTGGCAAGGCGGAGAAACTGGCTGACGAGTTTGTCCTTGAGTGTGAGGAGGCCATTGCCCTGTTCGGTACAGAGTACATGGGCGGATATCTCTCTTCAGATGATCTGCAGCGCAACCTTTACTATATATATATGGTGGCGGATATATTTGAGAAGAACAATCAGAGCGAACTTTCAAAAAAATATGCAGATATGGTAAACTCATATCTGCAGTAAAGAGTTGATGAACTCACAATCTTTATGTAGGCGGGGAACTTTGTTCTGTCCGCCTACTTTTCCTTTCAGCCGCATCCACTTGAGGAATGTCCCTTTTTCCAGTGTTATGAGTTCCAGTTGCTTCATTGTGGCATTGCCGGCCCTTTTGGCTTCATAATCGGAGTTAGCCTCAGTAAGGCACCTGTCCAGTATGGCTGCAAAAGCGGCTGTATCTGCCGGAGGGGTGTCAAACTCTACGGCCCAACGGTGGAACCCCTTGGATGTCTGTGCGTTGTTGTCAAGTTCCATGAACACGGGGGCTACGGTAAACTCAGCTACGGTGCAGTTGCACTCGGCGCAGGCCATGGCAAGCGCCTGTTCTGCATTTGAAATCATAAGTTCCTCTCCAAAGGCGTTTATGCACAGCTGTGTCCTCCCCGATATTGTAATCTTGTGCGGAAAAACTGATGTGAACTGCACGCAGTCCCCTATGAGATATCTCCACAACCCTCCAATGGTGGAGATTACAATGGCGTAGTTTATGCCTGGCTGTACCTCTGCAAGGGTAGGGAGTTCCCAGACTTTGCCTTGCAGCACGTCGTCAAGCATATCCATTGGAATAAATTCATAGAATATGCCGTTGTTTACGGTGAGCAGCATGCCGTTGTCCCCCTCGCAATCCTGGAATGCAAAGTACCCCTCGGATGCGTTGTAGTTCTCAAGGTAGTGCATTGAATCTGAAGGGATGAGCTTGTTGAACAGCGGCCTGTACGGCTCAAACCCGGTGCCTCCGTGCATGAACAGTTCCATATGCGGCCAGATCTGCAGGATGTCGCTCTTTCCTGTGTATTCAAGTATCTTGTTCAGCAGCATGAGGTTCCAGCTTGGTACGCCGGAGAAGTTGGTTACATTCTTGGCTGTACTTTCCCTGCAGATGGCCTCAAGTTTCTCCTCAAAGTTCCCTATGAGGGCTGTCTTGCGGCTGGGGGTGCGTATCAGTTCTATAATTCCCGGTGAGTTCTTCAGCAGCAGGGCGGAGAGGTCTCCGGTATAGATTTTTCCGGTTCTGTCGGGAGTAACGCTTCCTCCTAGAGTAAGGGCCTTGCCGTAGAAGATATTGCTTCCCGGGTTATTGTGTATGTATGTGGCCAGCATTCTCTTGAATCCTCCGTAATGGGTAATCTGGAGAGATTGTGGCGATACCGGTATAAATTTGCTTTTGTCTGAACTGGTGCCGCTGGATTTGGCAAAAGTTTTCACTTTTCCGTTCCAGAGAATATAGTCTTCTCCTTGCAGAAGGCGGTTGATGTAGGGCGCCATGGCGTTGTAGTCCCTTACCGGTACCCTTTTCTGGTACTCCTTTATGGTCTTAATCCTGTCAAAGTTGTGCTCGTGGCCAAACAGGCTGTCTGCTCCGTTGGAAATCAGATGGTTGAACCACTGGTGCTGGTAGAGCATAGGGTTGAGCCTGCTGTGGTCAATCTCTTTGAGCAGGTTATGTGAATACTTGAGGAATATGGAATTCAAAAGTTTCATTCTAGTTTCAGGTTATGAGAAAATCTGGTGCAATATATCCAACGATTTTATCTCAATATTGTTCCCAATGTGGTGGGAAATGTACTCAATCATCCTTTTTGTGTATGCCAGCCTCATCTCTCCGTTCAGTTTCAACTCCTCTCCGCCGCAGTGCAGCCTCTCAAGATTGGTTGAAGGGGTTACCATAAGTGTGTGCAGCAGCTTGGACTCGTGTTCTCCCATGAGCTGTGTGCCGTAAACCGGATTGGAGTATGGGGTAACGGTGAATTTGGCAGTTGCCATATCAAATATGGGGGTAGAGGTGCTGTAGTTGTTTGTGGGCATGAATCCCAACATCTTGCACAGGTGGGTTATGAAATGTATATGGAAGTTTGCAACCCCCTCCTGTGTGTGTTCCATAATCTGTATGGATGAACTCAGGAAGCTGTAAAGGATCGGATTGGCCTCCTCCTCCCTTATTGTCTTGCCCAGCAGTTCGCTTATGAAGATGGCAATGGTGCTCTTGTATATGTCTCCCCGTATTGATGTGAGCCTGTAGGGGGCAGATATCTCCCGTATGGTGGGCATACTCTGTGAAGTGTTCCTATAGGTAACTACATCCAATATGTTGAGTTTGTGTAATAAAGATGCGTTGTTCTTTCCCTTTGATGACGCTCTGAAATAGAGTGCACACCTCCCGGCCGTGTTGGAATAACACTGCACTACAATTCCGGTGTCACCATGTTTTATGGTATGCAGGACAATTATCTGGCTCTTCTCAATCATTCAGATACTCTGCCAAGGCCCTCATGGCCTTGCCTCTGTGTGAAATTGCGTTCTTCTGGTCCAATGAAATCTCTGCCAAAGTGCAGTTGTATCCCTGTGGGATGAATACAGGATCGTAACCGAACCCCTCGTTGCCGCTGCGTGAACGGGCAATCTCTCCCTCAAGAACCCCCTCAAATGTCTTCACATGGCCGTCTATGATAAGGGCTACCACAGTCTTGAACCTTGCAGTGCGTGGAACCGCTGCACCCTGCGCCTGCTCAACCTTCTCAAGTTCTGCAAGCAGTTTGGTCATATTCGCTTCAGTTCCCTTGTCCTCACCGGCATATCTGGCAGTGCGTACTCCCGGCTCTCCACCAAGTGCATCCACCTCAAGTCCTGTATCATCTGCAAAGCAGTTCTTTCCAAACTTATTCCACAGATACTCAGCTTTTTGTATGGCGTTAGCCACAAGAGTGTCACCATCTTCCGGAATATCTTCTGTAAGGCCAAGCTCTTTTGGCATAATTAGTGTAAAAGAATCTCCTAGTGCCTTTTGGGCCTCAACCATTTTGTGCTGGTTGCCGGTAGCAAAAATAATCTCCATAATTGGTATGCTGTTTTTTTGCCAAAGGTACTAAAATGTATATTTTTGTTTTTGCAAAAGGAGAAAATAATATGAAGATTTTTAGAAATTTTGTAATCCTGGCGGTGGTTGCGCTGGTATCGCAAACCTCCCTTATGGCCCAATCGTCCCACTTTAAGGCAGGAAAGGCACTTGAGGTGCAGTACAACATACTCAGGGAACTGAGCACAGGCTTTGTAGATACAGTTGATATAGAAAAACTGACCAATACAGGGATTGAGGCAATGCTCAACTCCCTCGATCCATATACAGTATATATTCCCGAAGAAAACGAGGAAGACCTTGAGATGCTCCGCTCTGCGTCATACGGCGGCATAGGTTCAGTGATCAGAAAGATAGATTCCCTTGGGGTGCTCATTTCCCAGCCGTACCTTGGTTCTCCTGCCGTAAAATACGGACTTGAGCCAGGCGACTTTATCCTTAAGATAGATGATGTGGATGTAAAGCCCCTCACTGCAGACGAGTGCAGCCGCAGAATGAAAGGGCAGCCAGGCACCCAGGTGAAATTCCTTGTAAAGAAAGGACGCACCGGTGAGGTTAAGGAGATAACAGTAACCAGGGAAAGGATCCATATTCCCGACGTATCCTTCAGCGGTATCCTCCGCGATTCAATAGGCTACATCAGATATGAGGCCTTTACCAGCGGCGGCAGCAACGATTTCAGGAAAGCCTTCACAGACCTTAAGGAGAAAGGGGCAAAGCAGCTGGTGATTGATTTGAGAGGCAACGGAGGAGGAATAGTTGATGAGGCGGTAAAGATACTTTCATTCTTCCTCCCAAAAGGGACCACCGTAGTTACAGCAAAAGGCCGCACACCGGAGTCTGCATTTGAAATGAAGACACAGACAGAGCCGTTGGATACTTTAATCCCGATAACTGTACTTGTAAATTCCTCATCTGCATCGGCATCTGAGATTGTTGCTGGAGCAATCCAGGATTTGGACAGGGGCATGATTGCCGGAACAAGGACATACGGAAAAGGTCTTGTGCAGGGATTCAGATCAGTAGGGTACAACGGCAGTCTGAAATTCACCACTGCCAAATACTACACCCCAAGCGGCAGATGCGTACAGGCAATAGACTACTCCCACAGAAATGAGGACGGTAGCGTAGGATTCGTTCCGGATTCCCTTAAAAAGGCTTTCAAAACCCTTAAGGGAAGAACAGTGTACGATGGCGGCGGAATTACTCCTGATACAGTTGTAAAAGCCCAGAGCTACAGCCGTCCGGCTTACTCATTGGTTGCAAACGACATCTTTGGAGAGTATGCAATTGAATATTACAAGAAACACAAAACCATAGCATCACCTGCGGAGTTTACCCTTACAGATGCAGAATATGAGGAGTTTGTGAAATTTGCTGCAGCAAAAGACTTTGACAGCCGCAGTGGTGCCCTGGCCCAGTTGGACCAGATGCTTAAGGCCGCAAAAGCAGAGGATCTGTATGAGCTTTACAAGGCTGAATTTGATGCCCTTGAGAAGAAACTCACAATCTCAAAAGAAGAGATGCTAAGAGTAAAGAAAGCCGAATTCAAACCGCTCCTTGAGGAGGAGATTGTGTACAAATATTACTTCACTCCTGGCAGAATTGAGTCAATTGTCCGCAACGACGGGCAGTTGCACAAGGTTCTGGATTTGATAAAGTAGAATTTTGGAAAGAGGTCTTGAAAGACGAGATAGAATACAGAAAAATTTCACAGCGCAAGTTGGCAGAGGGGATGGGCATTTCATATAAAGTGTTAAACGACCTGTTGAATGGACGTAGAACTTTTACCCTTACAACAGCAATGATGTTTGAAGCAGCATTGGATGTGCCGGCAGACTCGTTGATGAATCTGCAGTTGAAGTACAACATGTACCAGGCGCAGCACGACAAGAGTTTTATGGAGAAACTTTCAGAAATAAGAAAGTATGCGGCGATGCTGTAATGATTATAATTTTAGAAGGAGGATGACCTTTGAGTCATCCTCTTTCTTTTGACTGTCATTATCTGCACAAGTTGAGGTGATGTTAAACTCTACCCCTGTTAGTTAATAAAAATGTTTTCAACTGCCACAATATCAGTTTTTTATATTTTGCAAAAAACTGTGCATGTAAAACTTTTATAAAATAACTTTGCTTAAGAGAATAACTTAAAGGCACTGGATATGTATAAAAGACTGGCCCTGATTATATGCGCTGTATTTTCAATTACAAATGCAAGCGCCCAGGCAGAATCAAACAAACAGAAGGAACTTTTCCATAATTACTCAAAACTCCTTTCTCCGGAAAAGGTATACCTTCACACAGATAAGGACGTCTACTTTGCCACAGATACTATCTGGTTCAGCGGCTATGTGGAGAATGCTTCATATGCGAGTGAGTTTGATGAGTCCAATTATATTTATGTGGAGCTTATCAGTGATGAGCTTAATAGGGATTTTACCAGTTGGACTAACCATTCAGTATTGGAAAAGACTGTTGTGAGCAGGAAAAAGTTGAAAATTGTGAATAACTGTTTTCAAGGGCATATTGCTGTACCGGAAATGAGTTCTACAGGCAGAGCTGTTTTGAGGGCATACACATACTGGATGCTTAACAGACCTGCAGAGTATATGTTCTATAAGGAGCTGGAACTTACCAATCCTATGAAGGACAAGCTGGTGACAGCTATGGAGAAGAAAAAAGTGAAGAATAGGAGGGAGTATGCACGAGTTGGTGTACAATCTCCGTTTATTAAAGATAAGGAGAATGAAGATATAAGGTATGATGTGCAGTTTTTGCCGGAGAGCGGTAATTATGTGCAAGGAGAGCACTCTGTAGTGTATGTGAAGGCTGTAGGCAAGAAAGGAGCAGGAGTGCAGGTGTTTGGTGATATTAAGGATGAAAATGACAATATAGTAGGCCATTATTCAACAGATTCTTTAGGATTTGGAAAAGTAAAGCTGGCGACAATTCCTGAAGGCAAGCTTACAGCTACTGTTAAAGATTCACTTGGCTACGAATGGAAGAAGGTGAAATTGCCAAAAGTAATGGATAAAGGCGTTACTGTCAATGGGAGTTTTGATATAAGAGCCAAGAATACTTATGGCGAAGGTGATAAGATTATTTTCACCGTAAGTGTGTCTGGTAATCTCCAGTATACAGGGTTGAATGTATATATACACAATGGTTCGGAAATTTACTACAGCAAACGTTTGCAGGGAATAAATGAATCTATAGCATTGGGGTTGCAGCAGCTTACATCAGGAATTCATTCTGTATCTGTAGTGGATTCTGATGGCAATGTGTATGCAGAGAGGCCGTTTATTGTTCTTCCAGCAACAAAGGAGAGCCTTGAACTGGAAACTCAAAAGGAGGAGTATAGTACAAGGGAACTGGTTGATGTCAAAATTAAGCTTCCAAAGGAGATGATAGGTGAAGGTTCCAATTTCTCTGTTGCTGTAACCGATATGGGGATAGTGGAGAATTGTGAGAAAACCACTATGCAGTCTTATATGCTTCTTAAGAGTGAGATAAAAGGCTATATAGAGAATATAGATTGGTATTTTAATGACTCAATACCTCTTTCAGTAAGAATGCATAAGGCTGATATGCTTATGCAGACTCAAGGTTGGAGATACTATGATACCGAAAAGATTTTTCAAGGCAAGAACGAAGTGCCAAATTTTGGCAGGGAGTACAGACAAACCCTATTTGGAAAGGTTGTAAATCCTGTTGGACTTACAAAGAAGGCAACTGTTTCGTTTTTGGCTCCTTCAATCAACTTTAAGGCAATGGGCCAGATAGATTCAGGTTATTTTGTTCTTAAAGATGTTGATTTCCCGGAGAATACAAGATTTATAGTGAGTGCAGTGGGTAAAAATGGCAGAAGTACCAGCCATATGCCAGTATTGCGTGATGATTACTATGCACCTGACTACATATACCCTATAAAACCTGAAAAAGTAAAATATTCTCCAATATACAGCAAGGTAGTAGAGTCTATATACTATAACGGTGAAGACGGTGATCATGCAATGGCATTTGAGTTGAACCCCGTAGTAGTGACATCGCAGCTTATTACTCCAAAAAACTCACCAAGTCCTATTCCCAATTACCCTATAAATAAGTCATGGTATAGAGATACGTCTGACATGAAACCATATGTCAAGCATTATGATCTTGAGACTTTTTTGAGAGATAATTTTTATGGTTTGAGAGTTCAAATGGGTGGTGTCAGACCTTTATTAGTGGCAAGAGCCATAACAACCCATACTGTAAAACGCGCAGCGGGACCACCAACTGCACTGGTTCAAATATATGTGAATGGAATGTCTATGGACCCTGCGGAATTTTCAGATTTTTACCTGTATAATTTGAAATTGTCTGATATTGAATCACTGATTTTTGTTCAAGGTCTTTCAGCTGCACCATTCCAACAATATGTAGGAGGCTTGTTCCCTTCACCGGTTCTGATGATCCGTACAAAACCATATAGGGAAAAGGATGTCCCATACAACGTTACCAGTGCCAATCCTCTGGGCTGGCAGAAACCGGCCAAGTTCTACTCTCCCAAATATGACACTCCGGAGAGCAAGAAATCAAAAGTGGATGACAATCGCATCACCCTTTACTGGAACCCTGCGGTGAAGCTTGACGAGAATGGTGAGGCTACAATAAGTTTCTATACCTCCGATTCAGATGCCAACTATCGCATTGAGGTGGAAGGAAGATCTGCTTCCCGACAGTACCATTATGCGGAGAAGGTGATTGAACGCAGGGTGGAACAGACAAATGGAAAAAAGAAGTAGCCCATCCCGTTAAATTTGCATAAAATGTCCATGTAAATCTTTTATGAATTATTTTTGTTAAAACACAATATTATTGATTATGAAAGCCAGATCAATTCTTTTATCAGCATTGCTGTTCCTATGTGGAAGCCTGATGGCGCAGCCATATTCGCAGCCTCCATATTTGTATTCAGACATCAGTTCCATTGGAAATTACAATTTGACCGGGAAGAAGTTTTTTGTTTCTTTTTCTACACTGAACTACAATACAATATTTCGTCGGGATGAGTATATGTCCCAGAGGAATGCTTTTGTCCGTTATCTTGTGGAGTCTTTGAAGTTGAGGGGTGCAGTGCCGGTAACTGACAGTCTGGCCGCAGATTTTTATGTTACTGCAGCTGTCCATTACACGGGTATCACTGAGGATGTTACAGATTATTCCAAAGCAAGTAAGGCTGCAGGTTATAGACCTGTCAACTACCATGAAGAACTTAAAATTAAAAGAAAAGAGAGTTCTAACCCTAATGCGAAAATTACAAGGGATAAGTTGACTTCCCGTCCTGTATCTAAAATGCATGATATGGTTTACAGAGAAGAAGACTATATAGTTAAAACTGTAACAGTTGAGGCTTTTGAACCTGTAAATGGAACAATTAGCAGTATCTGGAAAACCAGGGCTTTGGACAGCCATACTGAAATTGAACGCCTGCCATCAGATTGCGCCATGGTTTACCTTATGATGAGAGGGTATGGCAAGGAGATGGAAGAGAGGAAATGCGGTATCTCAAAAGAGGATCCTTACTTTGCTGCATTTGAACAATCAACCACTCCAAAGGATATTGTTTTTCTTCCCTGCAGTGAATCTTCAGACAAGGACATGAGTCTGTTCCTTGTAAAGAAGTCAGAGGAAGGGACAATTTGTCTGATAGAGGACAATCATCTGTTGTCAACAGACGAGAAGCATCCTAATTATATGGCATCCATGAAAGTGGGAAACAGGACAATAGAGTGCTCAAAGATGTACTATGATATGCGACCTGTACAATATTCAAGATTCCTCACATTGGTATTCCCTACTGGAGGAGAAGATTTTGAGGAATTTGATATAGTCTTCTACAGGAAAAATAAACCGGCAAAAATTAAGCAGGCAATAAAGAATGTTGTGTTGAATTAAAGAGGCTGACTCAAAAGTAGCCTTTATGAACGGTTACCCCCTCCCCCGCTAGAGTGCTTTCTGGCGGGGGTGTTTGCTTTAGATGAGACGCTTTTGAGTCACCCTCTTTTGTATACCGGGGGGATGTGCAGAAATAAGCTTTTTATTGCGCATAGCTCTTCCCGGGGCCTTTTGACCTTAAAAGAAAATAGGGTTCCAGTAAATCGATATCCCCACAATATTGTTTCTGGAGCTCTGTAGAAAGGGGGGTGGGGGATTCATAGGTAGAATTTGCCCCGGTATCCCCAGTGGCTACGTTTAAGGTACGCTGAGCAGGGGATAGCGGGGATTCCGAATTGCCAGAGTGCTTCGGCTTATATGAAATTTTCTGATCTACTCAAAAATATAAACCTTGTCTGAGCGGCGGAGCCTTTCCGGCACGGCAATTGAGCATTTTTCACCTTTTACGGCCTTTTCGGTTGGCTGGAGGTCTACACGGATCTCCTCAGGCTGCATCTCAATTACGCCGGTTGAAGGGCCTATGATAAGGAGGTTCTGGCCAATGTTTATCTCGCCGGTCTCCACAAGGATTTCGGCAACGCCTATGTTTGCAAAGTAGTTGGTTACCTTGCCCACGTAGGTTTTCTTTTTGGTGGCCTTGCTGCCGTATACGTCGCTCCACTCGCCAAGACGGGCACCCTGGTAGTATCCGTCCCAGAAACCGCGGTTGAACACTTCAGAAACACCTTCCTTCAGCTGGGCAGCATATTCAGGGGTGTATGTGCCGGCTATTACTGCATCTGCAGCGGCACGGTAGGCTGCGGTAACTTTCTTTACGTACTCGGCGCTGCGGGCACGTCCCTCAATCTTGAATACAGATACACCTGCGTCAATGATCTTGTCCATGAACTCAATGGTACACAAGTCCTTTGGAGACATGATGTATTTGTTGTCAACCTCAAGCTCAATTCCGGTTTCAAGGTCTGTAACCTTGTATCCTCTGCGGCAAAGCTGGTAGCATGCACCTCTGTTGGCTGATGCGCCGTAGTGCTGCAGGCTGAGGTAACATTTGCCGGAAACGGCCATGCATAGTGCTCCGTGGCAGAACATCTCAAGCTGCACCTCCTTGCCGCTTGGGCCTTTGATTCCCTCCTCTACAATTCTTCTCTTTATCTCCTTAACCTGCGGTAGGGTAAGCTCGCGGGCAAGAACAACCACATCTGCAAACTGGGCATAGAATTTTACAGCCTCAAAGTTTGATACGTTCAGCTGTGTGGAGATATGTACCTCCACTCCAATCTGGCGGGCGTATGAGATTACAGCCATATCAGAGGCGATTACGGCAGTTACGCCGGCTCTTTTTGCCTCGTCCAATGCGTGGCGCATAGGTTCAAGGTCGTCGTTGTAGATGATGATATTGAGGGTAAGGTACGACCTTACATTGTTCTCCTTGCAGATCTCCACTATACGGTAGATATCGTCGGGATTAAAGTTGTTTGCCGAGTGTGAGCGCATGTTGAGGTTGCCTACTCCAAAGTAGATGGAGTTTGCTCCACCCTGGATAGCTGCCATCAGGCACTCAAAGTTCCCCGCAGGGGCCATTATTTCAAGTTCCATCCTGTTATAGTATGGGCGGCCGGGCCGCCGGGTTTTACGTTATATTTTATCCAGTCCTTTGGTAAACTTCAACCAGTAGTATTTCAAAGGGTTGGTGTATTTGAGCTGTTTCCATGGGCGGCTTCCGTGTGGGCGGTGCCATACAGGGAGGTTGGTATACAGCCAGTTGTTGAAGCCAAGTTCAAGGGCCTTGTGCGAAATGGTTACGTCAAACCAGTTCTTGGTTGCGTCAAGCTCCTCAAAACTGAAGGCCTTGAGGAAAGTTGGAGTGAGGAGAGAGCAGCAGAAACTGCAGTGCTTCTCGTATTTGAATGCCATGTTCTCCTTACCCTTGGCAGGAAGGTACGGGTAGTTGATCTCCCCTTTCTCGTCTACGGTAACGGATGCTGCAATTGCACATTTTTCGTCTGCCACAGCCCCCTTATAGAGTTTCTGGAAGGTGTCTTTCTTTACAATCACGTCAGACTCCACAATTGCAAGTCCCCAGTTCTTTTCAATTGATTCCTTCTGGGTCATCCTCAATACCATAAGGTAGTTTGGAGAAGGGTGGTCTGTAAGGTCGCTGATATTCACAAGCCTGAATCCAAGTTCCTTTGAGGCTTTCTCAAGAATTGCGGTATTCTCAGGTGTACTGAAATCGTTGTATATGGTGTAAGTATACGGAACGGCAATCTCAGATGCCAGTGTTGCCTTGATTGTCTCCAGTGTAAGCTCAATGGAGTCCTTTACCGGAGTTATGATGTTCAATCCTTCCATTATTTTATCCTTTTAACCAGTTTGTCGGCAAATTTCTGCAACTGCTCCATCTGGGCTGGGGTGAAATTCATTTTCCCGATAATTTCAAGAGCTCTGTTATAATATCCCATAATTGCCTCAGTTGCAGCCTCTTTTATCCCAAGCGAGATGTACATCTGCTGCATCTTTGCAATCTTCTCTTCTCCCTGCTCCTGAGTCATGGCCATAATTTTTGTAAGCTCGTCTTTCTGGGCATTGTCTGCAACCTTGAAAGACTCTACAAGCAGCCATGTCTTCTTGTTGTTGAGGATATCTCCGCCAATCTTCTTTCCAAACACGGTTCCCTGTCCAAAGGTGTCGAACAGGTCATCCTGAATCTGGAACGCAATTCCAAGGGAGAATGCAAAGTCGTACAGTGCCTGGGCAACTTTCTCCTCCGCACCGGCAATCAGGGCTCCCATTTTTGCAGAGCAAGCAATGAGCACGGCTGTCTTGAGGCTGATCATTGAGATATAGTCGTTCATTGTAATGTACGGGATATTCTCAAAGTTCATGTCGTACTGCTGGCCTTCACATACCTGGGCCGCTGTTTTTGAGAATAGTGCAAGCACCTGTGGAAGAACCTCCTGAGGACAGTTGGCAATGAGCTGGTAAGCCTTGATGCTCATTACGTCACCGCTGAGGATGGCAATATTGTCGTTCCATTTCCTGTGTACGGTCTGCTGGCCGCGGCGCAACTCCGCCTTGTCCATAATGTCGTCATGGATAAGGGTGAATCCGTGGAAAATCTCAAGTGCCAGGGCAGGGTAGAGGATATGTTTCTCAATTTTGTCCGAGAAGAGGTTGTAGGTGAGCAGACAAAGCTCGGGGCGCAATCTCTTTCCTCCAATTGAGACCATGTACTCTATAGGTTCATACAATTCTTCAGGCTCTTGTCTGAGGTTAAGTGCAGCAAGGCCATTCTCTACAAATCTGTCCAGTTCTTCTATTGCAAACATATACTCGTTTTAACTTTTTTATCACGCAAAGTTAATGGTTTTTGTACAATTTGCTATCTTTGAGCATCCGCATTTGAGAATAATTATGGAGAATACAAATACTGCAACGGTAGTAAAACATACTGGAAGCCATTACATGCTTTCAAAATTGCCCCAGTGGGAACTTTTCCCCGCTGTAATCAAGGGTAAACTCAGGTTGAAGGGGTTCAACTCAACCAACCCCATAGCAGTTGGCGATGTGGTTGAATATGACCGCAATGAGGGGGAACTTGCCACCATCAGGAACATCCTTCCAAGGAAAAACCACATAATTAGGAAATCAACAAATTTATCCCGACAGTCACATGTCATAGCCAGCAATCTGGATATGGTTTTCCTTATTGTAACGGTGGAGCAGCCGGAGGTGAAACTGCCGTTTGTAGACCGCTTCCTTGTAACCTGCGAGGCATACAATGTTCCGGCTACAATCATTCTCAACAAGATGGACCTCTATTCGGAGCAGGGACTGCAGATGGTGGAGGCTTTCAAGGAGATTTACGGGCATGCCGGATACAGGGTGATAGAGAGTTCTGCCGCTACCGGATTGGGAATAGAGGAGATAAGGGAATGCTGCAAGGATAAGGTGGTGCTTTTCTCCGGACAGTCGGGAGTAGGAAAATCTTCTCTCATAAGTGCCTTGGATCCTGATCTCAACTTGAGGGTGGGGGAGATTTCGGCATATCACCAGCAGGGCAAGCATACCACTACATTTTATGAGATGCATCCCATTTCTACCGGTGGATTTGTGATTGATACCCCGGGAATCAGAGGCTTTGGACTGGTGGATGTTTCCCAGCTGGAGTTGAGCGGATATTTTCCGGAGATGCTCCGTGTGGAGGACAATTGCCGTTTTGCCCCTTGTACACACACCCACGAGCCGGGGTGTGCCGTTAAGGAGGCTGTTGAGAACGGGGAGATCTCTGTAGAGCGTTATGAATCTTATCTGGGTATGCTGGATGAGCAGACCAAATACAGGTAAGGGATGAACAGGACAGTTCTCAAACTTGCCGTTCCAAGCATTTTTGCCAACATTACCGTCCCCCTTGTGGGTATGGCAGATACAGCCATAGCCGGAAGATTGGGAGATGCTGCTGTTCTGGGGGGTATAGCCATTGCCTCCATGCTGTTTGATCTCCTTTACTGGAATATGGGTTTCTTGAGGATGGGAACCGGTGGTATGGTGGCACAGGCTTATGGAAGGGGGGATTTTAAGGATGCCATAAATACATATGCCCTGGGTATGGCAACGGCTCTGGGGTTTGCGCTCCTTTTCATAGCCCTCCAGTGGGCCTATGTTGGTGTCGCTTTCCGCTTCATAGAGTGTTCGCCGCAGGTGGAGGAACTTGCCCGCAGTTATTTCTACATAAGGATATGGGCCGCTCCGGCCACCCTTTCGCTGAATGTCTTCAAAGGGTTCTTTATTGGTATGCAGAATGCTGTAAGTCCTATGGCAGTGGATGTTACGGTAAATCTTGCCAATATCGCAGCAAGCATTTTCTTTGCATTTTATGCCGGTTTGGGATTCAGCGGCATTGCGTGGGGAACCCTTGTGGCCCAGTATACGGGACTGGCATTGGCTATAGTGCTTATGGTGGCGCAGTACAGGAAATATTTCCATCTTATAGATTTGAAACAGAGTGTGAGCCCCGGGAATATCAAGCGATTCTTCATGCTCAATGCAGACCTTTTTGTAAGGTCCCTGTGCTTCCTTTTCATCTATGCGGGACTTACCTCAATTGCAGCCAGGTACGGTGATGTGGATCTGGCTGTGAGTTCAATCATGATGAAGCTTATGCTTCTCTATTCTTATTTCATAGACGGGTTTGCGTATGCCGGCGAGGCGCTGTCGGGAAGATACATTGGAGCAGGGGACCGTACCTCTCTGGTGAGGTCAATAAAGGTGATTTTTGTGTGGTGTATGGGTATTGGAATTGTCTCAACCATAGGGTATTGGGCAGGTGGAGAGTGGCTGTTTGGGCTGATGGCCACAGACCCGCTGGTGCTGGCGGAGTCTGCAAGGTTTCTCCCATGGCTCCTCATAATGCCTTTGGTGAGTTCCGTGGCATTCACATGGGACGGCATCTTCATTGGAGCAACTGCCACAAAGGCCATAAGAAACTCCATGTTGTGGGCCGTTGTGGGGTTCTTTGCAAGCTATTACCTCCTTAGGGGCGGGATAGGAGTGCAGTCGTTGTGGGTGGGCTATATGGTTCATCTGGTGGCAAGGACTGTGTACTTGAGTGTAGTGGCCAGGAGGGAAGTTTTGAACCACGGAAATTTTTCGTAACTTTATACTCTAATCCGAAAAACGTAAAAAATATATATGAAAAGAGTGCTTTTGTTTCTGTTCTGCCTTCTGCCGCTATGTGCGATGGCAGAAACTTTGTATTTCCCCTATAACCCTTCGTTGTCTCCAAATGGAGAGAATATCTATTTTTCATATGACGGGGATATCTTTACAGTTCCAGCCAAAGGTGGCCTTGCAATGAGGGTGGTATCCCTTGGAGGAAATGAAAATGACCCTATGGTATCACCTTGCGGAAAGTATCTGGCTTTCTCATCGGATATGCAGGGAAACAAGGATGTGTACATTGTCCCTGTTGCGGGTGGTGAGGTTGTGCGCCTTACCTGGCACGAGGCAAATGATACCCCAAGCGGGTGGAGTGCAGACTCAAAATACATCTATTTTGAGAGCGGCAGGGCAAACTCCAGATCAACCTACAAGGTGGCGGTTGACGGCGGTACCCCAATAAGGCTGTTCCAGCACTATTTCAATACAATTGTGAATGTTGCAGAGAATCCTGTAACAGGTGAACTTTACTTCAACGAGTCTACCGAGAGCATCAGCTTCCCAACCAGAAAGAGATATGTTGGAGACCACAATCCAAACATCAAGAGCTGGAATCCCGCAACTGGGGAGTACAGGGAGCTTACCTCATACAACGGCAAGGATACCTGGCCAATGGCAGACAGGAAAGGTAACCTTTACTATGTTACAGACCAGTTCAACAAGGAGTCCAACATTGTAAAATACAACCCTGCAGGGGAGCCTGAGCAGCTTACAAAATTTGCTCAGTCTGTACAGTACCCATCTGTAAGCTTCAACGGAAACGCAATGGTGTTCCTGTTGGACTACAAGATCCATTGCCTCAACCTGGCAACCGGAGAGGTTTCGGTGCCAAAGATTTCCATTGCCGACAACAATGTTGATGTGGAGCGCAGTTTCATGAATGTTTCACCGCAGAGCATGGCCATTTCTCCCGACAGCAAGAAGTTCTCAATGTCTATCCGCGGACTCCTTCATGTGAGCGACGCAAAAGGAAAATTCATCCAGAAACTTGATACCCCCGAGAACGAGAGGGTTGATGAGATGGTATGGGCAAAAGACAACAACACAATCTACTACACCAGAACAGACAAGGGATATACAGCAATCTACAAGATAAAGGCAGACGGTTCGCAGCCTGAGAAACTTGTATTTAGGGCTGCATGCAATATCAGGAATCTGAAAATGTCAAACAAGAAAGACAAGATAGCCTTCATGTGCGGCAACAAGTGGGTAATGGCCCTCAACCTTTCAAATGACAAGGTAGACAGGCTTGCCCAGGCAGAGTTCTGGTCATATACAAAATACACCATCACTTTTTCTCCCGACGATGCCTACCTTGCTTTTGAGGCTATGAACCTCTTTGAGAGGGATATCTACATTTACTCGTTCAAGGAGAAGCAGCTGTACAACCTTACCAACTCTGCAAGCACAGAGGGAAGCCCAAGCTTTTCTTCTTGCGGAAAGTATCTCTACTTTGCGGCAGATTTCCACGGCGGAACCTTCCCAAGGGGCGGCAGCGGATCGAGCTATATCTACAAGCTCCCTCTGTTGAACTACAAGACACAGCCTTTCCAGAGCGATGCTTATGATGAACTGTTTGACAAGAAAGCTGTAAAAGAAGAGGCAGCGGATGAGAAGGCCAAGGAGAAGAAAGAGGCTAAAAAAGAGAAGAAAGTAGAGACAAAGATTGATTTCAATGATATCTACAGCCGCTTGCAGATGACCGGTTTCTATAACGGCCGCAGCACATATGTGTTCAAGAACAAGAACAAGGCATGGCTCCTTATTACAGGAAGGGATGGGGTACAGTCGTTGGAGATAACAGACCCTTATGCAAAGGCCAAACCAATCAAGGAACTCAGCTACGGTACATTCTTCAACTCTGATACGGAACTTTACGCTTTCCAGAGGGGAACATTGTATAAAGTGGATCCTGCAGGTGGCAGGGCTACAAAGATTGCCTTCAAGAAGACCGTTGTCAAGAATCTTAAAGATGAGTTTGAGCAGATGTTCTACGAGGCTTGGGGCCTGATAGACCAGAACTTCTATGACGTGAACTTCCATGGTACCGACTGGGCTGCCAAGAGAGACTATTATGCTTCATTCCTCCCTAAGGTGAGGAGCAGGGCGAATCTTGTTACCCTTTTCAATGACATGTTGGGTGAGCTCAACTCATCGCATCTGGGCTTCAGCTCGCATGGCGGCGAGGTGCCGGGCCCTCAGACAAGATTGCAGTCTATGGAGACCGGTATCATATGGAACAATGAAAACCCATATATGGTGGAGAGGATTGTGAAAGGATCACCTGCAGACAATATTGATACAGACGTCAAGAAAGGTGATATCCTGGTAGCGGTAAACGGCCAGAGGGTTGACCACAATCTCAACAGGGAGAGCTATCTTGCCGTTCCAGCCAAGGATCCTGAGGTGAGGTTCACTTTCAGAAGAAAAGGGAGGGAGCACGATGTAAAACTCCATACAATGTCATCAGGTGCTGTGAAAAATCTCCTTTACGAGGAGTGGGAGATGGACAACAGGGCTAAGGTAGACCAGCTTGGAAACGGGAAGATTGCCTACATCCACATGAGGGACATGGGTGTTGGGGAGTTGAGCAATTTCCTTAAGGATATGCACACCAGAACAGTAGGCAAGGAGGGAATCATCCTTGATTTGCGTTTCAACAACGGAGGAAACGTACATAAGGAGGTGCTTGACTTCCTGGCTCAGAAAGCACACTACAATTGGGCTTACAGAGACAACAAGGGGAATTCCCATCCTAACGTAACACCTGGCGATATGCCAATAGTGGCATTGGTGAACGAGAGGAGCCTCAGTGATGCGGAGGTTACATCAAACGGAATAAAGAGCCTTGGACTTGCAACAATAGTGGGAACTGAAACCTACCGCTGGATCATCTTCACCACCAGTGCAACCATGCTCGACGGTTCTTCGTTGCGCCTTCCTGCATGGGGATGCTACTCATTGGACGGCAAGGATCTTGAGAATACAGGTGTTGCTCCCGATATCTACGTGAAGAACACCTTCAAGGACAGGCTCGACGGCAAGGACCCTCAGCTTGAGAAGGGCGTTGAGGTTATAATGAAGCAATTGGAGAAAAAGAATTAATACATAGTACACAATGAAGAGGGATTTGAAATATTTGCAATTGTTGGCAAAGAGTTTCCCGACAATTCAGGCTGCCAGTACGGAAATAATAAACCTGGAAGCTATCCTTAACCTGCCTAAAGGTACCGAGCATTTTGTTACAGACCTGCATGGAGAGCATGAGGCTTTCCAGCATGTGCTCAAGAATGCGTCGGGAGTAATAAAGAGAAAAGTGGAGGATATTTTTGGCCATTCCCTCAGGGAGGCGGAAAAGAGCGAACTGTGTACCCTTATCTATTATCCCGAGGAGAAACTGAAGATAATCAAGGGGCGTGAGAAGGAGAAGGCGCTGCATGAGTGGTATAAGGTTATACTCATGAGGCTGGTAAGGGTGTGTTCGAATGTTTCTACCAAGTATACAAGATCAAAGGTACGCAGGGCTATGCCTGCCGAGTATGAGTATATCATACAGGAGCTGTTGCATGAGTCAAAGAGCGGCGAGGCCAACAAGCATGATTATATAACTGCCATTGTGGAGACAATCATCTCCACAGGGAGGGCAGACCACTTCATTATAGCCATATGCAAGCTTATACAGCGTCTTACCATAGATTCGCTGCATATCATCGGCGATATTTATGACAGGGGACCGGGTGCGCACATCATCCTTGATATCCTGGAGAATTACCACGACTGGGATATCCAGTGGGGTAACCATGATCTTGTATGGATGGGTGCTGCTGCAGGAAACCGCGCATGTGTTGCCAATGTTGTGAGAATGTGCTCGAGATATGCCAACTTCAAGATTCTGGAGGAGGGATACGGTATAAACCTGCTTCCTCTGGTAACTTTTGCCATGGATGTTTATGGAGATGATCCTTGTACCATCTTCAGGCCAAAAGGTTCTGATGCCGAGGGGCTCAATCCAAAACAGGCCAGACTGGTGGCCCAGATGCACAAGGCAATTACCATTATCCAGTTCAAGCTGGAGTACGAGATTATAAAGAGGAGACCGGAGTACGGTATGGATGACAGGAACCTGCTCCATATGATAGACCATGAGAAAGGCACAGTTGTAATTGATGGCAAGGAGTATCCTTTGAGGGACAAGCATTTCCCTACAATTGATCCGGAGAACCCGTATGCACTTACACCTGAGGAGAAAGTGGTGGTTGACAAGCTTACCCACAACTTTGTGCACAGTGCACATATGGCCAAACATATGCAGTTGCTCTATTCTCATGGAGCATTGTATCTGGTAAGGAACTCAAATCTGCTTTACCACGGTTCAGTTCCATTGAACGAGGACGGTTCGTTCAAGTCGCTGAATATCCAGGGCAAGGATTATGCCGGCAAGGCGCTGTTTGACAAGATGGACCAGATTGTCCGCCAGGGCTATTTTGAGCCTGAGAAATCTGCTGCCAGGGAGTTCGGTCAGGATTTCATCTGGTATCTGTGGTGCGGTCCGGTATCACCTCCGTTCGACAAGAACAGGATGGCAACCTTTGAACGTTATCTCCTTTCAGACAAGGAGGCTCAGAAGGAGCACAAGGGATGGTACAATGTGCTCAAGAACAACAAGGAGATTTGTGAAAAGATCCTGAAGGAGTTTGGTGTTGAAGGGGAGCCTTCACATATCATCAACGGACATATTCCTGTAAAGACCTCCAAAGGTGAGAGCCCTATTAAGGCGGGCGGAAAACTGCTTATGATTGACGGCGGCTATTCAAAGGCTTACCAGCAGGAGACAGGAATTGCAGGTTATACCCTCATTTACAACTCATACGGGTTGAGACTGGTTCAGCATGAGTCGTTTGAGTCTACCCAGAAGGCTATTGAGCAGGGCCTCGATATCATCTCCGAAACCAAGGTTGTGGAGTTTATGGAGAAGAGGAAACTGGTGAGGGATACAGACAACGGAAAGAGGATGATGGAGCAGATTGACGACCTCAAGCAGTTGCTGGTTGCATTCAGGAGGGGTCAGATTAGGTAGTGATTGTTATTGTGGGGGCAAAAAATATAGTTACCTTTGCCCCCGTTTTTTAATGCATATATTATGAACTGGTTTAATGACTTGATTACAGGCACCTCCATTGCCCATTCAGTTCTTGTACTGTCGGGAGTAACGGCACTTGGAGTATTGCTTAGCAGAATTAAAATCTGCGGTGTTTCACTTGGTGTTACATGGATTTTGTTTGTGGGTATTGTTGCAGGACATTTCGGACTTACCGTTGAGCATAATATCCTCCATTTCATCAAGGAGTTCGGACTTATCCTGTTTGTGTACTCTGTTGGTCTGCAGGTTGGTCCCGGATTTTTCTCATCGTTCAAGAAAGGTGGACTTACCCTGAATGCAGTTGCAGTGATGATTGTACTGATGGGTGTGATTATAGCATATATCATACATCTGGTTACAGGTACAAGCCTGGTGACTATGGTAGGTGTACTTTGCGGTGCGGTTACAAATACTCCGGGCCTTGGTGCTGCACAGCAGACATATCTTGAGGCTACAGGTGCTTCAGATCCTTCAATTGCAATGGGTTATGCGGTTGCCTATCCTCTTGGTGTAGTTGGAATCGTAATGTCCATTGTTGTAATTAAAGGCCTGTTCCGCATGAATATGGACAAGGAGCTTGAGAAGGCTACCGGTGCCAGCGAGGATACTACAAAGATGGCTACCAAATATTCTGTAGGAATCAAGAATGCTGCAATCTTTGGAAAGACCATTGCGGAGCTTCACAGCTTTATTGACAAGGATTTTGTGGTTTCAAGACTTTGCAGGGAGAACGGTAAGGTGGAGATTCCTACTTCACAGACCAAATTGTTTGAGGGTGATAAACTTAGGGTAATCTCTGTTGATGCCAGCAAAGATTCCATTGTTGCTTTCTTTGGAGAGCTGTTGGATATGAGTTCAGACGAGTGGCATGAGATGGACGGCCAGATGGCTACCAGAAAGGTTGTGGTAACAAAACATAAGGTTAACGGAAAGACACTTGGCGAGCTTAAGGTGAGGTCTGTATTTGGTGTGAACGTTACCAGGGTTACCCGTGCAGGTGTGGATTTGGTTGCGGCTCCGGATCTTGAGCTGCAGATTGGTGACCGCGTGCTTGCTGTGGGTGACGAGAATAAACTTGAGAGTTTTGCAAACATGGTGGGCAACTCTGCCAAACAGCTTAGGGAGCCAAACCTTCTTGCAATCTTCCTTGGTATTGCAGTGGGTGTGATCTTTGGCTCAATACCGTTCATGTTGCCTGGTATGCCTCAGCCTGTGAAGATGGGTCTTGCAGGTGGTCCGCTTATCATTGCAATCCTTATAAGCCGTTTCGGATACAAGTTCAATATTGTAACTTATACTACTCTAAGTGCAAATATGATGCTCAGGGAGGTGGGTATTTCACTGTTCCTTGCAGCTGTGGGTATCTCGTCGGGAGAAGGATTTATAGATACAGTTGTAAATAAAGGTGGATTTGCATGGATAGGTTATGGTGTTATCATTACCTTGGTGCCAATGCTTGCAGGTGCTGCAATTGGAAGGTTTGTGTTCAAGTTCAACTATTTCCAGCTGATGGGACTTATCTCGGGTAGCGGTACAAACCCTTCTGGTCTTGCTTACTCAAACTCGGTGTCACCTATCAACCAGCAGGCAGTGTCGTATGCTACAGTTTATCCGTTGGTTATGTTTTTGAGGGTGCTTACTCCTCAGATCCTTATACTGATGGCTCTGTAGCCGGCTTTTTTGGAATTCAGATTGAGGTTGGCCCGGGTGGACCAACCTCATTTATATAATCAAATACTAGTTTTATGGGTAAAAAGAAAAGGGAGTTTCCCAATACGTATGTTATAATATTCTGGATCATTCTGGTTTGTGCCCTTGCAACCTGGATGGTGCCGGGTGGCGAGTATGTGAAGGAGAGTGTTGAGGTTGCCGGCAAGATGGAGCAGAGCGTGGACTTTAAGGAGGTTTCGGCAGTGGGGCAGTGGTGGACTGTGATGCAGTCATTTTACAGCGGCTTTACAAAACAGGCCGGGATCATCTGTTTCATTCTTGTTATTGGAGCATCTTTCTGGGTTGTGAACAGGAGCAGGGCAATTGATGCCGGTATCTTTTCATTCCTTGGCGTTGTTACCAGACTTGAGAAGAACAGGGCTCTGGCCAGGATAGGTGTGAGCAATATTGTCATTGTGCTCATTATGCTTATGTTCAGCCTTTTTGGCGCCATATTCGGAATGAGTGAGGAGACGATTGCCTTTGTAGTGATTCTTGTGCCGCTGGCAATCTCCATGGGATATGACTCAATTGTAGGTGTGTGCATGGTGTATGTTGCGGCCCACGTTGGCTTTGCCGGTGCCATACTCAATCCGTTTACCATAGGCATTGCCCAGGATCTGGCCGGAATTCCAATGTTCTCGGGAATAGAATACAGGTTCTTCTGTTGGGTGGTGCTGAATGTCATTACAATAGCCTTTGTACTGTTCTATGCAGTAAGGGTGAAGAGAAATCCCCAAAGGTCGATGATGTATGAAACTGACGCCCACTGGAGAGAGCATATAGGTGCACAGCAGGGGGGTGTGGAGTATTATACCAACAGGGCTTCCTGGATTTCTTTTGCCATTGCTGCTGCTGTTGTGCTGATGTTTACCGTCTCTTACAGCGGAGATACATGGCTTTCTATTGGTGCGCAGAAATATCATACCGCATGGCTGCTGCCTGTTCTTGCAGTGGCTTTTGTGGTCTCTTCAATTGTTTCCTTGAGGAAATCGGTGCACTTCTATGTCCTTTCGCTGCTGGGCTTCACTATCCTTTATCTTGTGGTGGGTGTACTCGGTTTCGGATGGTATATAGGTGAGATTTCCGCACTGTTCCTCTCGCTTGGCCTGCTCAGCGGAATTGCAATGGGCTTGAGTGCAAACTCCATTGTAAAGGAGATGATGGACGGTGCCAAGGATATCCTCAGTGCGGCACTCATAGTTGGTCTGGCAGCAGGTATCATATATATATTGCAGGAGGGCCGCATCATTGATACCATTCTCCACTCCCTTGCCGGCACATTGGACGGATCTGGCGAGGCAGGGGCCCTTGGCCTGATGTACATGATCCAGACGGTAATCAACCTTGTGATCCCTTCGGCCAGCGCCAAGGCGGCCATAACAATGCCTATCATGGCTCCATTCTCGGATATCATTGGTGTGAGCAGGCAGGCTACAGTGATGGCTTTCCAGTTCGGTGACGGATTCACCAACATGATTACCCCTACGTCGGGAGTACTGATAGCAGTACTTGGAATGGCAAAGATTCCTTATGGGAAATGGGTGAAGTGGATCTTACCTTTTATTCTGCTGCTGATTGTGGTGGGATTCCTCCTTTTACTCCCGACAATTTACATGCAACTCAATGGTTTTTAAGAAAAAATCCATAAATACTTGTAGTTTAAGAAATTATTTGTACCTTTGCGAGCCGATTTAATATCGGGTATTTGTATAAAGTTAAGATTAACAACAAATTATGCCAACAATTCAACAGTTAGTACGCAACGGTCGCGAGGTGATTGTAGAGAAATCTAAATCACGCGCACTGGATGCTTGTCCTCAAAGACGTGGAGTTTGTGTACGTGTTTACACTACAACTCCTAAGAAACCTAACTCAGCTATGCGTAAAGTAGCTCGTGTTAGATTGACAAATCAGAAAGAGGTGAATGCCTACATCCCAGGAGAAGGACACAACTTGCAGGAGCACTCAATCGTTCTTGTTAGAGGTGGCAGGGTAAAAGACCTTCCTGGAGTACGTTATCACATTCTTAGAGGAGCTTTGGATACAGCAGGTGTTGACGGACGTAAGAAATCACGTTCACTATACGGCACCAAGAGACCAAAAGCAGCTAAGAAGTAAGTCATTAATTTTTTAAAATTTCTACAGAAATGAGAAAAGCAAAGCCTAAAAAGAGGATTCTACTTCCTGATCCAAAATTCCACGATGTGTTGGTAACACGTTTCGTGAATAACTTGATGTTGCAGGGGAAGAAGAGTATCGCTTACGCTATTTTTTATGACGCAATCGACATGATTGGCGAGAAGATGAAAGATTCTGACAAGGCTCCACTAGAAATTTGGAAGAAAGCTCTAGAGAATGTAACCCCACAGGTAGAGGTTAAAAGCCGTAGAGTGGGTGGTGCAAACTTCCAGGTTCCTACTGAGGTACGCCCAGAGAGAAAGATTTCACTTTCTATGAAGAACATGATTCTTTACGCTCGCAAGAGATCTGGTCGTTCAATGGCTGAAAAATTAGCTGCAGAGATACTAGCTGCATACAATAATGAGGGTGCTGCCTTCAAAAGAAAAGAGGATATGCATAAGATGGCTGAGGCCAACAAAGCATTTGCTCACTTCCGTTTTTAATGTCTAGATAGAACAAAAATGGCAAGAGATTTAAGACTTACCAGAAATATCGGTATCATGGCACATATTGATGCCGGTAAAACAACAACTTCCGAGAGGATTTTGTTCTACACAGGTAAAACCCACAAAATTGGTGAGGTACACGAGGGTGGTGCTACCATGGACTGGATGGTTCAGGAGCAGGAGAGAGGTATTACAATTACTTCTGCTGCTACTACAGCTTTCTGGAAATACAATGGTGAGCAGTACCAGATCAACTTGATCGATACCCCAGGCCACGTGGACTTTACTGTTGAGGTAGAGAGATCATTGCGTGTTCTTGACGGTACAGTTGCTACTTTCTGTGCTGTAGGACGTGTTCAACCACAGTCTGAGACAGTATGGAGACAGGCAGACAAACACAGAGTTCCAAAGATTGCATACGTTAACAAGATGGACCGCGTAGGTGCGGACTTCCTTGCTGTAGTATCTGAGATGAAAGAGAAATTGGGTGCTAACGCAGTTCCAATCGCTCTTCCAATCGGTGCTGAGGACAAGTTCCAGGGTATCGTAGACCTTATCGCTATGAAAGGTTACTTCTACGATCAGGAGAGCAAAGAGCTTGTTAACTATGAGGTAAGGGATATTCCAGAGAATATGGTTGCAGAGTGCGAGGAGTGGAGAGGCAAACTTATTGAGGCTGCCGCTGAGTACGACGAGGCTCTAATGGAGAAATTCTTTGAGGATCCAGATTCAATTACCGCTGAGGAGATCATTGCTGCCATCAGAAAAGCTACAATCGATATGGCTATCGTTCCTATCACTTGTGGTTCTTCATTCAAGAATAAAGGTGTACAGTTCCTTTTGGATGCTGTAATGAGATACCTTCCATCACCACTTGACAAAGGCCAGGTTGAGGGTACAAACCCTAACACCGGCGATGCAGAGGTGAGAAAATTCAACGTTAAGGAGCCATTCTGCGCGTTGGTATTTAAAATTGCTACCGATCCATTCGTAGGTCGTTTGGCATTCTTGAGAGCTTACTCTGGAAAACTTGACGCTGGTTCATATGTATTGAACACACGTTCAGGCAAGAAAGAGCGTATCTCTCGTCTGTTCCAGATGCACTCAAACAAACAGAACCCTATTGAGTTCGTTGAGGCTGGTGACATCTGTGCAGCAGTAGGTTTCAAAGAGCTTAGAACTGGTGATACAGTTTGTATCGAGTCTAACCCAATCGTTCTTGAGCAGATGACTTTCCCTGATCCGGTTATCGGATTGGCAGTAGAGCCTAAAACTCAGAAAGACCTTGACAAATTGGGTATTGCACTTGGTAAGCTTGCTGAGGAGGACCCTACATTTACAGTTAAATCAGACCATGAGACCGGCCAGACCGTTATCAGCGGTATGGGTGAGCTTCACTTGGATATCATTGTTGACCGTCTAAGAAGAGAGTTCGGCGTAGAGATCAACCAGGGTGCACCTCAGGTTAACTACAAAGAGGCTATCCGCTCTACAGTTCAGCACAGAGAGGTATTCAAGAAACAGTCTGGTGGTAAAGGTAAATTCGCTGATATCATTGTTGAGATTGGACCAGCTGACGAGGGCGTT
>JAGBTG010000057.1 GCA_017631435.1 Bacteroidales bacterium | reverse complement strand
TCAAGTATACCCCAAAATTCACTACTACTGTTGAATCAATCTATTACAGCAAAGATGACGGCGAGCACGCAATGGCATTTGAACTGAACCCGATTGTTGTAACATCACAGCTGGTTACCCTAAAGAACTCACCGGCACCTCTCCCAAATTATCCGTTGAGAAGAGAGTGGATTAGGGATTCGCTGGATATGAAACCATATTCAAGAAGCTATACTGTGGGACAATATGTCACGCAGGCATATCCAGGTGTGAGAGAGTATTATGGAGGTTTTGGAGAGAGAGTTGAAAAACCAAGAGATTTAAATGGTGAACCTATACCGGCAGGAGTGCTTATAGGTCCTAAAAAATCTCCGGCAAGTATGAATGGCAGAGGATATCCGTTAGCACCAGGCAGATGGGGTGTAGTATTGACTTATCTTAATGGTATGTATGTGCCTGCAATGGGAGAGCAGTCAGTATATTCAGTACTCAATATCCCTTTATCTGAAGTTGAGTCAATTGTATATGTATCGGGCTTGGCAGCAGCTCCATTCCAGCCAGCATTTGAGATGGGTGAACTTTTCTCATTTCCTGTGCTGATGGTGAGAACAAAACCTCATGTAAGGACAGACTTGGTTCCATACAACGTTACCAGTGCCTACCCTCTAGGCTGGCAGAAACCAGCCAGATTCTACTCTCCAAAATACGATACACCGGAGAGCAAGAGATCCAAGGCCAAAGATAACCGAATAACCTTGTACTGGAACCCTGCAGTGAAACTTGATGAGAACGGTGAGGCTACAATAAGTTTCTACACCTCAGATTCAGATGCCAACTACCGCATTGAGGTGGAAGGAAGATCTGCAGCAAGACAGTATCATTATGCGGAAAAGATTATTGAAAGAAAGGTAGAGGATCAAACGGGAAAGAAAAAGTAGAGAACTATGAATAAATCTAAACTCCTTATGAATGTTTTGGGAGTTGCAATAATAGCCATTATTCCGTTTTGGGGTTTAATGGCTATTTATGTAATCCCTATGATTGTTGCGGTACTAATGGCTGTAGTATGCTTGATGTATTTTATAAAAAAGCCAGATAAGCGTAACGTTAAAATGAATCTCACTGATGTAGCTGTATTGCTATTTGTGTTTTATGGTGTGGTACGGTCACTTTTTGTTGGAGGTGGATTGCAGTGGAATTTTTATTTCAAGTGGGGCGCATTGGCTTGTCTGTATTTTTTGTTCAGGTATTTTATTAGCAAGAAGGCGTTGTGTTATGGATTGGTATTTGGCGGCTTTATCCAATCGGTTGTTGGATTGTTGCAGATATCGGGAGTAATGGAACCTTCTACATCATTATTTGAGATAACAGGTTCTTTTTCCAATCCTGGACCTTATGCCGGTTTTTTGTCGGTATGTTGTATTTGTACCCTTTCTTTTGCTGTTGTCAAGTATAAAGAGAAAGTTGTAATAACATATGTTTTGTTTGGCACAGCTTTGTTTATGGCCGTAATGATTATTGTGGCGGACTCTAGGGCTGCAGTTATGTCTGTGGTAGGAGCTATTTCGTTATTGCTGTTCTATAATTTGAAAGGTAATGCTAGAAAATGGTATGTGATTTCGGCGGCAGTGGCTATGGCTTTTCTTGTAAGTGTACTGTATTTTTACAGGAAGGATTCAGCTGATGGAAGATTGCTTATTTGGAGAGTCTCTGCAGATATGATAAGTGATTCTCCTGTATTGGGGCTTGGCCCGGGGACGTTTGATAAAACTTATATGACTTATCAGATGAAGTATTTCATGGAGAATCCGGATTCAGATTATTCTGCAGTGGCGGGTTATACGAAGTTCCCATACAATGAGTTTATACATGTTGCAGTGGAGTGTGGAGTTGTGGGTCTGGTTTTGCTGTTGGCTATTTTTGTTACGGTATTTGTCGGGAAGAAAACTGATATGTTGCATGCTCCACTAAAATGCACTCTTCTGGGGTGGTGCATATTTGCATGTTTTTCTTATCCTGCAGAGGTCTTTGTTTTGATGGCGTTGTTGGCTGCTTTATTGGCGAGTAGTGGATCTGGGGAGATAGTTCATTTAAAGGGTAAGGGTGTTGTTTGTCTATTGTTTGTTGTGGCTTGTGGTTATGGTGTACATTCATTTTTTTGTTACAACGGGAAAATAGTGGAATTGAGGCGTGTGGTTGCTATGAGTGAGAGAAGAATGATAGAAAAGGATTCGCTTTTGAGGTTTGTGGAGGGCAATTACAGCCAGCTGCAAGCTGACCAACATCTCTATGACAGAAGTGTGTTGAACCTGTGTGAACTGGGTGTTGAAAGAGGTGAAATAGAGCATTTGATTGGGAGTGTTTCTCCATCTTGTCTTAACTATTGTACTATTGGGCGGATGTTTTTGAGGAATTGTGATTATGATAGGGCCGAGGAGTATTTTACTCAAGCGCATTATATGGTTCCAACAATGATTACACCGGTTTATGAGATGTTCAGGATGTATGTTGCTAAAGGGGATTGCCAAAAAGCGGATGTTTATGCAAGAAAGGTGCTTGAGGTGCCTATAAAGGTGGAGAATACCAAGACTTTGAGGGCTAAGTGGGATGCTCAATTATTCTTAAAGAATCATAAACATAGCCACTAAGTAGTATTAATATAAAACGCCCGGTCAAGACTTCAGCCGGCAGAGCCGTCAGAAGACTTGCCCTTAATGGGCAGAGAGGAATCAGAAGTGTGATTTACAAGCTGCAGGCAGTTTGTAAACACACATCTTTCTTTTTATATTAACCGTTGGGTGAACAGTGGTGTGCTTGAGAAGGTCGGGCATGGGGAGTTTAGGAGGGGGGAGTGAAATCTAATACATACTTAGATCAGATTTTGATAACATTTTTACTACATTTGTGCCATGCTTAATAATAGAAGGAAAATATTATTAGCGCAGATAGAAGCTTTAGATATGGATTTGACTGCGATACAATCTATTTTTATATACTCGTAAACAGAAAGAAAATCGTATGATTTTATTCCTTATTATTATGGATGTTTTTCTTTTCAAACAAATTTGATAATATTATAGTTCGGTTTTGTAAAGACGTCTTTAAGTATTGTAGTAGAGTGAGTTATCTTCATACGGAATGATATTCATCGCTTTTGTATTATGAACCCTTGCTGGTGTTATGTGAAAGAATGTGGGAATCTGTGTTTCCAGATCATACATAGTATGCGTTTTGATGCCTCTTTTCTTCTTTCTGAACAAAGTTACTCAAAGGTACTTAGATATAGGTCAGCTGTCGTAGAATCAAAGGTATAGACCTTTCTGTCCAACTTAAAGATGTCAACTATTCGATATCGTTGAGCTTCTGCGATAACCTTGTATGCGAACTTCTCAAAGATGTTATAGTCGCGCTTGGTATTGGCATCTGCAAGAGTGCTCATAACAGCATACTTGTAAATCCTATGTAATATACCATTCTACGTTAGTCTGGTAAATATAAATTCAAATCGGCTAACTTAGAAAATTACTTATCACTACTTAATTTTCATTGCTTAAAAGAACTTTTATATTTGTTACAGACACTAATGAGAATTTATATTAAATTGATGAAAATTGAGATTGTCTTCAGTGTGTTTTTTATATAATTCAATTGTACAAAATATTATAAATGCACGTAAAATTGCTGATATAAAAAATAATTGATAAATTTGCACGTGTTCTTAATATTCATATATATGATTGTCAAATTTGATGGCTTTCATGGTACAGACAATGATAATGTAGATAGCATATTACAAGATGGTTTCAAAATATCTTCTGGAGACAAAGACTGGCTTGGTGACGGATGTTATTTTTTTGTTGAGGGAATAAATAAGAATCCTTGTGAACAAGCTGTACAATGGGCAATTCTTAATGCATGGGATAAGATTAATAGAAAGAACAAATATGTCACATATGCTGTTTTACATAGTAACATTACCGTAGACGATAGTAAATTTTTAGATTTGACAAATGCAGATGGTGTTGAGATTTTAGATTATATTCAGAAATTATGTAGAGAAAAATTAGCTACAATTGGCAAAAGAATACATTTTATTGATGGTTATTTAATCAACTTTGCAAGAACGGAAAAGATTATTGATATAGAAGTAACAAAAGGTAATGTCTATATTAAATTAAATATAGAAGATCGAATACATAATTTGAGTCGAAGAATAAACAATTGTACAATCTGTTCAGTGTATTTACCTAGTAACAATATAGGTAAAAATATAAAGTTAGTTAAGAAAGGAAATGTTGAGTATGAAATTGGATAAGGATTTAAAAGATAGAATAGATAAGTATTTTGAAATAGTATCTGCTATTGATCTGTATAATATACTCACACAAAAGTATAAGTTTAAAAGTATCAATGAGGCTACTGTTACTTATGGTTTATATCTAAGTGAAGAAAGAACGGATTCTAGTTTTTTATGCGATGTTGAATCGTATACTTATTTGGATATCAAACAAGAGCTGGAAGTGGTGAAAGTGAAAAACGTGGAAGATAGTGTAATGAATACACACATAATGCATGATAATGAGTGTTCAATACCTTTTGCTGCATAAATGAAAAATATGAATATTCAACTTAAAGGATGGAAAATTAAGAATATGTCATTTAAAATTGATGACAAGCCATCAAAGAAAAGGAAAAAAAAGGAAATGTTCAATCTATCAATAGGGCATTCATTTCCTGAAGATAATAATAGAGAATTTGGTATAGGTTTTATCGTAAATATAAAAGATGAAGATTTTAAGATAGTATTAGAAATGCTATTTATTTTTCAAGTCGATCAAATGATTGATGAGAGTTTTAAGCAGTCAGATTTTGTAAAAATTAATGCACCTGCGATTGCATTCCCTTATGTTAGATCGTTTATTTCCAATTTAACATTACAAGCAGGATTTGAGCCGATAATATTACCATCTGTAAATTTTGTAAAACTTTTAGGAAGTAACTAAAATTTAACAAAAGCAGCAAAAAAAAAGAATCGAAGTTACCTTTGATTCTTTTTTGCTGTAGAGGTGTTAATGATTGTTTCATTTTACTCCCTATCTTTACCCTGGGAATTGGCACATAACCACTACAACTATGTCCAGATCCCAAACCATCACAGTCTTCAAAAAATTCTTCAAAATCCAGGAACTCGTTTACCCACATACTTACAAAAAATACGGAGAACACTCTTGGCAATATCTCTCCACTTGCTACCTTGAACCCCTGCTTGTAGTCAGAGAATAAATCTTAGCAGCATCAATGTACTGAGTCATCTCCAATCTCACACAGAAGGCCTACGTTGCAACCTTTGCCTACATGTAACCAGCAAACAAAAACTCTACCTCTCTGCACACATCCTAGGCAAAGCCGGTGACTTTACAACCCATGGTCTTACCGCATCCCAATCCCAACAAAAAATCATCCAAAACGCCCACCTCCTTCTACATCCTATCCGGCCCGAGAACAATGTTACCTGGCTGGCTCCACATTGATACCCTTACACAGTACGGTATTACAGAAAAGGTGTATCTGTTTTAGGTGTAAATTCTCAAACAAAATGTGAGTGAATAATTTTCCGATATTTTGTGAACAAAATTACAATTGCACCAAGGATAAAACTAATAATGATCTGGCCCGTCTAAAACAAATATTATGGTAAGTTATGATTGGTTTTAAGTAAAATGGCTACTCAGAGTTGTAAATTTTACAATAAAATGTTTCATATTGTAAAGGCTTCTTAATCAAGCAAATAAGATTATTGTTAATAATTGTTTATGTATATTTATTACACAGCCATTTCTAATTTGCAGATAATCAGATATATATAAGCACAAGTGTTTCAGACTTAATATTCCTGAATATGAAAGATTATAATTTCCTAGAACTCATTATCAATGGGTGCAACATATTATTTCTGGTTAACTTTGTACAGAGATTAAAAACTATACATATGCGCTTGCTGAGTATCCTATTTATTATATTTCTTTGTTCTTGTAACTCCAGAACAAAGAATGAAGGGCTGATATCTGTTTTAGACAGAGCAGAGGCTTGTTTGGAACAGTTTCCCGACAGTTCTCTTCATGTCCTGAATCTGCTGAATGCAGAGTCTATAACATCAGATGAATACCTGGCCCGTTATGCATTACTGAAATCAATTGCTCTTGATAAGAATTATATAGATGTGGCTGATGATAGTCTTACATCTATAGCGGTATCTTATTATGCAAAATATGGAACAGCAGAGGAAAAGCTCAAGTCTTTTTTGTATAACGGAAATGTTTTTGCCAACGCCAAGGATTATGATAAAGCTATGAGCAGCTATTTGCAGGCTGAGCAATATGTGAATAAATGTAAAGATTTCATTATTGTGGGCAGATTGTACAGTGTAAAATCAATTCTTTACAATAATATCTTTGATTATCAAGCATCTATTGCACAAGCCCGTCTGGCATCTGAATATTTCTTAAAAGGGGGAGATACAACCAGATTCTTGAATAATTTGAATAATATAGCTGTTATTATGAACAATAGTAGTTTATTTGATTTGGCAGATGAATATCTCAGGAAGGTTGAACAATATTGGCACAAATTGACTCCTACCCAAAAAGGAGTTTACTACTCTGTAAAACTTGCTCAGATTCCTATGGAAGACAAGGATGCTCTAGCGGCAACCATTGAGAAAACGCTTTCACTGCAACAGAGTGGAGGGAATATAAATTGGTTGGCAATATCTGAGGCCTACTTAAAGATTGGGGATTGCAGTTCCTCGTTGCAAGCCATAAATCATCATAAACTTACAGGAGGAATTACAGATGCAACTTACTATCTGATTTTGTCTAAAATTTACAGCCAGACAGGAGAATACGGGAAAGCTTATAATTTTTTGGTTCAAAGTGACAACTTGCTTCAGAGCAGATATTATAGATCCACTCAGACGGATGCCAAATATTTGGAGGAGCGGTATGCTTCTCAAATGAGCGCTTTAAAACATAAATATCTGATTGCTATTCTTATCCTTGGAATTTTAGCCGTAGTTCTATTGTTATTCCTGTTCTATAGGCATCATAAAACGGTATCATTGATTCAAAGTTTAAAGTTGCGTGCTGTAGAAGAGGAATCAAAACTAAGGGAGAAGGAGTTGGAGCGTTTGGCATTGGAAAAAGAGAATTATGAAATCAAATGTATTGAGGTCCTTAGGGAGCAGGAGAAGTTGAAACAAATAATAGAGGCTAATAATGAAAAAAGCAGATTACATCCACATATGTTGTCTATAGTAAAACAACGGTTGGCTGTACTAGATAAGTTCATAGTTGCAAATATTTCTTCTACCTTTTCAAATGATGCTTTTAATCAACTCAACGAATTGATGCTTAATAGAGAACAGTTTTTAGATTCCACCATAAAATCATTCTCATTATCACATCCTAATTTTATAGAGCACTTGGTGGGCAAGGAGCTTACAGAAAGGGAAATTGCCTGTTGCTGCCTCTATTGTATGGGACTTAATGGAAGTGAGATTTCCAATTATTTGCAGATGAAATCGTTTTACAATATAAGTGGCGTTATTAGAAAGAAACTCTGTATAGACAGAAGCATGAATATTGACACTTACCTGCGAAAATTATTGGCTCAGTATGAATAGTTGAGTTTCACATTTGAGTCTGAGATTGAAATTTGTATTATACTGGTAATCAATGGTATATGTGACAGGTTGTTTTGCGTGAGTAGTGTGGAATAATAAATGGGGGGGGGGGGTAATGCTTTGATTATTAACAACATACAAATAAGTTTGATGTGAAAGATTTATTTTGCAAATAAGTTAGTTTTATTTCAACTTCGCACTGGAACATAGAAAGTATAACCTAAAATGTCGAACATGAAAAAACTATTACTGTTTTTAATTTTAGTAACTATCTCTCAATATAGTTACTCCTTTTCAATAGGTCAAAATGAAGACCCGGAAAAAGAAAAAATTGATTTAATAGAGAGACCTACTTCAGAGCCTAATAAGGACAGGTCTCTAATGTATGTTGAGTGTCTTTATGATAAATCAAGAAATGTATTGGAAATTGAATATTCTGGAATAGAAACACCTATTGTATATGTGATAGATGCAAACGAAAATATAGTTTGGTTGCAATCATCAGAAAGGATATCAAATAAATTAATTGTAAACCTCCCTCCAATTCAGGGAACATATCGATTGATAATTCAATCACGAGTATATTGTGGAGAGGGGATACTACACATTTAATTATAATTAATTTGATATTGTAATCTGTGATTCTTTTGCATTCTGGCCGATAACATTTAAATAATTTACTTCATTGCTTAAACGCTTATTAGATGTCATGAAAAAAACTATTTTCTTTTTTGCATAAGTTTCATCGATTCTAATGTATGCTTCTTGTTCATCACATTATGATGAAATTAATGAAGTCGTAGATCAGTCAGTTCTTCTTACAAAATCTGTAGATGAAACATCTAGTGTTTATGGGAAATACGATGTCGACTTTAAATTACTTAAAAAATATTTACGATTATCGGGAAAGGATAAGAAACAGCACTCAATACTACTATTGCAGTCAGATGAACTCAGCATTGATGATTTCTTAAGTTTACTTAAAAGATTTAGTAAACCAATATAGTGATTATCAAGGTGTGAAGGTCGAGGATGAACCTATTATACTTGGCTAACTACAAATTTTTTTTGACAGCAGTACATCTAAATTTTATGCATATGAAAAAATTTTTTACATTTACACTAACTCTAGTAGCAGCTATGGCTTTTGCTATTAATTGTTTTGCTACTTCACCAGAACCTATAAATTATGTCTTTAAAACTAGTTGTGGCATAACAGTTGAAATTGTTGTGGAAGGTGAACTTTCTGATGATTTATTAAATGAGTATTGGATAATACTAGATGACTATTTTTGTCCAAAACTAAATCACGATGATAACATAAATAGGGGTGATGAAATTAATCCATAACCAATTTGTTTAACTTAAGCTAAAATTAGATTAAGGTTGCCATAAAAGTTGTACTGCCTTTTATGGCAGCCTTTACTATAATACTATAAAACAATTCAAGATGAAAAAATTTTTATTGTTATTGTTTATATGTTTTGCATATAACATGCATGCAGATGAGATTATAGATAATAAGGCCCAATTTAGAGCTATATATAATTATTTTTTTAAAACAGATTCGCTATCTAAGGGGTACTCTAAGGATATTTATTATCTTGATATATGCAAATCTGGTCATTCTTTTTTTTATAGTAGATCAGCTCAATATAGAGATTCTCTTATAGAATCAGAAAAGTCAAAAGGATATGACGGATTATATGTTTTAAATACATACAGTTCTGTCCCGCGAGGGCAAGAGTGGGTTATAGAGAAGAGATTTCTAGATAAAAAGTTTATTTACACTAGTAAAGTCGTGAAGTTCTACAGTTATGAGGAGTCGCTTCAGATGCCTAAGTGGAAGTTCTTTGAGGACACACTCTCAATTTTGGGATACCCCTGCAGAAAGGCGGAAGCAGAGATAGAAGGGAGAATATGGACTGTCTGGTATGCCCCAGATATTCCAATCAATGATGGCCCATGGATGTTTTGGGGGCTGCCAGGCCTGGTATTGTATGGTATAGACAATTCAAGTCTCTTCGTTTTTAAATGCACAGCAGTTGGCCAATTGCCAGAACCTGTAGAAGTAATCCTGATTACAAATAATAAAAATATAATATCTTCATCAAAACATAAAGTTCTGGATTTGGAGGAAATCATGGCAAAGGACCCATTGCTGTTGCTTGAAAATGACAATGTAAGTGTTAAAACTACTTTGCCGATAAAATCTAAAAAAAGGCCATATATCCCTATTGTAAAGAGGAAATGATGAATATGAAAGGGGTGGTTCTTTATATCCTGTTCCAGTTTGCATTTCTTGCACTATCTGCACAATATACTCTTAGTGGAGTTGTATCTGATGCGGACGGGAATCTTATGCAAGGGGTAATCGTTACTGCTCAGTATGAGAATAAAGTGGTTTCCTATACCTTTTCTGATTCCAATGGCGCTTATGAGATTGTTTGCAATGCCCCTTTTTCTCAGGCAGACTTTTCTCTGATGGGGTTCAGGAGGGTTGTCATCACACCCGATTGGAATACCTCTTCTGCAATGGTGTATAACCCGGTAATGGTTGAGTCAGCCATTGCTTTGCCATCAGTTACTGTAAAGCCGGAGCCTGTTACCGTTAAAGGAGATACGGTAACATATGATACCTCATTCTATACAAAAAGGGAGGACAGCTCAATTGGAGAGGTTCTGGCAAGAATCCCGTTTGTCTCTGTAACCTCTTCCGGACAGGTTCAGGTTAAAGGGGTAAATGTGAATAAAGTGTACATTGAGGATATGGATCTGTTGGGCGGCAGATATGGTCTGGCGGTAAATAATATCAAGCCTGATGATGTTGCCTCGGTAAGCCTTTATTACAATCACCAGCCGGTAAAGGTTCTTCAGGATGTTGTTTCAAGCGAACAGGCTGCCATAAATATAAAGTTGAAGGAGAAGAGCAAGGCCAAATGGCTCTATTCTCTAGAGGGGGCAGGTGCACCTGAGCTTTACAGCGCAGATGCTGATATGATGCGGTTCGGTTCCAGCAATCAGACTATGATTATTGGAAAGATGAACAATACCGGTGTTGATGTGATTACAGAAACAAGGCAGCAGAATGTAAGTGCAAATAAGAAGTGGTACTCCCTTTCAGATCTTAAGAGCGGAGGCGTTGATGACCTGATGAAAGTAAGGGAGCTGAATCTTCCAATCAAGTCTGATCTGTACAGCCACAACAATACCAAAGCGCTCTCAGTAGCCAATATGAACAAACTGGCCTCTGGTGCGGAGCTTAAGGAGAGTGTTGTGCTGGGATATGAGAGGACTGGTGTGGGGCAGATTACCAATGAGATAATATCAGGTTCTGATACTGTAATTGTACAGAGCGATTCTCTTATGGACAGAATGGTCTTCCGTCTTGCGGAGGGGGATGTTGCATATGTGTCAAATAAAGAGAACTCTTATTTTGAGAACCAGCTTTCATTTAAGGTGTATTCAAATGAGGCCTCATCTGTATTGAAGTCAAACTATGGCGGATATGCAATAAGTTACGATCTTCCCAAGCTCATTTTGAATGATGATTATAAGATTGTGAGTAGGAAGAATGGGAAAGTGAGCCAGCTGTACGGTAATCTGCATTACTCAAATGTAGACCAGCAGATGGTTTCCCAGATGACCCAGAATTTTGATACAGACAATTTCAGGGCTACCGTAAATTCAGCTTTTTCAATGAAAAAGGGGCATTCCACTTTTTCTTATGAGCCCGGTGCCGGCGTTTCATACAATTCCTTCAAGTCTTGGATTGATCAGGGGGATGAGACAATGTGCAATGATCTGTCTCTGTTTACCCTGCAGCCTTATCTGGATTTCAGGTGGAATTATAAACTGTCGGGAATGGAATTTGATTTGAGCTTGCCCGTGAATCTGAGGTATGACAATCTTGATGGTGATGATGATGTGTTTTGCCTGTACAATCCATATGTTTCATTAAAGTACAGGTTGGGTGATTCTTACAGGATTCAGGGTAGTGCAAGTGTGGGCAATGATGTTGCCGGTATTGACAAAATGGGGCAGGGGTACATTTTCAACGGATACAGGACCTTGTATTCTTATCAGGCCCTTCAGGAGAGGGTGTTGCAGAATTACTCGTTGAGCCTCAATTACAGCAACTATTCAAGCTATCTGTTTGCAAGTTTGGGCGCAATTTACAATACAATGTACAGTAACCTTATGTCTGAGTATTTTTACTCTCCTGAGTATACCTTCATTACGTATAAGGAGCAAGGGAGCCATATGCGCAATTTCAGGGCAATGATGGATGTGAAGAAGAAGTTAGGTGACTCCTTTACCTTAAACGGGGCTGTTGAGTATTCGTATCTGCAGTCTGAACAGTTCCTGCAGGGGAAGCTGTTTGAGTTCAATAATCAGGGATATACATTCAAGCTCGGACTGGATTTCTATGTTGGGGAGAATTTCAATGTTGTTTACGACGGTTCATATACCGTGAGCAAGCTTGGAGGCGGAACTGCAAGCAATTACAGGAATTCTGTAAATGACCTTACCATCAACTGGTTTCCTTTTGAGAACTGGTCTTTAGTGAGCAGAAATTACATCTACTGGAATTCAAAATACGAAAATACAACCAAGCCTTTCATGGATTTGAAAGTTGAGTGGAATGCCAGCAATAAGCTGTCACTTAATTTTCAGGCCAATAACTTGCTGGATATAAGAGTGTTTGAGTATTCTTATTTTAGTGGTGCCTCTGAAATAAAGAAAACCACCTCCTTGAAGGGAACTGAGTGGCTTCTTGGAGTGAAGGTTGAGTTTTAGATATTTTTTTGTACCTTTGGTCGCTTATTGAAAATTCTAAAATTTAAATACATATGGGCGACTTTTTTGCTTCACTGGGGCAGTGGATTACTGCTGTGAGTGATTTCGTTTGCGGTTATCCGCTTTTTATCCTTCTTGTTGGAGGTGGTTTGTACTTTTTGTTGTATTCGGGTTTTGTTCCGTTGAGGTATTATGGCAAGGCCATTAAGGCTTTGAAGTCTGATGACAACAGCAAGGCTGAGGGTCAGATCAGCTCGTTTGAGGCTCTTGCAAGTGCCATTGCGGCTACTGTTGGTATGGGTAATATTGCCGGTGTGGCCATTGCTCTTTCCATTGGCGGTCCCGGTGCAATCTTCTGGATGTGGGTGAGCTCCATTCTTGGTATGGCTACCAAGTTCTTTGAGGGTACCCTTTCTGTGATGTATAAGGGCAAGGATGATGCAGGTGAGGTTCAGGGTGGTCCTATGTACATGATTTTGTCGGGATTAGGTCCTAAATGGAAACCTCTTGCAGTATTCTTTGCAATTTCCGGCCTTATTGGTACCCTTTGCATTATGCAGAGTAACCAGTTTACAGAGGCCATCACTTCAATTTTCTTTACCCCTGAGCAGAATACACTTACCCTCAGATTCATCATTGGTGTTATAATTACAGTGATTGTGGCTTGTGTGGTTCTTGGAGGTATCAAGAGAATTTCAAAGGTTGCCACCAAGGTGGTTCCTGCAATGGTTATCATGTACTTCCTTTTGGTTATGTACATCATCCTTACCAACCTTAATGAGGTTCCTGGTGTATTTGGTGCAATCTTCAGGGATGCCCTTACCGTTAAGGCCGGTGTTGGCGGCGGAATTGGTGCTCTTGTTTCAATTGCATTGATTGGTATCAGACGTGCTGCTTTGGTGAATGAGGCAGGTGTTGGTACAGCTTCAATGATGCACGGCGCTTCAAAGAACAATGAGCCTGTTAAAGAGGGCTTGGTTGCAATGATTGGCCCTTCCATTGATTCCGGCCTTGTTTGTACCCTTACTGCAATTGCCATCCTTATCCAGAGGGATGTGCTTCCTCTTGGAGACGGCTTGAGCGGTTCTATGGCAGGTTTGAGCGTTGCTCTTCAGGCTTTTGATGCATCAATTCCTGGTTTGGGCAAATATCTGTTGTTGGCTATGCTGTTCTTCTTTGCATTCTCAACAATGTTCTCTTATTCTTATTACGGACAGAAATGTACTGGCTTCCTGTTTGGTGCCAAGTATGCAAAATATTACAATATCTTCTTCCTTGCAATGCTTGTTGTGGCTGCAATGATTCCTCTAAAGGCTGCAGTTGGTCTTATTGACTTGGCTTATGCCCTTATGGCGTTCCCTACAATGTTTACATTGCTCAAGCTTTCACCTAAGGTTAAGGCTGCAATGAAGGAGTATTTTTCTAAAAACTAATTGAGATCCAATAAAGATGATTCCAGAGATTTTTATAGGCAATATTGCCAAAGAGGCAGTTAAGGCACTTTATGGTGTTGAGGCTGATGACAAGATGATTAAGGTAGAGTCTACCAATCCAGATTTTGAGGGTGATGTAACCCTTGTAGTGTTCCCGTTGCTGAGGATGAGCAAAAAGGCTCCTGAGGCAACTGCTACAGAGATTGGAGAGTACATTAAGGCCAATGACAAGTTTATTGAGAACTTTAATGTCGTTAAGGGTTTCCTTAACATCAAGCTTTCCCAGGAGTACTGGAAAAATATTTTTGTGGAGATTTCTGCTGCGGAGAATTTCGGACAGCTTCCGGCTACAGGAAAGAGCGTGATGATTGAGTTCTCTTCTCCAAATACCAACAAGCCGCTTCACTTGGGCCACATAAGAAACAACCTTTTGGGATGGTCGGTTTCAAGGCTTCTTGAGGCCAATGGCCACAATGTGATTAGGGTGAACCTTGTGAACGACCGTGGTATCCACATCTGCAAATCCATGCTTGCGTGGTTGAAGATGGGCAATGGTGAGACTCCACAGTCGTCGGGAATAAAAGGTGACCACCTTGTTGGAAAATACTATGTTGCATTCAGCAATGAGTTGAAGAAACAGACAAAGGAGCTAATTGAGCAGGGTGTTCCTGCAGAGGAGGCAGAGAAACAGGCTCCAATCCTTAAGGAGGCCCAGGCTATGCTTGTAAAATGGGAGCAGGGTGATCCTGAGGTTGTTGAGCTATGGAAGAAGATGAACGGCTGGGTTTATGAGGGATTTGACAAAACCTACAACCGCCTTGGTATTTCATTCCACAAAACCTATTATGAATCACAGACTTACCTTTTGGGTAAGGCATTGGTTCAGGAGGGTCTTGCAAAAGGTATTTTTGAGACACACGAGGATGGTTCTGTATGGTGTGACCTTACTCCCGACGGTCTTGACAAGAAACTCCTTCTACGTGGCGACGGTACCTCTGTATACATGACACAGGATTTGGGTACTGCCCATCAGAGATTTGCAGAGTACACACTTGATGAGCATATCTATGTTGTTGGAAATGAGCAGAACTACCACTTCCAGGTGTTGAAGCTTATCCTTAAGAAACTGGGCTTTGACTGGAGCGACTATATCTACCACTTGTCTTACGGAATGGTTGAGCTTCCTGAGGGCAAGATGAAATCGAGGGAGGGAACAGTTGTAGACGCAGATGATCTTGTACAGGATATGTATGCTACAGCCAAGGAGACTTCATTGGCTCTCGGACGCCTTGATGACATGCCTGAGGCTGAGCGCGAGGAGCTGTTTGAGATGATTGGTCAGGGTGCGTTGAAATACTTCATCCTTAAGGTTGACCCTAGAAAGACCATGTTGTTTGATCCTAAAGAGTCAATTGATTTCAACGGCAACACAGGTCCTTTCATCCAGTACACCCACGCACGTATCAGATCTATCCTCAGAAAGGCTGCTGAGCGCGGATTTGCCCCTGCAATTGTTTCTGAGGCTACTTTGCTTCCTAAAGAGGTTGAGATCATAAAGATGCTCAACATTTACCCTCAGAGGGTTAAAGAGGCCGGTGATGCTCACTCTCCAGCGGTAATTGCAAACTATGCATACGATTTGGCTAAGGAGTTTAGCCAGTATTACCACGATACAACTATCCTTAATGAGGAGAACGGTGCTTTGAGAGACCAGAGACTTGCCCTTATTGAGGTAATTGCAAAAGTACTTGTAAACGCAATGGATATCTTGGGTATCAAATTGCCTGAGAGAATGTAATTATAATGGAAAAAGGGAGATTCATACCTACCACAAAAAAGGAAATTGATGCCCTGGGATGGGATTATGTAGATGTAATCATCTTTACAGGAGATGCCTACATAGACCACCCTTCATTTGGAACTGCAGTTATAGCCAGGGTACTGGAGAGCAACGGCTACAGGGTGGCTGTTGTTCCCCAGCCAAACTGGCGTGACGATTTGCGCGACTTTAAAAAGCTTGGGGCTCCCAGGCTTTTCTTTGGTGTAAATTCCGGGGCAATGGACTCAATGGTAAACCATTACACTGCGGCCAAGAGGCTCCGCAGCAATGATGCATATACCCCAAACGGGGCCCCAAACATGAGGCCAGATTATGCCGTAAAGGTTTATTCCAACATCCTTAAGCAACTTTATCCCGATACCCCTGTAGTTATAGGTGGAATTGAGGCCTCGCTAAGGCGCTTTACCCACTATGATTACTGGCAGGACAAGCTCCTTCCATCTGTGCTTGTGGAGAGCAAGGCAGATTACCTCATTTACGGAATGGGAGAGAGGGCCATCATTGATGTGGCAAGACACATTGAGGAGGGGGCCTGGGAAGACAAGAACAAGCTGCAGCAGGTAGCATGGATCAGTGAGGAGAAACCTGCAGATAATCCCGACAGGATATTCCTTCACCCATACGAGAAATGCCTTAAAGACAAAAAGGCATTTGTTGAGAACTTCAACGCCATAGAGCTCGAGGCCAACAGAATGGTTGGCAAACAGCTTGTGGAGCAGATTGGAAAGAGATATGTGGTGGTAAACTCACCTTATCCGCTCCCAACCACTGAGGAGCTGGATTCCATCTACGACTTGCCGTACACAAAATTGCCGCATCCCAAATACAAGGGGAAGCACATTCCAGCATATGAGATGATCAAATTCTCCATAAACACCCACAGGGGATGTTTTGGAGGGTGCAGTTTCTGTACAATTGCAGCCCATCAGGGCAAGCATATACAGAGCAGGAGTGAGGAGTCTATTCTGGCTGAAATTGAGAGGCTTAAGGAACTTCCCGGCTTTGCGGGGAACATCTCCGATTTGGGAGCGCCAACCGCAAACATGTACGGAATGGCGGGCAATGACAGGAGTATTTGTGAGAAATGTTTCAGAAAGAGCTGCCTTTATCCAAAGATGTGTCCTAATCTGAACAATTCGCACAGGAGATTGCTAAAACTGTACAAAAGTGTTTCAGAGATTAAGGGTATCAAGCATGCATATATTGGCAGCGGTATAAGATATGATCTCTTCCTGGATGCAAAAGGGTTCCTGGACAGTTCATCAAAACCATATTTTGAGGAGCTTGTAACCAAGCATACCAGCGGAAGGCTTAAGGTGGCGCCGGAGCATACGGAAGACAAGGTGCTTGCTCTTATGAACAAGCCTTCGTTCACTCTGTTTGAGCGCCTGAAGAGGGAGTTTGACAGGGTAAACAGGAACAATGGCTTGAGATTTCAGCTTGTTCCATACTTCATTTCATCTCATCCGGGATGTGAACAGAAGGATATGGAGAAGCTCTCTCAGCACCCGGCATTGAAGGGCGTTTATACAGACCAAGTGCAGGATTTTACCCCTACACCAATGACCAAATCATCTGCAGCATACTATGCCCAGATGGATCCCAAGGGGTTCAAGCCTATTTTTGTTGAGAAAAATATGGACAAGAAACGTATGCAGAAATCTTATTTTTTCAAGAAATAGTAAAAAACATTTTTTTATATAAAAAAACTCACTATACTTGCATCAATAAACGAAAAATCATAATTCAACTAATAAGAGAAACTGATATGTGCGCCAAAACTTCAAAACCACAGAAGAAGAGAGCAGTTGTAAGTTATGCAAACATGTCGCCTGAGTTGGCGGCTGCGTTCAAAGAGAAATATCCAAAGGGATACGCAGATTATATGGGAGACTTGTTCAAGGTTGACAAACATGACGGATCATTCTTCTATGCCGTATCTGTAGAGATTCCAGATGCAATATATCTTGTTAAGATAGAGGTTAAGATTGATGATTACGAGGATGTGGAGAACGGCTTGTTCGGTGATGTTGACGGAGATGATGATGCAGGTACAGAGGGCAACACATTCCCTGATGACGGTTCAAACTCCTTTGGCGGAGACGACGATTCAGACGAATAATTTTTTTAATGGGAAATAGCGGTTGGGCATACGTTGTGTGCCCAACTTTTTTTATTAAATTTGTAAGGTTAACCTTTACTGAAACTATGCTGAAAAGTTTACTGTACAAGATAAAGTCCTATGCAGCCGGCATTCCTGAAAGCAGGCTGCTTATTATTTTGGCTCTGGTAGTGGGATTGGGCAGCGGAATAGCTGCTGTCCTGCTCAAGCAGATGGTCCATTTCTTTGAGTGGATCCTTACCGGATGGTTCAACACACCGGCAGACAGCCTGCTGTTCCTTCTGTATCCGGGATTGGGTATGCTCCTTGCTTTCCTTTTTGTAAAATACATCATTAAGGACAATATAGGACACGGAGTTACCAAAGTGCTTCTTGCCGTATCAAAGAATGAATCCAAGATAAAGCCGCACAATATGTGGTCTTCCGTTTCGGCCAGCTCGGTTACCATTGGTTTTGGAGGTTCGGTGGGAGCTGAGGCCCCAATTGTGTATACCGGAGCAGCCATTGGTTCAAACGTGGCCAGGGCAATGGGCCTTTCCTACAAGAACATGACAATTCTCCTTGGTTGCGGAGCTGCGGGTGCTGTAGCGGGAATATTCAAGGCTCCACTTGCCGGAGTACTGTTTACACTGGAGATACTGTTGTTCAACATGTCAATGACATCGTTGCTTCCGTTTGTAATCTCATCAATTACAGCAACAACAGTCTCATATCTGTTCCTTGGAAGTACAGTGGCGTTTGAGAATGACCTTACACCGTTCTCAATAGGCAACTTGCCGTTTTACATCCTCTTTGGAATAATCTGCGGATATGCATCGCTATATTTTACCAGAACCACATTGTGGCTTGAGGACAAGATAAAATCCATTCAGAAACCAGGAAGAAGATGGCTCATCTCAGCCTCATGCCTTGGCCTTCTCATCTTCATCTTTCCGCCGTTGTACGGTGAGGGTTATGGCGTGCTTACATCCCTTCTTATGAATAACTCCGATGCTGCGGTAGGTACATCCTTCTTCTCAAAGATACTTACCATAGAGTGGGTAGTTCCAATTTTCTTCCTGGGAGTATTCTTCCTTAAGGTGTTCTCCATGTCGTTCACCAATGCCGGAGGCGGTGTTGGAGGTACATTCGGCCCAACCCTGTTTATGGGAGGTGTATTGGGATTTGTAGTGGTGAGGGCTCTGAATCTGTCGGGAATAGTACATCCACTTCCGGAAACCAACTTTGTGCTGGTGGGAATGGCAGGCCTTATGGCAGGTGTGATGCAGGCTCCCCTTACCGCAATCTTCCTCATTGCTGAGATTACCGGTGGGTATACATTGCTGATGCCGCTTATCATTACATCGGCAGTTTCGTTTGCAACAATAAGGCTTTATGAGCCATATTCCATCTATACCAAACGTATTGCAAAACAGGGAGATCTCCTTACACATGATTCAGACCAGGCGGTTCTTACCCTGCTCAAGACAGATGAGCTTATTGAGAATGACTTTTCCCCAATAGGGCTGAACCAGACGCTTGGAGATCTGGTTAAGGTTATTGCACATTCGCACAGGAACATTTTTCCTGTGGTTACTCCCGACGGCAAGATGCAGGGAATTGTATTCCTTGATGATGTGAGGGAGGTGATGTTTGACAGGGAGAAGTACACAACCCGCATCCCTGCATATATGAAGCAGGTACCGGAGTTTGTCTACTATAAGGAGAAGATGGAGAGTGTAATGAACAAATTTGAGTATACAGGTGCGTGGAACCTGCCTGTAGTTGACGATAAGGGAAAATATCTTGGCTTTGTGTCAAAATCAAAGATTTTCTCGGCATACAGGGAGCAATTGCAGCAGGTGTCACATGATTAAGGGTTGATATGGAGAAACAGTATATAAAGTATATTTCAGAGCTTATGGCTGTACAGCCATGGCAGGTGGAGCATTGTGTGGAATTGTTGGCAGACGGCGCTACCGTTCCGTTCATAAGCCGGTACAGGAAGGAGAGGACCGGCCAGCTGGATGAAGTGCAGGTGGCTGAGATAAAGCACTGGTGGGGCAAGTTTGAGGAACTTGACAAACGCAAGGAGGCGGTGCTCAAGAGCATAACTGAGCAGGGTAAACTCACCCCTGAACTTGAGAAGGAGATTGCCCATTGCATCCACATGCAGCAGCTGGAAGACCTTTATATGCCATTTAAACCCAAGAGGAGAACCAGGGCAACCATAGCCAAGGAAAAGGGGCTGGAGCCATTGGCAACAGCAATGCTCACATTCAATGTGAAGGACTTTGAAAAGGCTGTTGCTTCATATATAGGAGATGATCTTCCCGACAAGGAATCTGTCCTCCAGGGGGCCCGCGACATCATTGCCGAGGCAGTGGCAGAGAAGGCTGAGATCCGTCAGGAACTCAGAAGTTTCTATCTTAAGAATGCCAAGGTAGTTTCCAGGCAGGCAAAAGGGAAAGAGGATGAGGGGGAGAAATTTGCCAACTACTATGATTTCAGCGAGCAGATAACCAGAATGCCTGCCCACAGGCTGTTGGCCTTGTTGAGGGGAGAGCAGGAGGGAATTCTGAATATAAAACTGGATGTGGATTCCACTGTTGCAAAGAAGATTGTGAACAGGCTCCTTTACAACGGGGTAAAATGCAATACATTCAAACTGTTTGAGCAGATTGACCTGGCAGTAGACGACTCTTTGAAACGTCTGCTCCATTCATCAATAGAAAATGAATCGCTCAAGGCTGCAAAAGAGAAGGCAGACCTTGATTCAATAAGGGTTTTTGGAGAGAACCTAAGACAGCTCCTTCTGGCAGCGCCGGTTGGAGAGAAGAGGACTCTGGCAATAGACCCGGGCTTCAGGACCGGCTGTAAGGTGGTGTGTCTTGGTGCCAACGGTGAGTTGCTCCATAACGATACCATTTATCCTCACCCTCCTGCAAACGAGAAGGTGATGGCCATGAAGAAGATCTCCAATATGGTGCAGTCTTACAAGATTGAGGTTATAGCCATTGGTAACGGTACCGCCGCACGCGAGACAGAGGCCTTTATAAAGAGGCTGGCACTTCCTGCCAATGTGAAGGTGTTCTCTGTAAGTGAGGACGGCGCTTCAATCTATTCTGCTTCACCTGTGGCAAGGGAGGAGTTCCCTGAGTATGACGTAACCGTTAGGGGTGCGGTATCCATTGGCCGCAGGCTTATGGACCCGCTTGCAGAGCTGGTGAAGATAGATCCCAAATCCCTTGGTATTGGACAGTATCAGCATGATGTAGACCAGACGCTGCTTAAGGAGAAACTTGATGATGTGGTTATAAGCTGCGTGAACAGCGTGGGAGTTAATCTCAATACAGCCAGCAAGCATCTGTTGTCTTATGTTTCAGGCATAGGACCTGCGTTGGCACAGAATATTGTAGACTACAGGAGCCAGATAGGGGCATTTACCCAGAGAAAGCAGCTCCTTAAAGTTAAACGCCTTGGAGAGAAGGTGTATGAGCAGGCTGCAGGATTCCTCAGGATTCCAGGGGCAGAGAACCCGCTGGACAATTCAGCTGTGCATCCCGAGAGGTATGCACTTGTGGAGAAGATGGCTTCAGACTGTGGCATCTCATTGGTTGAACTTATCGGGAATAAGGAGCATGTTGCAAAAATTGATATTAACAGATATGTTTCTGATGAGGTCGGTCTTCCTACCCTTAATGATATAGTTCAGGAGCTTGCCAAGCCGGGAAGGGATCCCCGCCAGGCGGCAAAGGTGCTTGAGTTTGCGGAGGATATCCGCTCGTTGGAAGACCTTAAGGCAGATATGGAGCTTCCTGGAATAGTTACCAACATTACAAACTTTGGAGCCTTTGTGGATATTGGAATAAAACAGAACGGACTTATCCATGTGTCAAATATGGCCGACAGGTTTGTCTCAAATCCCAATGAAATTCTTAAACTGCATCAGCATGTAAAGGTTAAAGTGCTTGAGGTGGACATTAAGAGGGGAAGGATACAGTTGAAATTGCTTTAACATAATACATGATATAGATTGATGCTAGATTGTAGGGTGCTTGTTGCCGTTGCTGCTGTATGTGCAGCGGTGGCTTTTGTTATGGTTGTGGTTCGGGTATGCAGGATGTGGAGAGAAAGGAAAAGACTGGACTCCTTGGGGATGGCGGTTAAACTCACCCCTTCATCTGCCAGAGGTCTGGAGGATGCCCTGCAGAGAAGGGCAGAGGCTCTTAAGATGTTCTACGGGCAGATGTATTACAGTTGTGACAATTTTCCCAAATATGCCGGAAAACTGTCGGGATACTTCCAGGAAAACTACCACAATGGGGGAATTGGAGATTTTGCTGCAGATATTGTGTATGCAGTGGATGTGGCCCGCCAGGGGGCTTTCAGCCGGATGGCCCTGCAGTATGGCCTTACAGATCTGGAACTGAGGACATGCTGCTTCATACACCTGGGATTTTCATGGCAGCAGACTTGTGCGGCGGAACTCCTTACAGAAAATGCATACAGCGTCCGGTGCTCAAGGATAAGGAAGAAATTTGGATTGGGGAAAGAGGAGAAGATTCCTGATTTTATAGCAAAGTATTGCGCCCAATACCCGGATGCTTCCAGAAAGTGATTTCCATTACCCTTTCTGGGCAATAATCACTCCGGCGGTAACAACTGTTATTCCCACAACCGACATGAGAGTTATCTGTTCCTGCCCCAGCATGGCAGCCCCAAGAGCGCTCACTGCCGGGATAAGGGCAGAGAAGATATTTGTCTTTGTCATTCCCAGATCCTTGATGGCATTTACCCAGCAGAAGAAAGCCAGGCAAGAGCACAACACTGCAAGTGACAGGAGTGGAACCAGTATCTCCCTGGTGAGGAGAGTGCCGTTTACCCCATCAAGCCCCCATCCAAGAAAGAAAGGGAGGAAGAAAACGGATCCAATGACAAATTGGTATGTTGTAATGGTAAGCGGGTTGTAGTTTCCCGACAGTTTCTTTACAACTGAAGAGTATCCTATGGAACCGGCAACTGCCAGAAAAAGCAGTGCTATCCCGTACGTATGGTCTACAGATGTCGTTTCACCGCTTTTCATTATGACCATAACTATTCCCGGGATGGTGATGGCTGTTCCAAAAATCTTGAATGCGGTGTACGGTACTTTGTAGAGTATCTTTTCTACAAAAAGGCTTACAATTGGTATGGTGGCAATGATTACAGCAGAGAGTACTGCCGAGTTGGTGGCCTTTATACCGTATGTTTCACCTATAAAATATATGAATGGTTCAAAGAAGGCCATAAGGATAAGGAACTTTATATCCTTTTTGGCTATTGGCTGCAGTTTGCCGGTGAGTTTTGCAAAGGCAAACAGCAGGGTGCCGGCCAGGGCAAGCCTGATGAACAGGAATGTGAACACCGGAATATCCTTTTGCAGGATATCGTTAGTCCACACAAATGAGAATCCCCACAATACTATTGCCAGGATTGTGAGCATGTAAGTTTTTGCCAATGGCCGGTTCCCTCTCTGTTCCATGATTTATCTGTCGAATCTCAACTCTTTGGCGTTCCTGTTGCCGGTAAGCTTGCCGTTCTCCACAACAAGGGCCCCGTTTACCATTGTGTTTATGATGCTGCTTGAGAATGCCATCCCCTCAAACGGGCTCCAGCCGCATTTGTATGCAGGGGTGGTGGTTGAGGTGCTGTCGGGAAGATTGAGGTTTACCATTGCAAGGTCTGCGTAGAACCCCTCCTTAATGTATCCTCTCTTCTCAATGTTGAAGCAATCTGCCGGACCGTGGCTCATCCTGGCCACAACATCCTCTACTGTGAAGATTCCCTTGTGGGCCAGCTCAAGCATTGTCTGGAGGCTGTGCTGTACCAATGGAATGCCGCTTGGGGCCTTGGCATAGCTGTTTGCCTTCTCCTCTTTAAGGTGAGGGGCGTGGTCGGTTGCCACAACGGTGATGATTCCCTCCTTTACGGCTTTCCTTATTGCCTGCATGTCTGATGGCTCCTTAATTGCAGGGTTGCATTTTATCTTGCTGCCGTATGTAGCGTAGTCAGTGCAGTTGAACCACATGTAGTGCACACAAACCTCTCCCTGTATAAGGGGATTCTGCTTGCGGGCCTCCCTTATCATCTCAATTTCGTCTGCGGTGCTTATGTGGAGGATGTGCAGTTTGCTCTTGTTTCTTACCGCAAGATCCAATGCCCTTCTGGTGCACTCAATACATGCCTCGCGGCTGCGGATCCTGTAGTGCATCTCAAACGGGATCTCCTCACCATACTGCTGTGTATATGCCGCCATGTTGGCCTTGATTGTCTCCTCCTGCTCGCAGTGGGTGGCAATAAGTACCGGTGACTTGCTGAAAATCTCCTCAAGGGTATCCTCGTCGTTCACCAGCATGTTGCCGGTTGATGAGCCCATGAACACCTTCACTCCGCAGATACGGCTCTTGTCAAGGGTTTTTATTTCCCCAATATTTTCATTGGTTGCACCAAGGTAGAACGAGTAGTTTGCATATGATGTCTCTTTGGCAATGTTGAATTTGCCGTTGAGGGCCTCCATTGTGGCTGCAGGCGGGTTGTTGTTGGGCATATCCATAAAACTGGTAACGCCTCCAAGTACTGCCGCGGCACTCTCGCTGGCAATGGTTGCCTTCTGGGTATTGCCCGGCTCACGGAAGTGTACCTGGTCATCTATCACTCCGGGAAGGATATGCAGCCCGGATGCGTCAATCACCTTATCGGCGGCCAGGTTTTCTACAGCATCCATATACTCCTTATGGGTAGGGAAGTTGTCTGCCCTGAAGATTTTCTCTATTTTCTCTCCATTAATCAAAAGGCTACCTGCAAAAGATAGCCCTGAATCTACAATTATACCGTTTTTAACAAGTGTAAGCATAACCGTTATCTCTTTTTTGGTGTGATTTTGCGGAATTTCATTTTAAGTACACCCCAGAAAGCCTCGCCGAATATTCCCGACGACATCTTTGAAGTTCCCTCAGTTCTGTCTATAAATATAATGGGTACCTCGGTAATCTTGTATCCCAATTTATATGCGTTGTACTTCATCTCAATCTGGAAACCGTACCCTTTCATCTGAATCTTGTCAAGATCTATGTTTGAAAGCACCTCTTTTGTGTAGCATTTGAAGCCAGCAGTGCAGTCATATACCTTCATTCCAAGCACTGTCCTCACATAAGTGGAGGCATAGTATGACATGATAACCCTCCCGATAGGCCAGTTCACAACACTGATGCCCTTGCAATACCTCGAACCTATTGCCAGGCCGGCACCCTCCTTGGCGCACGCATTATACAATTTGGGAAGATCGTCGGGATTATGGGAGAAATCTGCATCCATCTCAAAGATGTAATCGTAGTTGTTCTCCAATGCCCAGTTGAAACCTTTAATATATGCGGTGCCCAAACCGAGTTTTCCTTTGCGCTCCACAATATGGAGACTCTCCGGAAATTCCTTCTGCAGCCCCTTTACAATATCTGCAGTGCCGTCCGGGGAGCCGTCATCTATTACCAGAATGTGGAACCCTTCAGGCAGGGTGAATACTTTTCTTATAATTTTTTCAATATTTTCCTTCTCGTTGTAAGTGGGAATTATAATAACTTTCTTATCCATCTTTCTACTGTACTCTCCTTTTATATATAGAACTTTCAAAGGTAAATCTTTTTCCCGACAAATCCTAAAATGGGACTCCAAAAAATATTTCCCAGCACAATGCGCTGAGGTTAAGCCGATTGATGTTTTTGGGGTAAAAAATCTTCAAAAAAGTGGGCTGGAAAGTTTGCAGAATATGAAATAATGTCTACCTTTGCAGCCCGCAAATGAGAGAGGCGTAGGGGACAAGTTCTTCGAAATTTTGAAATGAAAAATTTTTTCAAAAAAAAGTTGCGAAAAAATTTGGAGATAACGAAAAAGTCCGTATCTTTGCGGTCCCAAAACGGAAGGGCGGTCAGCCCGGAAGGATGAAAGGGAAAAAGTTCATTGAAAATATTGAAAAGACAAGCAG
>JAGBTG010000056.1 GCA_017631435.1 Bacteroidales bacterium | reverse complement strand
ATAAGAATTATAAAATGAGCCATCAACTCGAACAAGTAAAAGCGTTGATTTCTCTACGTGAGAAAGCACGCATTGGCGGTGGTCAAAAAAGAATTGACTCACAGCACGAAAAAGGCAAATATACTGCTCGTGAAAGAATCAACATGCTTCTTGATGAGGGAAGCTTTGAGGAGTTTGATATGTTTGTAACACACCGTTGTACAAACTTCGGTATGGAGAAGAACGTATTCCTTGGTGACGGTGTTGTAACCGGTAGAGGTACAATCGACGGCCGTATGGTTTACGTATTTGCTCAGGACTTTACCGTATTCGGAGGTTCACTTTCTGAGAGCTTTGCAATGAAGATCTGTAAAGTAATGGACAAAGGTATGACTATGGGTGCACCAGTTATCGGTCTTAACGACTCAGGTGGAGCACGTATCCAGGAGGGTGTAAACGCTCTTGCAGGTTATACTGAGATTTTCCAGAGAAACATTCTTGCATCTGGTGTTATCCCTCAGATTTCTGCTATCTTCGGTCCTTGTGCAGGTGGTGCTGTATATTCTCCAGCTCTAACTGACTTCAACATCATGACCAGAGGTACCAGCTACATGTTCTTGACTGGTCCTAAAGTAGTAAAATCAGTAACTGGTGAGGATGTTACACAGGAGCAGCTTGGTGGTGCAAGCGTACACGCTTCAAAGAGTGGTGTTGCACACTTTGCAGTAGACAGCGAGGTTGAGGGTCTTGAGGTTATCAAAGCTCTATTGAGCTATATCCCTCAGAACAACTTGGAGGAGGCTCCATATGTTGAGACTACCGATCCTATCGACCGTCTTGAGGATTCACTTAACGAGATTATCCCTGATGATCCTAACAAACCATACGATGTATACGAGGTAATTGGCGCTATCGTTGACGAGGGCAAATTCCTTGAGGTTCACAAAGACTACGCTAAGAACATTGTTGTAGGTTTTGCACGTTTCAACGGTCAGTCTGTTGGTATCGTAGCTAACCAGCCTAAAGCTCTTGCAGGTGTTCTTGACAACAACTCTTCTAGAAAAGCTGCACGTTTCGTACGTTTCTGCGACGCTTTCAACATTCCATTGGTAACCCTAGTTGACGTTCCTGGTTTCTTGCCTGGTACACAGCAGGAGTACGGCGGAATCATCCTTCACGGTGCTAAACTTCTTTACGCTTACGGTGAGGCTACTGTTCCAAAAGTTACAGTTGTTCTTAGAAAAGCTTACGGTGGTGCATACTGTGTGATGAGCTCTAAACACCTTCGTGGTGACATCAACTACTCATGGCCTACAGGTGAGATTGCAGTAATGGGTCCTTCTGGAGCTATTGAGGTTCTTTACGGTAAAGAGATGAAAGAGGCTGCTGATCCTAAAGCATTCGCTAAAGAGAAAGAGCAGGAGTACAGAGATGCATTTGCAAACCCTTACAACGCTGCCAAATACGGTTACATTGATGATGTAATTGAGCCAAGAAACACTCGTTTCCGTATCATCAGAGCTCTTCAGGAGCTTCAGACCAAGAAACTTGCTAATCCGGCTAAGAAGCACGATAACCTACCTCTATAATTTTAACAACAATTAAAATGAAGAAAATTTACAGTTTAATATTGTTGTTGGGAGTTCTTGTCTGCGCTTCTAATCTGAATGCCCAGAATATGTCCGACATGCGCCTTAATGAGGTTCTTGTAACCAACACTGAGGGGTTTGAGGATGATTATGGCTACAGAAGCGGTTGGATTGAGCTTTTCAACACTTCATACGGTACTGTAGATATCGCAGGATGTTATCTGTCAACAGATCCTGAGAATCTTACAATGTACATGATTCCTAAAGGTGATGTACTTACCAAAGTTCAGCCTCGCCAGCACATCCTTTTCTGGGCTGACGGTGTTGCAAACAGAGGTACTTTCCATCTTGGATTTACTTTGGACGGTGCAAAAGAGGTAATCTTCACTGCTGCTGATGGTAGAACCATCATTGACAAAGTGGTATTCCCTGCACTTGATACAAATAAATCATACGGTAGAAAAATGGACGGTGTTGGTTCTGTTACAGAGCTTAGCGCATTCTACAAATCTTACAGAAACTCTTTGCTTGAAGCTGAGGCTAAAGCTGATACTTCAACTGAGTTCGGTTGGATTAAAATGGATAACCCTACCCCTAGCACAAACAATGCAACTTTGGACGGCGAGTCTAAATCTGCATTGATGGCTAAGGCAGACCCTATTGGCATCTTCCTTACACTTACTGCAATGAGTGTAACATTCCTTGCATTGGCAATCCTTTATCTTGTATTCAAACAGATTGGTAAATTCCATATCAGGAAGAAATCAGAGAATGCAGTTGAGGCTGTTAAGGATGTTGCAAACAAAGAGAAGGCAGATACATCAGGTCAGGTTTCTGCAGAGACATATGCTGCAATTTCAATGGCTATCCACTTGTTCATGATAGAGAATGAGGCTCACGACTTTGAGGAGACCGTTCTTACAATCAACAAGGTATCAAGAACATATTCACCTTGGAGTTCTAAGATTTACACTTTGAGAGAGACTCCACAAAGAAAAAAATAATCCATTAAAGAAATTTACACAATGAAAGAATACAAATTGAAAATTAATGGTAACGAATACAATGTTGCCATTAACGAGGTAGATGGCTCAATGGCTGAAGTGGAGGTAAACGGAACTCCATTCAAAGTTGAGTTTGACAAACCAGTTAAGAAAGCAGCTGCTCCAGTTGCTAAACCTGTAGCAAAATCTGCTGCTCCAGCTCCTGCTGCTGCTCCAGTTGCAAAACCTGCCGCTGCTGCAGGCGGTGCTGGTACTGCAGTTACTTCTCCACTTCCAGGCGTTATCCTTGACGTATGCGTTAAAGAGGGTGATGTTGTTAAGAGAGGCCAGACTGTAATGGTTCTTGAGGCAATGAAAATGGAGAACGCAATTGAGTCTACTGCAGACGGTACAGTAACAGCAATTAAAGTAGGTAAAGGTGATTCAGTACTTGAGGGTGCACCTCTTGTAATAATTGGTTAATTATGGTTTACGAAGCTAGTATTTTAGATAATTTGAGCCAATTCTTTATGTACACAGGATTTGCCAATGTAACAATGGGGCATATCCTGATGATACTTGTGGGATTGGTATTCATATACCTGGCTATTGCAAAGGATTGGGAGCCTATGCTTCTTATTCCTATTGGCTTTGGTATCCTTATTGGAAACATTCCTTTGTTTCCAGGACTACAGGTAGGTGTATACGAGCAAGGTTCTGTGCTTAACATCCTTTATGGTGGTGTAAGCCAGGGTTGGTATCCACCTCTAATCTTCTTGGGTATTGGTGCAATGACAGATTTCTCTGCATTGATTTCAAACCCTAAACTTATGCTTATCGGTGCTGCTGCACAGTTCGGTATCTTTGGCGCATACATTGTTGCTCTTGCATTGGGCTTCTCTCCTACTGAGGCTGGTGCAATCGGTATCATTGGTGGTGCTGACGGTCCTACAGCTATCTTCCTTTCAGGTAGACTTGCTCCGGATTTGATGGGTGCTATTGCAGTGTCAGCTTACTCTTACATGGCTCTTGTTCCAGTAATCCAGCCTCCTATCATGAAGCTGCTTACTACTGAGAAAGAGAGACTTATCAAGATGAAAGCTCCAAGAGCTGTATCTCCTACAGAGAAGAGACTGTTCCCTATCGTAGGTTTCCTTCTAACAGCATTCATCGTACCTTCAGGTATTCCACTATTGGGTATGTTGTTCTTCGGTAACCTCATTAAGGAGTCAGGCGTTACAAAACGTCTTGCAACTACAGCAAGCGGTCCGCTAATTGACGTTGTAACCATCCTTATCGGTATTACCGTAGGTGCTTCAACTCAGGCAGACAAATTCTTGCAGTGGAGCTCAGTTAAGATCTTCATCCTTGGTGCATTCTCATTTGTTGTTGCAACATTTGCAGGTGTATTGTTCGTGAAGTTCTTCAACTTGTTCTTGAAAGAGGGCAACAAGATCAACCCGCTTATCGGTAACGCAGGTGTATCTGCAGTTCCAGATGCAGCACGCGTATCAAATAACGTAGGTCTTGAGTATGACAAGAGAAACTACCTTCTAATGCATGCTATGGGTCCTAACGTGGCAGGTGTTATCGGTAGTGCAGTTGCAGCAGGTATCCTGCTTGCATTCCTTGCATAGTCCCAACAATACTTGAAATGAAAAAGGGCAGCAATCACTTGCTGCTCTTTTTTTTGTTCTAAAATGCCCATTATGACGTCGTCCCAATGGGCATTAATTTGTCGGGAAGAAAATATAATACCGGAACTGACTATTTTTGTGATAATAATTTAGTTGGAGAGTGGGATATTCGGATAAAATTACATAACTTTGGTAGTCATTTTAGTTAAAAATTAATAGGAGACTATATATATGCAAAACAAGTTGCAAGAATTGACAGACAAACTCTATAACGAGGGACTGTCCAAAGGCAAGCAAGAGGCTGAGCAGATGATGGCAAATGCCAAAAATGAGGCTGCACAGATTATTGCACAGGCTAAAGAGCAGGCTCAGGAGATTCTGGCTAAAGCACAGAATGATGCTGCTGAGCTAAAGTCAAAAACTGAGAATGATGTGAAGATGGCTTCATTGCAGGCATTCACAGCAGTAAAACAGCAGATTGAGAGTGTAATTACAGCTAAAACATTGGCTCCAGCCAAGAGTGCAGTTGCAGAGACTGAGTTCTTGAAAGAGATTGTAAAAGCCATTGTTACAGCATTCAATCCACAGAATTCAGATTCAGTAGCACTGGAGATCATTCTTCCTGCAGAGAAACAGGCAGAGCTTGAGCAGTTTGCTGCAGAGCAGCTTTCAAAGATATGCTCAGCAGGTGTGGATGTACAGTTCAGCAAAGGTGTTCAGGGAGGATTCAAGATTGCCCCTAAAGGTGAGGGATATATGCTAAGCTTCACCGACAAGGATTTTGAGAACATCATTGCAGAGTATTTGAGACCTAAGACCAAAGAGCTTCTTTTTGGATAATTCACTGATCAACAATAATGGGAAACTATCATTACATTATTGCAGGACTGCCCGAACTTGTACTTAACGGAGACAACAAGGCTTTCTCATATGATGCTGTGAGGGAATCAATCTACAACAGCAGCAGCGAGAAGGACCGCCGCTTTATTGAGTGGTTTGACTTTGGTACAAATGAGGAGAATCTCAATGCCCACTTCTACCGTGCAGCAATGAACTGCAAGAACAGGTTCATAAGACTTTACTTTGCTTTGGATCTTGAAATAAGGAACCGCAAAGTTGAGTTTGTTGCAGGAAAGATGGAGCGCAATGCAGATTCATATAAAGTGTGTCCGGCAAATAATGTGGATCTTGATTTGAGCAGCGAGCAGCTTACAAGACTTCAGGCAATTTTTGCCAACAGGAACATTCTTGAGAAGGAACAGCAGCTCGACAGTTTCAAATGGGACTACATTAGCGGACTGAATGAATACGGCGAGTTCAATATGGATGTAATTCTGGCATTCCTGGCCAAAGGAAAACTTATTGACAGGTGGAACAAGCTTGATGCCAAAGCCGGTGAAGAGATGTTCCGCAAGCTGGTAGATGAAGTAAGGGGAACCTTCAAAGGAATTGAAAATAAAATATTAGAATAAAAATATATGAGTACCACAGGAAAAGTTACAGGTATCATTGCCAACCTGGTTACAGTGGAGGTTAATGGTCCTGTTGCACAGAATGAAATATGCTACATCAAGCTGGGTGATACCAAGCTGATGGCAGAGGTCATAAAGGTGAACGGAAAATTTGCTTCTGTTCAGGTTTATGAGAGTACACGTGGTGTGAAGAAAGGTAACGATGTGGAGTTCATGGGCTTCATGTTGGAGGCAACTCTAGGTCCTGGTCTGCTTTCAAGCAACTATGACGGTTTGCAGAACAACCTTTCAACTATGACAGGTGTATTCCTTCAGAGGGGCGAGTATACTGCTCCAATTGATATGGATAAAGAGTGGGAGTTCTCCCCTATTGCCAAACCTGGTGACAAAGTTGTTGCCGCAGACTGGCTTGGTGAGATTAAGGAGGGATGGCTTCCTCATAAAATCATGGTCCCTTTCAGCTTCAAGGGTGAATATACAGTAAAATCTGTAAATCCTCAGGGAAGCTACAAGGCTTCAGACACAGTTGCAGTTGTAACTGACGAGAACGGTGAGGACCACAATGTAACAATGGTTCAGAAATGGCCGGTTAAAGTTGCCATTGGAGGTTACAAAGAGAAACCTCGTCCTTATAGGATTATGGAAACCGGAGTAAGATGTATCGATACCCTTAACCCAATGGCCGAGGGTGGTACAGGTTTCATCCCTGGTCCTTTCGGTTGCGGTAAAACAGTGCTTCAGCATGCAATTGCAAAACAGGGTGAGGCTGATGTTATCATCATGGCAGCCTGCGGTGAGCGTGCCAATGAGGTAGTGGAGATCTTTGCTGAGTTCCCTGAGCTTGTAGATGCACGTACAGGACGCAAATTGAGTGAGCGTACAACAATTATCTGTAATACCTCAAACATGCCGGTTGCAGCACGTGAGGCTTCAGTTTACACTGCAATGACAATTGGTGAGTACTACCGTGCAATGGGTTTGAAAGTTCTTCTTCTTGCAGACTCAACATCTCGTTGGGCTCAGGCTTTGAGAGAGATGAGTAACCGTATGGAGGAGCTTCCTGGTGCCGATGCATTCCCGGTAGACCTTCCTGCAATCATCTCAAACTTCTATGCAAGGGCAGGTATTGTAAAACTCAACAACGGATCAACCGGTTCAGTAACATTCATAGGTACAGTATCGCCAGCCGGCGGTAACCTAAAAGAGCCTGTTACCGAGTCAACCAAGAAAGCTGCAAGATGTTTCTACGCCCTTAACCAGAGCCGTGCAGACCGCAAGAGATACCCTGCAGTTGACCCAATTGACTCATACTCAAAATACTTGGAGTACCCGGAGATTGCAGAATACCTTAACGCAAAAGTGGATCCTCAGTGGGTTGAAAAGGTAAACAAGGCCAAGAACTACATTATCAGAGGAAAAGAGGCTTACGAGCAGATCAATATCCTTGGTGATGACGGTGTGCCTATGGAATACCACAGCCGTTACTGGAAGAGCGAGCTTATAGACTTCATCATCCTTCAGCAGGATGCATTTGACAGCATAGACTGTTCTACCCCAATGGACCGTCAGGAATTCATGCTTAACAAAGTTCTTGAAGTATGTGAGGCTCCAGTGAAATTTGAAGACTTTGAAGAGTGCGCAAACTTCTATAAAGGTATCATCAACGTTATGCGTCAGATGAACTACTCGGTATACAAGAGCGCAGAATTTGAAAAATATCTTGAGCAACTAAATAAAACAATCAACCATGACAACTAAAGCATTCCAGAGAATATACACCCAATTGGAGGCAATTACCAAAGCCACAGTTGCGTTGAAGGCACAGGGTGTATCCAACGATGAGCTTGCTACCGTCGACGGCAGATTGGCTCAGGTTGTAAAAATTAAAGGAGACCTTGTAACATTGCAGGTGTTCTCGGGAACAGAGGGTATCCCTACTGACTCCGAGGTTATCTTCTTTGGCGAGGCCCCTTCACTACATGTATCGGAGGATCTTGCAGGACGCTTCTTCAACGCATATGGTGATCCAATTGACAACGGTCCAAAAGTGGACGGAGAGAAACGTTTCATTGGAGGTCCATCAGTAAACCCATACAGAAGAAAACAGCCTTCACAGTTAATCCCGACAGGTATTGCAGGTATTGACCTTAACAATACCCTTGTATCCGGACAGAAAATTCCTTTCTTTGCCAACGCAGACCAGCCTTATAACCAGGTTATGGCAAACGTGGCATTGAGAGCAGATGTAGACAAGATCATCCTTGGCGGTATGGGTCTTTCAAACGACGATTACCTGTATTTCAAACAGATGTTTGAGAACGCAGGAGCGTTGAACAAGATCATCAGCTTTGTAAACACAACAGAGCAGCCTCCTGTAGAGCGTCTGCTTATCCCGGATATGGCACTTACTGCAGCAGAGTATTTTGCAGTTGACAAGAACGAGAAAGTACTTGTACTTCTTACAGATATGACCCTTTATGCAGATGCCCTATCAATTGTAAGTAACCGTATGGACCAGATCCCTTCAAAAGACTCAATGCCAGGTTCACTGTACTCAGACCTTGCAAAAATCTACGAGAAGGCAGTACAGTTGCCGGACGGCGGTTCAATTACCATCATTGCAGTAACAACCCTAAATGACGGTGACATTACCCACGCCATTCCCGACAACACAGGTTACATTACAGAGGGACAGCTCTTCTTGAGAACAGATACAGATACCGGTAAAGTAATCATCGACCCATTCCGTTCACTTTCACGTCTGAAACAGCTTGTAATTGGAAAACAGACACGTGAGGATCATGGTCAGGTAATGAATACAGGTGTACGTCTGTTTGCAGATGCAGCCAACGCAAAGACAAAACTTGAGAACGGTTTTGACTTGAGCGACTACGACTTGCGCTGTCTTGATTACGCAAAAGACTACTCAAACAAGCTTCTTGCAATTGATGTGAACATTACAATTGACCAGATGCTCGACACTGCATGGGACTTGTTTGGAAAATACTTCAAACCTGAAGAGCTTAGTATCAAACAGAATCTTGTAGACAAATACTGGAAAGGCAACTAAAGTATGGCAATCAAATTCCAATATAACAAGACATCACTTAACGAGCTTAACAAGCAGCTCAAGATAAGGAAGAACGCCCTCCCTACCCTAAAGAACAAGGAGAGCGCCCTAAGGCTTGAGGTTAAGCGTGCCAAGGAGGTAAGTGATGCCCTAATGGAAAAGCTTGATGCCTCGCTTAAAGCCTACGAATATCTGGCAGCACTATGGAATGAGTTCACACCAGGCCTTATATCGGTTAAGGATGTAAAACTCAAAACCGAGAAGATTGCAGGTGTGAAGACCCCTGCGCTGGTTGATGTAATATATGAGGTAAATGAATTTGACATATTCAAAAGGCCTCTATGGTACTCAGACGGTGTAGACATTCTTCAGCAGCTTGCCCAGATAGGTATAGAATCTGAAATCTATCGGGAAAAAATGAGGATTCTCGATTATACCCGAAAGAAAACCACTCAGAAGGTGAACCTTTATGAGAAGGTACAGATTCCAGGATATCAGGAGGCAATCAGGAAAATCAAGAGATACATGGAAGATGAGGAAAATCTTTCAAAGGCATCTCAGAAGATAGTGAAAACCCGACACTTAATTGAAGAGGAGGAAGAGAACAATGATTAAGAAAATGACTAAATACTCATTTGTGGTATTCCACAAGGAGGTAGAGGATTTTCTTGGGAAACTCCAGGAAATTGGTGTTGTAGACGTAACAAGGCAGAAGCGTGCAATAGACTCATACTCAATGGAGAAATTTGAGGAGATTGCAAAATACAACGCAGCTGCCAGTGCATTGAAAAGACTTAAGGATGAGGCTCTTAAAGCCAAAATGGAAATACCTGCACAGAAACCTTCCTGCCAGGACCTTCTTGCCCATTACACCAATATGACAGCACAGAAGGATCTCCTTAAAGGCAAGATTGCTACCCTAAAAGCAGAATATGAGGAGGCACTTCCATGGGGTATTTTTACTCCCGACAACTTCAAGGCCCTTGAAGAGCTCTCACTTACACTGTATTTCTATTGCGTATCGTCACAGAAATACAACAAGGAGTGGGAAAACCAGTGCCCTGTACACATCCTTAATGAATACAACGGCAAAATTTACTTTGCAGTAATAATGGAAAATGGTGAGAAGCCTTCATTGCCTCTTGTTCCAAGCTCATTCCCTTCAGTTTCGGCCAATATCCTTGAGGCTGAACTGAAAGAATGTGAGGCTAAGTACCAGGCGGCAAACAATGAGCTTCTTGCACTTACCAATTGCATAGATGACCTTAATGCGCAGAAAGAGGAACTGTTCAACAACCTGGATCTCTATCTTGCCAACGGTGCATCAGTAAAGAAAGCCGACAACAAGATTGTAATATTTGAGGCATTTGCCCCTACTGAGATTGACCAGCAGGTAACAGCATTCCTTGAGGAGAACAATGTATATTACCTGAAAGAAGATGCAAAAGAAGAGGACAACCCTCCTATCAAGCTCAAGAACAATTTCTTTGCAAAATTGTACGAGCCAATTGGGGAGCTGTACATGCTTCCAAAATACGGAGAGCTTGACCTTACAATGTTCTATGCTCCGTTCTACATGCTCTTCTTTGGTTTCTGTTTGGGCGATATGGGCTACGGACTTGTTCTTATTCTTGCCGGCCTGTTTGTAAACTTTAAGGTTAAAGCATTTGCAAACTACGGAAAACTTATAGCATGGCTGGGTTTGGGTACAGTAATAATGCCTGCATTCAGCGGTACCGTATTTGGTGCCAAGCTGTATGAGCTTGTACCGCTTCCTCAGAATATTACAGAGTTCTTCTTCAATGATATGCAGATGTTCTGGTTTGCAATTCTATTTGGAATATTCCAGATTGTAGTTGCAAGACTTATCCAGTGCGTATACAATATAATAAAGAAGAACTACAGAGTAGGTTTGAACGCCCTTGGATGGGGTATGGCAATAGCTTGGGCTACATTGGCATACGCATCATCTGAAGCAGGCTTCAGCTACCCTGCATGGGTCAATTACATTGGATTTGCATCACTTGCTCTTATAGTGCTTTGCGGCTCCGATGCCAAGAACCCAATTGTAAGAATTGTAAAAGGTACCTTTACCCTATATGATTCAACCAGTGTATTTGGTGATGTACTTTCATACATCCGTCTTTTTGGACTTGCAACCTCCGGCGGTATTTTGGGATTTGTAATCAACTCAATCTCAATGACCCTTGGCGAGGTTCCGTACATTGGATGGCTGCTTATGATAATCATGCTCATCATAGGACACATTTTTGTAATGCTCCTTTCAAGCCTTGGTGCATTTGTGCATCCATTGCGACTCACCTTCATTGAGTTCTACAAGAATGCAGGATTCGAGGGTGGCGGAAGAGCATATAATCCTTTAAAAAAGAAATAATTAATCCCTGCAAATTATCGGGAAAACAAAAACAAGATTAATAACAATTTAAAAATTTTAATATTATGGAACAATTACCTTTCTTCTTGGCCTATGTTGGTATGGGCATCATGTTGGCAGTATCTTGTATCGGTTCAACATTTGGAGTAACAATTGGCGGTAACGCAACTATCGGTGCACTTAAAAAGAACCCTGATATGTTCGGTTCTGCAATGATCCTTTGTGCTCTTCCTGCTACCCAGGGTCTTTACGGTTTTGCAGCATTCTTCCTAATGCTCAACAAACTTAAAGTAATGGAGACCCTATCAATCAACGCTGCTCTTGCAATCTGCGCTGCAGGTATCGCTCTAGGTATCGTAGGTTTCTTCTCAGCTGTTAAACAGGCTTCATTGGTAGCTAACGGTGTTAACGAGATGGCTAATGGTAACGACGTATTCGGTAAAACTCTAATCCTAGGTGTATTCCCAGAGCTTTACGCTATCTTGGCATTTGCTGCAGCTTTCTTGGCTTTGCCAGCATAATTGAAAATACTATGACAGTATAAAAAAAATGCAGTTCCTTGCGGGGGCTGCATTTTTTATTTGTACACTCTTCTGAGCACTGCCAACAGATACCTTCTGCAAAACCGCAACCTGTGCCAGCAGAAAATATAGAATTTTGACCTTTTTGACGTCGTCCCAATGGTCACTTTTCCATTTTTGTGGATATGGGTAACTACGCCAATAATTTCTTCGCGGGTGCAATATTCACAAGAGAGATATATGCCGTCACCCTGGATAGTGTATGTGTCACCTTCAATGGAAATGATCCTGTGCAGAATGTGTTTGCCACGGTAGCGGAAAAGGACAATATCATTAACTGCAGGCACCTTTTCAAGTGGGGACAAAGTAACCTCATCCTTCCCGTTGCGAAGCAAAGGATACATTGAGTGTCCTTTAACTTTAAACCGCACACTTCGCCCGGCAGCAATCTCTGATTCAACCTGTGCAAAGAATATGTCGTTGGAGAGGGTTTTCATACACACAAAGATCTATCGTGATAAAACAGTTTCAAATGAAAGATGTGCTGCAGCAGCATTGGGAAGGCATTCCAGGTGATATACAGGTACAGATTTTAGCAATGTGCCAAGAGCGGCAGAGATGTGTGAATAAATCCGTTCATCATAGGCAAACTCCGGTGGGCAAGACGGATGCAGGGCGGCATATCCTTTTATTACATGCAACTTATGTATAGCATTATAAGGGGCCTGTGAAAGTCTCACGCATGCTGCCAGAGGATAGCGTTCCTGTTTGTAGCAAGGAGTTTTTCCGCTCCAGGGGCTTCCAAAAACCCATACGGAACCGTCAAATATACGTACAATTGGGCTGTCATCGTTCAGCAACACGGCACCTGGAATATTCTCCCTCCATAAGCGTGTATGTGTACTTTTGCCGGTACCACTTTCCCCCAAGAAGATTACTGCCCGTCCATCTGCAACAATGCAGCTGCTGTGAATGGCAATTGTTCCGGAAGCAGCAGTCTTGAGTCCGTAACCTACCCATAGAGCAAACCTTACAAGGCGCGGCGAGAGATTTCCGGCCAAAAAGACAACGTCATTATGGTCACTTGTCCACAAAAGGAGCGGCTCCTCATTGGCAGGAGTCTGTTTAAGAAAAAACCCGTTTTCAGTAGAACCGTACTCACCAAGAATATCTTCATAGGTAAAGGAATACTGCACATTATATTCAGCCGGGAGCTCCTCCCCCATTGCAAATGAAAACTCCGGCGTACCGGAAGTAACCTCAAATGGTTTGAATCCCTGAATCTTTGAAACTGCATTGCACAGCACCTCAGAACATACTTCAAAACAATGTTGCGCAACAATATATTTTTTACTACACATTAACTTCCAAATTAATTATTCTGTTACAATACGCCAAAGTGCTCTCCCTATGGGCAATACTTAGAATAGTAAGCCCTGGAATCTCCTCTTTAAGCCCCAGAAGCATTTCATTTATCTCCCTTTCAGTATTGTTGTCCAATGAAGATGTTGCCTCATCAAGCAGCAGCAGACTTGCCCCCTTATACAAAGCCCTTGCAATTCCAATCCTCTGTTTTTGTCCTCCCGACAACTTTCCACCGCCTTCGCCCAAACTGCTGAATATCCCATTCTCCAATCCGGAAACCCAACTCCCAAGAGAAACCATCTGTAAGACTTGCATTACCTTATCACCATCAATATCCTTATACCCAAGCGCAACATTCTCTGCCAAAGAACCATTGAAAATGAACACCTCCTGAGGCACATAACCGATATGCTTAAGCCAACCTTTCCTGTTCCTCTCTGTTAGCGGCTCACCGTCAACCAGCACCGCACCCTCCTGTGGCTGCAAAAATCCCAAAATGAGATTGAACAGCGTAGTCTTGCCTACGCCGCTATACCCGCAAAACCCCACATACTCCCCTTTCTCAATCCTGTGAGTGCCAAAATCAAGCACTTTGTCTCCATATGAAAATTTCACACCACTGATTTCCAACGAATTGTACAAAGAGACGTCGTTACCTTGTACAAAATGGGCATTACGGGAAACAACTCCCTCCTCAATTGTATCAAGCGCAGGAAGGGCATTCTGGAGTTGGGTAAACCCGGAAAGCAAACCTCTGAAAGCAGGAAGCAACCTGAAAGCACACACAGCAAAAACACCAACAAGTATCCGGGCATTATCACCGCCAAGAAGAACCATAACAACCATCCCCACAATAATAGCCAGTTCAGAGAGGAACTTTGGAAACATATTTAGTGTCTGCATCTTAATCCTGTTGCTGCTCACCTGGTCAACACCATTGAGAAAAGATTCCTGTAGTCTTGGAAAAGCATCATTAATCTCAAGTTCGGCATAACCGCGGAAAGTGTCAGCCACAGTCTTGGCCTGTTGCCTTCGGGCTTGAAACTCCTGTTGGCCATAAATCTTAACTTTTTTACGCACAAAGGTTACATAAACCAGCATAAAAGGGATAAAGCACAAATAAAGGACAGCAATAGTACGCCAATCATAAAAGAGAAGTGCCACTGTAACAAGAAGTATAAGAAGAATATCGCCTGCCATTCTCATAAGCGGTGAAAGAATCCTTTCACTGAAAGTATAGCACATGAAATTTACGGAATGCCCAAGAGTGCTGTAACCTTTTTCCCTTATAAAAAGCAGTCCGTTATTATAATAGTTGGAATAGAGGGTAAAACTCAATCTCCTGTACAATCCAAGAAGATAACGGCTCTGGAACCTTGAAAAATAAGTAGAAAGAGCACTTTTGAAAATGACTACCCCAACAGCAAGCAACGCAAAATACAAAGCGGCCTCTCTGTTACCGCCCCCCTCAAGAAGAAAATACAAAACAGGAAGCAGAGAAGCCAAACCAACAAAATCAAGGAGAGCAGATATAAAAATTGAAGCTACAACTTTTACACCTTCCCTCTTTTCGTCATTTACCAACAAATTCAGTATCCTTCCAATCATTACCTATCTCCTCTGCCCAAAATAGTTTGGGGATGTTTAATATGTGCAACCGCAGACTCCAGGATGCTCCGTATTATAGACTTGTCAAAAACCTGCTTGGAAAGCATGGTACCCCTAGAAAACCTTCTGGTCTTATAAAGGAAAATCATAACAGGATTGGTATACGGTACCACCTTATTGTACAACGGATTAAGCATCTCATACAACATTTCATCAGCCATCTCCTCATAACCTGCAGGAAAACCACACAAATCTATACTCGTACCCAGATATTTGTTGCAAAGATGTGTAAACGCTGCAATGGCCCTGAGAAACTTTTTATTCAACAAATTGCCCTCAGGTAGAGACAATCCGTGATTGGCAAGTATTGTAGCCCAATCATAAAGATGATGCAGTGCAATCCCACTGCCATAATGCTGAAAAGCATGGCAGCTGATAAACAAGGTATTGAACTGTGGTGAAGGAACAAATATCCTGTATTCACCATCATAGAAAGAAACCTCTACAGGATCAAGAACCTTAAGGAGATAATCATTCAAAGGCTGCATAAACTGCCTGTTCACATGCATATTCACAAACATCTTATGATTTTCAACAGGAATCCCATTGAAATTGAAATTACTGTGCTTGTATCCATGCATCTCAACAGGATTTCCCATCTGCACCATCAACCTGTCTGCCAATTCATTTGCTTCCCGATGACTCATCCTTAGAGTATCAGATGAATAAGTATAGATGTCAATGTCACCCCCTTCCCTATGATGAGGCTGATTATATCCCCAAGAAAAACCTACACCCTTCAACTGCACAGTTGCTATACCATGCTCCTTATATAACTGTTGAAGATCATGAACTGCCTTACAGTATTTGCGATGTCTCTCCTCATATTTGTCTACACTTATAGCCCATCTGAATTTCAACTCCTTAGGAGGTTGCATCTCCAATGGCAATGTCTGAACTCCATCCCATGCAAGAGCCAGAACACCCTGTTTTGATGCAGCAGCAAAGCACTCAGCCCACTCCTGAGCTGTGGCTGTTTCAAACAACTTATACTCCACATTACAATTGAGCAAAGACCCTTTGAGAAGGGCAAATAACATTTGTATAGGCTTCTTTAAAATCATAACTGCAAATATAGCAAAATGACCTTTAGGACAGAGTCTTAAAGGTCACTTTAATTAAAATTTAGGTGTAATGCCAAGAAATATCTCAAAATTTATCCCTGGCATAGGGCGCGAAAGCACTGACAAATACTCTTCATCAAACAAATTGTTTACCGATCCTTTGATTGAGATATCAGCAAATTTGAATGAGACACCTTTTTCTACGGTTATATTGTTCATATAATATTCCGGCAGCCTTCCGGTAAGGGAAATGTCATTGCTCGACATTGTAAAGCGCTCACTGTAGTAGCACCATTTGTAAATGAATGACCAGCTGTTCCATGACAAGCGTCCGGTAATGGTGGCTGAATGATGCGGAACATACGGAAGCTGCTTGCCCACAGACTGGTCTGCTGCAGAAATGGGCTCCCCCTCATTGATTGAAGGTGTCCACGAGTATGTGGCATTAAGGTCAAATTTTAGCCTCTGTGTAATCAATACAGAATAATCCCATTGAGTTTCAATACCGTATGCATGTACATCCTTAATGTTTTTTGGCGAGAAAAATCCTTTGGTTGTAGGGAGCCACAGAATCCAGTCGTTTATGTATGAATCAAACCAGTTCAGGGAACCGTTCAAGGTATACCTGTTTTCTTTGGCTACAGCAAATGAAATTCCTGCATCATAGGTTATTCCGCTCTCTTTCTTGAGGTTAGGATTTCCACCCGGAAGAAAATACAAATCGTTGAGTGTAGGGAAACGGAAATTTCTTGAAACTGAAGCTTTGGCTGTTATATTTCCCTTTTTAGAAATTACTTCATCAATAAAAAATGCTGGAATAAGAGGTGTAAAATCCTCTCCATACATATCTTCACGCAATACAAAAGACAATCCTATATTATCTGTTGGACGGTATTTTGCTGAAACAGAACTTGAAAGTTCCACACGTGCCTTATTGTATCCTACAATTCCCTTTCCACCTTCCTGCAGAATGATATTCTTGTCCTGACTCTCAACAAAATGCTGATGTACCGCCACATTTGCTGTAAATAGCCATTTCTTCCCTATAAAATACTCACTTTCGGCCTGACCATAAAATGTGTTGATTTTACTTCTTGATCTGGTCATATGGGCCATATTACCATTTCCAACATCTCTTTTATAGTCATAAGCCATCCATGTATTTATATATCCACCTTTAGCAGACAACTTCCAATTTGAACGGAAATGGTCCCATGAAAGGATACTTCGGAAAGTGTGTTCACGCTGGCGGTTATCAAAATCCATCTCCTCACCATAATCTGTAGTAAGCATTGGAAGTTCACGATTGGAGTTTATATACCAGGCATTGAAACCAAATCGGTCTCCCTTGCCTGTATTGTAATATACCTCTTGCAGAAAATGAAAATCCTTATAGGAGCCGCTCCTGTTATTTTCAACAGGATAATATTGTCCTACAATATTCATATCCTCGTCATAGATATTCTCCTTCTTATCATGGTTCTTATACTCATATTCATTAGGAGAAGATGAGAGCACAGCACGGGTAGACATCTGCCACTTTTCACTTCCATAAGTAAGGCGTAAAAACTCATCAAAGGTTTTAAAAGATCCAACACCCTGAACATACTGAACGCCAAAACCTTCATTTTGCGCTGGAACAGTAGACATTTTAACAGCTCCACCCAAACCTCCTCCAGTCTCATTTACAGAAGAGGTTCCATGAAGGAGGGAAGCATCATCAATAAAATATGATGGAATCATTGAAAAGTCAGTCATACCAAGCATTGGATTGTTAATTTTCATACCGTTCCAAGTGACCTGAGTATGAGAAGGTGAAGTTCCACGGAAAGAGACTGTAGAGAGTGTGGCCCTTCCATAGCTCTTTACAAAAATTGGAGAACTGAAAGTGAGCACGTCAGCCATAGAAAGGGCAATATTCTCTTTGAGCACTACAGAATCAAACTTGGTAAGCTGGGCACCAATCTCCTTCATAGGACGCTCACCCAATACAGTAATCTCCTTAAGTGTAAATCCTTTAGTAGACCACTCTTTTGATGAAACCTTTTGGGCCAACAAAAAAGAATTGCAGACTAAAGAAACAGTTAAAAACAATATATATTTTTTCATACCAATAACACATTATTCCTGCAGTATTATTTCCAGCAGAAAGCTCCCGGAATAATACCAACATAAAATTCATCCAACAGCACCTTATCTTTGGAGTATCTGTAAACTTTGCCCTGCTGAACATAATCAACGGCATCAGCAACATACACATCACCTGTATGAGGACAAACGGTAAGTCCGTAATACAATGTGCCGTTATAAGGTAGGAATGGCCTGACAGGAACCCTGTCTGCATTGACATCCATCTCCCATACGTCATCATTCAACCAGTAGATTTTGTCCTTTGTACCATTGAGCTGAACCTCTGACGGCCAGTCGCCAAAATCAAACTTGAACTGTTTTTCCACCTTGAATGTTTCAGCATCTATCCTGTAAAGTGAAGGTGCCTCATGGCCATAAGGAGAGCCCTCATAACCACCATCAGTAACAGTCCACAACTTATTGTTGCAATCCATTACCAAGGAAGTAGGCTGGATACCCACAGTGAGCTCATCAACAACCTTATCAGTCTCAGTATCAATCTTTATGATACGGTTCTGATAAGACCAGCAGTTGACATAAACATACTTGCCATACTGCACCATCTGCTCTGTAGAACCGCTCTCCATTGTCATATTTGGAACATCAATATAACCGGTAATCTCAAGCTTTTTTGGGTTTACAATGAAAATTCTATTGTCCCATATCTGAGTCACATAAGCCTTCTCATCAGAGAGAAAATGGATATAACGTGGAGAAGTGAGATTTGTAATGCGGCCAACCTCTTTAAAAGTATTGATGTCAATTGCAAAAATCACATGTGAATTGTTCACCACAACCCAACCGATACCATCCCTGATAACCATACTCTGGCAAACATCCCCCAACTTCATGGCATTGGAACGGTAGAACACTTCATTCTGCACAACTTTACTCTGAGGGTCATAATAAGACAACGTAGCATTTCCATACTGGAAATTCCCTTCATTGCAAATGAACAGTCCTTCTCCCGACGAAGACATGTCAAAACTCTCCTCCAATCCATAATCCCACTCCATGCACGATGGCATGAGCAGGATAAAGGAAAGAAGAACCAACTTAATTATATTCTTAACCATTCTATTTCTTCATATTATAATCAAAGAATCCGAACACCTCCGTAGAAACTTCACCAAGCCATCCGCTCTTGGTATTTACGCCAACCTGTACCTTTACAAAATCAATAAATTTGAGGTCCACCGGCTTGCACTCAAAATCTATTGCGTTGGAGATTTTGAAATAGTTTGCATTGGCATCAGCGTTGGCATTTTCCTCGTTTGTAAGGCGGTCAATCGGGCTCCAGTTGTCTGCATATCCCCAATCATAATGAGGATTTACCCAATAGGAACCATTACCTGATGCATCATAGTTGGTTGCTTTAAGACAAGTGCCAGTAAGGGTATAACTGTCCTCTTTAATCCATAGAGGATAATAGTATTCCTGCCTGTGGAACTGCTTAAGATAATCAATCTCTCCCCTATTGCCTTTGTTATCTGACCACTGTACCGGCATATTCGGGCCACTTGGACGGTAATAGGTAACTGAATAATCCTGTATTGTCTCATCCTTACCGGTTTCTGATCCGGCAAGCTCATACCAGGTATCGTCGGGAAGACCATTACCGTTCTCATCCTGCATTACCCATACTATTCCGGGCTCAGACGAACCGTTGAATGAGTTGCCGAGGATGCCAAAATCATAATCTCCTTTGTTCTCAATGCTATGGTCAAATCCCACAATAATGTATCCTCCAAAGCCGCCCAATGAAACCCAGTTAGGATATGGGTTACCTTTAGAGTCCTTTTCAGACATCCTTTTCTCTGCATATGCAATTGCAGCCTCAGGTGTTGTCTGGGTGTTGTCAAATCCTCCTGTCTTGAGTTCATTAATAAACTGTCCTGGAGCCGGTGTATACTCATACACTTTGTTCCAGTCAGATTTTGAGGTAACTGCAACAGATCTGAAGAATTTGTTTTCCTCGTAAACTGTAACAACAAACTCATGGTTTAACATTACCTTGTTATCACCTTTATAGGCAGTGGCAGAAGCATTTATCCTATATTCTCCCGGATTCTCCGCAACAAATACAAATCTGGAGGTTGTGCTGGAATCACCCTCATTTCCAACTGTTTTCCACAAGTATTCAATTGATTGGTCATCACTTACAGAAGTTGGTGCAATAAGCAGCTTCCTGCCGGCAACTGTATGATATGTGTATTTTGCAAATTCCCAATTGAACGGCATATCGTCGGGATCAAGTACATCCAACTCAATTTTATCCGTATGGGTGCCGTCATCATTTGTTGCAGTTACTGTAATGGTGTATTTGCCAGGTGCAGAAGCTTTAAATGTAAATTCATTATCTGTACCAGACTGAGTTCCATTTACTTTCCATACTATCCCTGTTTCAAGTGATGTTGATTTCACAGCTGCAGAAAAAGTAATGGTTGTACCAGTTGCTACAGTCTGCTGTCTGCTGCCAGCTATAGTAACTGTTGGTATCTCAAGGTCAATTACATCAACCCTTATCTCATCTTTGGCAGTTCCACCTTCTGCAGTAACCTCCAAGTTAATGAAATACTCACCGGTAACATCGTTCATAAAACGCAAAGAGGGGGAAGTGCCAAGCACTTCTCCTTCCATTGTCCAAAGATAATCTGCTCCTTCTGCATTTTTATAGGAAGGTGCTATTACAATTTCTCGCCCCGTTTTTACAGTGTATATTCCTGTTTCACTGTCTAAAATTATCTCTGGGGGTAAAGATGTAGTGATTACATCGTCTACATTACAAGACGATGTAACCACAGCCATCATATATAAAAACAAAAATTTAAGAAGTTTTCTCATACTCTATTCTTTAGGAAATCTCACAGCCACATCATCATAAGCAAAATAACCTGGAATTGTAAATCCATATCTTCCACCCATCTCATCAGAATAAAGGAAATTGAACCTGACTTTTGCCACTTCTCCTAATCCCGACAAATCCCATTTCTGCCAATCAGTTACAACATTCTCACCCTTTACAAGATAGAACTCCACCTCACTCACAGGTTCTGCATAAGCATCGGCATCAGGGTCATCAAATCCCTGGGCAACGATCTTCATCCATGCACTCTCTGTCAAGCCTGTCCAGTTACCGCCAAAACTGTTGCCGGCCTCACTCTTCACTCCGTTGTACAACTGGTTAAGGGTATAGTTGGTGTTGGTTACCCACATGTGGTCAATAACACGTTTCTCGCCATCGGCAAATGATATTTCAGGGAGATTTTCAATATATGTAAAGAAATCCTTGTAACCGTAGTGTACTGCAAAGTTGTCTCCTGAATGGGCTTTTACAGGTACCATCATCTGAAGGTTGAACCAACCTAATGCTGCATCATTGCCAGCATTGTTTTCTACATAATCATCACCATAATATTTGGCAATATGGGTATTTCTGTCCTCATCTGACCAACCTGCACCCCAATAGTTTGAAATGGCATGACCACCACCCCAGAAGCAATATGAATAATTGTCGGGAAAAATATGGTACAATTCTGTATTGCACTCATCATACCATTGGTATGCTGCAGTCTGACAGTCTCCATAAGTGAGTGGACCCATATATTGTGGATTATCTATAAGATCACTCCATGTTTCAATATCAACTCCAGCGTAATCAAGAGTATACGGTTCAAACCTTGCATCGTTATCCTCAAAAGTGAGTACTCTCAACACATAATCAAGCTCGGGTTCAGGAGTAACAAGGTCTGACTTGTTGATCTCTTGTGAAACCCTGAGTGTTTTACCCTGGGTAAAATTTTTTGTAGGATTCAAATTCTGGGTGAAATGAGTTCCATCCTCAAAATTGTATGTTACAGTGAGTGCAGTACCTGCAACCTCTGCCGGCAACATTACCATTGCAGCCATAATTCCGGCGTTTGATTCCTGCAACTGATAACCGCCATCAAAAGCTAGAACAATTTCCGGGCTGCCGTTACTTACTGCATCTTCCCATTCGCCAATGCTGAAATTGTAGACTCTTTCGCCGGCTATAGCAACTCCTTCTGTTTTAAGGCTGATTGACAGCAGTTTTGGCATATCAGCATCTTTGCTTGTGGTATTGAACCACAAATATGATGTCTTGTGTGAGAGGTAGAATGAATTGTACTCGTCAAGAACAGCATAGCCAAAATCGCCATCGTTACCAAGGTTGCCGTCTGCTGTTTGAGTGGCAAGTACTTTAGCAGTCTTGGCTGTTCCAGTCATATTATAGAAAATGTGTCCGGTTCCAACAATTGCAGTACCACCTTTAAATGTGAAATTTGCAAGTGTGCAATCATCATTTATGCTGTTGCTCTTGTTGTTTCCCAACCAGATGAAATCTCCCGATGACCAATTGTAAGGAATTTCATTTCCACTTGGTGTACCAAAAGATGTTTTGGTCTCAATGGTATTGCTGTAACCTTTTACAACAAATGTCTCTTCAGGCTGGGAGAAGATAGTATTCTCCTTTTCACATGATACACATGCCAGAGCAGCCATGATTGTAATTATAGTCTTCTTCATAGCAATGTCCGTCTTTAGTTTATTAATATCCATAAAGTTCAAGTTCTTCCCATTCAGAAGGTTCCTGCTGTGATACAGCAAAACCTGCTTCCACTTCAATTTCAATAATTTGCACCTTAGGTGCCGAGTAATCCAATGTTTCCATAATGTAAGAATTTAAGGTTAAAGTTTGTCTATGAGTTGTTTGTTGCACTCGCTTATGTATGGCGTCAAGCGTTCCATATCCTTGCGGGTCAGTTTGTATTTTTTTATATCTTCCATGCATTCAAGGAAATTAGGAGCTCTGGCCTTTACTTTCTGGTAGCAGAGGTAAAAAAGCATGGATGGGAGAATCTGCAATGTAAGCTGCTCCCTGCAGGATGCTGTAAATAGAGACTCCCCTGCGGATATGTCATATTCTTCGTCGGGAAGAGAATATGTTCTCTGATTTATTCTGTAGACTGCCCCTTTGGTGGGAAGTGTGTGAAGCTGTTCTATGAATTCAGATATTGACAGGACCTGAATTGTCTTATTGGTATCTCTTTCAAGTATATCAATCCAAATGACAGAGGTTGGTACCCCAGCCATAATCTTGAACACAGGCCTGTTTTGAACCTGAACCATTTTAAGGAATTTCCACAAATTCCTTTTTTGGATTAAATTGTTGGCATCTGATGCCATAATCATTGGTGTAATTTGCAGGATATTACAGCAATCCGTACAGCATGCAGATGCAGAAACTGATGCCCAAAAATGGAGCATAGAATGCAATTGCCTGATACGTTTTGTGTAATGGTTTTGTATGATTATGACCTGTATTCCAGCAGGCAAGAATCTAAAATGCAAAGGCAGGTCTTCTGACTCGTTCTTTGGCTGCGCCTTCCCAATCTTAAAGATCAGTGGCAAAGAGTACAGCCAACATGTTCCAACGTGGATAGAACTTACAGCAACTGGTATTGTTCCGGATTTTCACCGGATTCCCTTTTCACCGCCAACAATGAAAAATTGTTTGCGGCTCCGTTTGCATTGCAAAGATATGTATTTAAAAATTTATTTTGCAAATAAACTTTAAGTTACGTTGTCTTTTTGTACAATTATTTAAATATCAGATAATTACAAAATAGATAATCAAAATAATATAAACTTGCGAAAATTAAAAATCTTATATTCAGGCAATTGTACAAAAAGACGACGTAACAAAAATGTTGATTATCTTTGCAACAAAACAAAAGCACTATGAAATTAAGCAGCAATTATATTTTAAGGGAGATAGCCGGTGAGAAAGTGGTTGTAAAACAGGGGACTCACGGCGTGGAGATGACAAAGATAATATCATTCAATGAGAGTGCAACGGCACTGTGGGAGAATTTCTGCAACAAGGAATTTACCGCTGAAGATGCGGCAGAATTTTTGCAGCAGAGATATGGAATTGATGCAGATTTGGCAAGTAAGGATTCTAAAAGTTGGATCAGCAAACTTGTTGAATGTGGAGCAATTGGTTTGTAAAATAAAACTGTAAACCTTAAATTTGTACATTATAATGTACATGTAATTTTTAGTTATGGTTATTATCAGTTCCGCTGAATTGCGAAATAATATGAAAAAGTATCTGGATATAGCTAAAAATGAGAAAGTTGTAATCCAGAGAGGCAAGAATGAAACTTTTGTTCTTGTTGCGCAGAATGTAAATTCAAATGAAGATTTAAGTCGTGCTATTACAGTTGACGAGGTCCTTGCTCGAGTGCGTGAAGGGTTGAATGAGATGTTTGAGCGAAAGGAGGGCCAAAATATAGCATGACGACAGTATTCAGAACAATTATTCAAAGATATTCAAACTTACTTGCCGCTTAAAGTAAAGAAGGATGCGCCTTCTTATTTTAAACGATATGGTAATGATTTGTTCTACTCCTCCTTCAGCAGAAATATGAATACAACCTGGTATGTGTTCTATAGTATTCATGAAGAGAACGGTAAAACAATTTTTCTTGTAAGATATTTAGGTAATAATCATATCATTGCTCATCATCTACTTAAAGATGATAAAGTGTAATTTAAAAGGTAAAAGTAAATTATATATTAAATATGTTTTCATTCAGAACAACATCGTTTTTTGAGCAGCCGGATCTGGTGCTTAAGAGAGGCAAATTGGGAGTGCTGTGCAATCAGACAGCGTGGAATCCGGAGCGTGGGGAGTACCTGTTTGAGAGTGTTGCAAAAATGGGCAAACTCACAAAGGTTTTTATGCCGGAGCATGGCCTTTTTGGTGAGTTGCAGGACCAGGTAAAATTGAACAGCGGAGACGGTTACAACAAACTGCTTGAGGGAGTTGAGTTCATTTCATTGTATGGCAGCAAGGAGGAGTCTTTGGCTGCAAGCCTCAAGGATCTTCAGGAGATTGATGCCCTCATAGTTGAATTACAGGATGTAGGATGCAGATACTATACTTACTTGAGTACCCTATTCAACCTATTCAAAGTACTGAAAGCTAACGAGATGGATCTTCCGGTGTACATCATAGACAGGATAAACCCGGCTGGAAGGCAAGTGGAAGGAACTGCCCTTAAACCTGGTTACAGTTCATTCATTGGAATTGAGGGAATTGTGCACCGTCACGGACTCACTTTTGGAGAGATTGCATATATGCTTTACAATGAAATAAATGCAAAATTTCCGTTGCATATAATTTCATATAAGGCTTCAGCTGTAAACAGAGACCTCATGCCCTGGAGCATCCCCCCTTCTCCAAACTTCCCGGGTTTGTTCACAGCCCATTTTTACAGCGGACAGTGCCTCTGGGAGGGCACAAATGTGAGCGAAGGAAGGGGAACTACCCGTCCGTTTGAGATGTTTGGCGCTCCTTATATGGAAGAATTGTCGGGATACTGCAAGGAACATGGCCTTGAAGGTTGGAATGATCCAAAATCTCCATTGTATGATGAGGGTGTGTTTGTGAGATGGATGCGGTTTATCCCTACATTCCACAAATGGAAGGATGAGTGCTGCTTCGGCTTCCAGTTCCTCCCAAACCCAAATATGCAGTACCATGCGCTGGCACACAATTTGCGCGTGATAAGGTTCCTGCATGACAATTGTGCAGAATTTGAGTTCCGCCCAGGCAAATATGAGGCCGGCAACGACAAAACAGCCATAGAACTGCTCCTTGGAGACAAAGTTCTGGTTGACTTTGTGGCAGGAAATGGAGATTGGCACGATATTAAAGAGCATATAAAAGTTGAGGAGCAGAAATGGATACGCAAAGCCAAAAAGGCATTGCTGTATGAGGAGGAACAGTTGTTCAGAATCAAATAATTTCTTCCCGACAATTTTTTATTAACCCGCCTGGTGCGGAAAAAATTTTGAATTATGGCAAATCCGGTATTGAACGAAAACATTTTCAGAAAACAGAGTTATTCATATTCCCAGTCTGATGTGATGACAGTAGGTGGCACTGCAACAAAAACATTGCTTATGCTCCTTATGGTGGTTGCGGGTGCTGCATATACATGGAAAATGTATTATAATGCAGTAAATCCACAATCATTTTTCCCATGGATGATAGGCGGTGTGCTTGGAGCATTTGTCCTTGCTATGATCATCTCATTCAAGCCTAAAACAGCACCTTTCCTTGCCCCTATTTACGCTGCAGGAGAAGGTCTTGCACTTGGTGGAATTTCTGCAGTATTCAACGAACAGTTTGCACTTACTGCACCAAACATAGTAATCAACGCAGTAGCCCTTACAATGGTAACGGCAATTGTAATGTTTACCGTTTACAGAAGCGGCCTTGTAAAAGTGAACAGCACATTTATGAAAGTGCTTCACATTGCATTGATATCCATCCTTGTATTCTACCTTGGAAGCTGGCTGGTATCTCTATTTGGAGTAAATTTGACTATGCTACACAACAGCAGCCCGCTGAGCATTGGAATCAGTCTTGTGATTGTAGCAGTAGCAGCATTCAGCCTTCTTATGGACTTTGAGTTCATTAATCAAGCATCTGCTGCAGGAGCTCCAAAATACATGGAATGGTACGGTGCATTTGGCCTTACAGTTACACTTGTATGGCTGTATTTGGAGATTTTGAAGCTACTTGCAAAGTTTGCAAACAGGGAATAAAGATTTTTTAGTATTTGGTGCTGAAAATTTTGGTATTCACAAATTGAATTCTTACATTTGCGCGCTGAAAAACTAACAATTAAAATTTTAAAGAAATGAAACAAGGTATTCATCCCGAGAGCTACCGCCTTGTAGCTTTCAAGGATATGTCAAACGACCACGTATTTATTACACGTTCATGTGTAAACACTAAAGAGACAATTGAGATTGACGGTGTAACTTACCCAGTAATGAAAATGGAGATTTCAAACACATCTCACCCATTCTACACTGGTAAGATGAAATTGGTTGACACTGCAGGTAGAGTTGACAAGTTCTACAGCCGTTACAAAAAGAAATAATCTTGTAACACAAGGTACAAATGGAGGAATCAGTAATGGTTCCTCTTTTTTTTACAGCCGTGGGGGGCAAATGTCCCGAAAACACCTCAAAACCAGGACAATCTACATAATAAAGCCGGATCAAAATGAATTTGACCCGGCTCTTTCTATTTGATACTAAAGACCCTAATGTGCTGTACAAGAAGAATCTTCACTTTTTGGTGCAACACCGCCACCGTATATAGGCAATCCTGGTGCACCTTCATTTTTAGTACATGAACAAATTGTTGCTGTATTATGTAAAACATAACCGGCAATGCCTCCTGTATAAGTTGTGTGCCCATAAATTGAATATCCCGCAGTTACTGAACCTTTATTTACAGTTGCGCCTCTAATTATTGACTCGCTGCTCAATAATCCTACTATACCTCCGGTATTGGCTGTCTGGTCATATCTTACAGGATCAGAAACATATTCATAGATTGATGCTCCACCAATCACAGCACCTTCGTTTATACTGCCTTCAATAATACCAACATGCGGCAAATGACCAACAAGTCCTCCGATATTGCATCTTAATGCTTTGGCACCTTTGACTGTACCCTTATTGGTACTTCCTAAAATTTTGGTATCATTATAAATATAACCTGCAATTCCTCCCATATTTATGTCAAATTTACTGTCAACGGCAGATACATTACCCTCATTAATACAGTCTTGCACCAATGAATTTGAATAGGTGTGATAACCCAAAAGGCCACCAATATAAGAAAATCCATTACCCAGATTTGCGCCTGCACCTGTAACATTACCTATGTTTATACAGCGGATAATGTTCCTTGTACCTGAATATCCTATAAGTCCTCCTGTATAAGAATATTTAATATCTTTTGGACCAATTACATCTGCGTAATTTGTACAGTCAACAAGATCAAAATAACCTTCACAGTGACCAAACAGACCTCCCAATTCACAATCTCTCACCTCGCCTGCAAATTCAATTGAACCGTAGTTTTCAGATTTGGAAATACCGGTTCTGCCGGCTTGTCCTGCCAAACCTCCAACCATTACATTCTCTACCGATTTTACAATTATTTTTCCTTTATTGACACAATTCTCTAATGATGTATAACATGTACCAGCTATACCTCCAATATTCAATTCTGAATTTGTTGCCTGATATGCTTCATCAACAACTGCCAAATTACCTGATATAATAGTGCCGGTATTTGAACAATTTGATGTAGAGCCGTCCATACAATATCCTACTAGACCTCCAATATACTGAATAGGACGTGAAGAATATCTGTCATAAGCGCCATCATAAGTAACATCACCTCCTGTTATTTGTGCATAATTATGGCAATCCGAAATATTGGCGTTCGCTATCCAACCACCTATACCGCCAGTGAGATTCTCATAAAGTGAACTTCCTGCTGTAACTGGTCCGTTGTTGGTACAGTTTGTAATGGCAACTGAACTGGAGTAAGCAGCTCCTGTGATACCACCTACATAAGATTGATCGCATGGACCTGTAGTATAACCGCCTATAACAGTGCTGTAATTATGGCAATTGATAATACCTTTACCTTGGAAATATCCTACTAGACCTCCAACTGCAGTTCTTACCATAGTGGTACCTGTAGATGTACCGCCCTTAATAGTACCTCTTACATTACAGTTACTGATTTCTGTATCCATTGGATATACAAAACCTGCAATAGCTCCAACATTTATGGCAGCTGTTCCAACATAATCAATTGTGGTAGCCTCTACATCACACTCCAGTACCACATCCATATTGAGGTTTTTAACATTTGCAAATAAATTTATATCCTCATAGCTGCTATAATAACTGTCCAAGAAACCGAAGAATCCAAAAAATTGGACACCAATTTTAGACAATGAATTGTGTACCGGCACCATTTTACCATAGATTGTATGGCCACCTCCATCAAAATTGCCGCAGAAAGAATCAAATTTATTAGATCTCTCCTTTTCATAACCGGAACCAATTGGAGTCCATCCTTTTGCTTCAATTACATTACCGCTGGCATCAACAACATCATAATCACTGTCAATAGTCAAATCATGGGTGAGTTTGTAATATTTGCCTATAGTAAGATTGGTCTTGAACATATCATAACCGTTCTCCTCATATGTAGCTTCTCCTGCATAATCTGCCTGGTCAATCAGCCACTGCAAGTCGTTTGCTGTATGGATAATATAAGGATCACTCTCTGTACCGCTTCCTGGAACACTCTTTGATGCCGCAATACCGTTATACCAAATATATCCTCCTGAACCGTTCTGATTTACAACTACTGTATCTTTATGATCAGTAGTTTTGGATTTGAATAAAATGTATCCATTACGTCCCTGAACATCTGAATTGGCAGCTACATCAAAAGTGTGGGTCTTTTCAACAACTGATTTGGTAGCTGTACTGGTAATCCAATCAACAAGGATTTCAATATCATACTCAACTGTAGAATATACCTTAACATCAATCGATCCACCTTCTTTAACTACATTGAAATTGTTTTCTGCAAAATACAATGTATCTTTATGATGTTGGATAATTTTTACAGTATCTGAATAGTCTGATCCGTCAATTTTTATGAATACATTTCCAATCCTTTCATCAAAACTTGTATTCTCGGCTATTGCAAGGACAAGAACCTTATCTTCCATAGATTTTGTCTGTAGAACTGATATCCACTCCTTACTGTCTTCAGCTACCTCATATTCTACATACGCATTTGTCTGGAATTTTACTTCTACATTCTGTTTTTCAGATGAAACATTAAATACTTTTTCTGAAAGTACTACACCTTGCAGCTCCTCCTGGTAGATAAATATTGTCTCTGAATAATCTTCACCCTTTTTCTTTATCTGAATCTCACATGTTCTTGGGTCATATTCAGTATTTGCCGCAACTTTTAGAACTATTGTCTTGTCTTCAAGAGCTTTAGTTTCAATATGTGATACCCAGTCCTTTGCACTTTCCGGAATTGCAACTTCAAGATCTACATTCGTCTGTACCTCAAGTTCCAGAGTATGCTCCTTACATGACAGATTGTACTCTGTTGGAGAAACAAATATGGCATCCTGCTGTACCTGCTCAATCTCAATAGACAAGGTATCATTCATCTCTTCATCTATGATATTGATTATAGCTTGTCTTGGATCATAGCCTTCATTAGGCTCAATATCAAACAGGAATGTTGTTGTTTCAAGTGCTTTTGTTCCTGCTTGCCTGATCCAGTCAACATCAATTTCAACCTTATATTCCACATTGGCCTTAACTGTAACTTCAAGCTGCTGTGCCTCACTGGAAACTTTGTACTCATCCTTTGGCAGAACAACTCCTTTTTTGGCTGTCTGGCTCACTTTCACTATTTTTGTAAGTTCGCCGGAAACAAAAGTAATATCTGCTGAACGGTCGTCATAGGTATCATTCTCTTTCACAGTTACTTTTACCTGTACTTCTTCGGAAGCACCATCTCCTCCCGACGGTGAAACGGTACACCATCCCGGTGCAGAAACCGTCCAAGGATTATTTGAAAACAATTGAAAAGTTGTACTGCTGCCATTGGCAGGAGCATTGATTGATTCACCTGAAACGGTAAGAACAGGATCTTCTGCTTTCTCACATGATATGAGAAAGAGTGGAATCAACAATGTCAAAAGGATAAATCTTTTCATAACAGCTGATTTTAGGTATTTATAGATTTTATAATCAGAAAGAAGGTTTCTCCCAAATTTACAAAAAAAGCCGAAGTTTTGTACTCCGGCTTTTAAAATATTTTGAAAATTAGTTATTTGCCCATTGAAAGAGTGTTGTTGATATGAGCTTTAGCCATCTCAACACCTGCCTCATCAAGAGTAATGTCCATAACATCACCGTTAGCAAGGAACAACTGTGCATTATTGTCATCTACAAATTTAATAAGATCAGCAGACTTATCATCAGTCTCAACCTTCCAAGTTTTGTTTGCTGAATCGTAAAGGACTTTCATTGATGAATTGCCGTCAGAGAACATATAACCGTCTTTAAGGGTTTTGATCTCTACGTCTTTACCAAAGCTGTTTCTGATCATCTGTCTCTCACCAGCACTTGCTACAAGTCTCTCACCTGTCCAGAACTCAACTGAGTTGAATACTATCTGGTCTGCAAACATACAGATCTCATAAACTGGAACAATGTGAAATGCAAGGAACACAACCTCGTTGATGAATTTGTCTCCAAGACTCTCATTCCAATCCTTAACTTTGTTTGTCAACTGGAATGAACCGATACATGATGACATCATGAACGCTGCAGCAAGCAGCAAAGCTGAATTTCTAAGTGTCTTTTTCATAACAATAGTTTTTAAGTGATTTTAAAGTATCAAATTTAATAATTTTATCTTTCAGAAGCAAGTAAGAAATTAAATTTGAATTTAATTGGAATACTATTTGTAATTCTGATTTTTACTATATTTATTCAAAAATTTAGATTATGAGACAATTGCTCCTTATCCTTGCATCCATAACCTGCTGTACTCTTTTGGCACAGCAAAAAGACTCTTCAGATTTTTACAGATATAAATATCACATTGAGGAGGCAAAACGCCTGATTTCACACCATAATACAACTGATGCTATAAAACATCTGCTGCTTGTTCTTCCTTCTGATTATAAAAACACTGAAGACTCATTATATCAGGAAGCATTGAATCTTCTGCAACATATATATTATAGCTGCAGAAATACATCCATGAATATAAAGATGACCGGATATCCGTCAGGAATAAAATTTACAAATGACGGGAAATATATTGGTGCAGTAAACTATATTGGAGATGAATTGTCACAGCTTTACATTTTTGACTCAATTACCGGAAAGAGGGTAAACAAGGAAATGCCTAAAGACATAAATCCAAAATCATTCTGCTTTTCACCACAATCAGACAGGGTTGCAATATGCAGAGACAACCATATTGAGGAGTGGGATATCTTAACAAATAAGAGATCTGCAATGATAACAATGACCGACAATAAGGTGGTGCAGTGTGAATATTCGCCTTGCGGCACAATGCTGTATGTTTTGCTTGACGACTGGAAATTGAAATGCATTTATCTAAAGGAAAACAAGATAATTGATTATGATATTGAAAACAATACTACCCACAGATTCCAATTGAGCAAAAAAGGAAAAAGAATATTGATGCATGGAAAAGAAAATGCGCAGGTGTGGGATTTGGAGAGAAATGCCAAACTTTTTGAATCAAGGGGCAACAAGTACCATGCTGCACTTTCTCCAGGGGGAGATATGGTAATAATCAATGACAAGAAATCAAATAACTTTATAATTGATGTAAATAAAAGGAGCCTGAAATTTGAACTGAACAATGTTATAAGGCCTGATTTTTCTGCCGACGGAAAATATATCTACGGGCAATCAACAAAAAAAAGAGGTACAATATTAATATATGATGCCGGAAATGGAAAATTAATAACAGAAGTGGACAACAACTGCAAGAGTATTCCAGCAGGCAACAGCAATTTGAGCATTTTTGCTACAAATGACAACAACACCATATATATTGAAAGTGGCTTGAATAAAGAATATTCAATGAACCATAGTGGAAATATCCTATGGATTGACATTTCAAGTGACAATTCAATGGCAGCTACCTGTTCTAATGACAGCACAGCGAAGATATGGAATGTAGCTACCGGAGAGAAAATTGGAAAGCCCCTTGTACATGACAGGAAGGTTGTGGAAAAAGTAATGTTTTCTCCCGACGGTAAAATACTGGCATCATTTGCCGAAAATGACAATAAGGTAAATCTTTGGGATGTAAAGACCGGAAATGCGTTGCCAATTGCCATAAAGCACACAAAAGAGATATTGGATATGGATTTCAGCCCATGCGGTAATTATCTGGTAACTTCGGGCATTGACTGGACAATCCACCTTTGGAACATCAAAAACGGAAACGGTCCAATTTATATGAAAGGGCATTCGGCAAAAGTAAATGATGTAAAATATTCACCGTGCGGAAAATATATATATTCAGCATCAAATGACGGAAGTATAATCAAATGGGATGCAGCTTCAGGCGGCATACTCAAGAAGATGAAGAATTCAGGAACCGGAGTTGCCGGCATCAGCTTGAGCAATGACGGAAAAATTATTGCTTCATATACATATAGCCATAGAATCAGCATATGGGATACTGAAACGGGCAAATTATTGTCGGGAAGAAATTCAAAGGAAGCTGCACATAATGGTTATATATCTGAACTGAATTTCTCAAAAGGGGGAAAATGGATTGCAAGCACATCTGCTGATTCCACATTAAAGGTTATGGATTCTTCCAATGGCAATTTGGTTTGTGAACTTGTAAAGTTCCCAGACAAGGCAGTTTCAGCAAAATTCATCCAAAACGACTCAATTCTTGCAGTAAGCTGCTGGGACAGCCATATATACTTTTTTGAGACTTCAAATTGGACCAAAATGCCATTTGCTATTGAGAATGAACGGAGGACCCAGGAGATAGTCCTTTCTCCAAACGGTAAATTCATGGCAACCAGCATTCTGTTCAATCCGTTGAAAATATGGAAGATAAATACCCAGGAAGAAATTGTGGAGCATTATAGGGAAACTTCACCTTTCAACACCCCTATTGAGGAAAGCAGAGTTGTATCAGACCCACAATTCTACCGGTCGGCATATTATGCAATACTGGCATCAAATGAATTTGATAAAGGCAATTACAAAGAGGCGAAAGAGCTCCTTAAGAATGTTAGTGACGCGTATCATGATGCAGATAAGCTAAAGGGCAGAGTATATTACAAGACAGACGGCCTTGCACTATCATTGGATAAAATATATGCTGCAAGCTACTCCTCTTGCGGAAAATATCTATTTGCTGCTGGAGACAGCACTATTTTGGTTCTGAATGCAAACGATTTCAGTAAAGTATATGAGATTGAGCACAATTTAAGGACACCTTTTCCTGCAGCGGTAACATCAAGCAATTGTGGAAATTATTTTGCTGTAGCTGACTACACTTCCTTTGCTGTGTTCAATTTAAGCAACGGGGAATTGGCATATGGACCTTTTATACCGGGTGACATAATTTCAAAAATAAAATTTATTGGCACCGGGAAAATGCTTATTGAGAAAATAGACCAGAACTTAAGGCTGATGCCTATGTCTCTAATGGACCTCAAGACACAAAAAACAATGACAATAAAAAGTGTTAACGGACCTTGGGACAACACCATTTCTGATGATGGAAAATATCTTATCTTTTCAGATCCAATGTTCTACACGTATCTATATGAGATTGGAAAGGAGAACAAGCTTATATTTACAGGAGGAGCAAAAGGTTTTCCATTAAATATGTCAGCAATTTCAGGAAATGGAAATTATTTTGCCTATACAACAGGGTACTGCAGCATAGAAAACGGAAATCTTTCAAATAATATTCTTGAAGTAAGGGATGTAAAGAATAGGAAACATGCAATGGAGCCTATAGAATTTGAAGAAAATATAGTAAGCATACGTATTACAAATGACGGAGAATACATATATGTATTACTTAATGCTGATAAAAACGGTAACCAGAAAATAATAAAATACCGGATTGGGAATGACACTCCTATATTTGAGTATGCACTTGACGCAACTCCAGGATGGAGTTATATGGGCATGTTTATAAGCAGGGACGGCAATTATATTTCAGTTACAGGCAACAATACAGTTGTTATAGATAAGGAGGGAAAACTTGCTTCACCTGTATATGAATTCCGTACTAAAGGTTTTTCACCATGCGGAAATTATCTGATAGATAACAGTTTGGGTTCAAAATTGAATATTATAAAATTGAAAGGGGATTTTTGAGTATCTTTGCCATAATATGGAACAAAGTCTCAATATCATACGCCAATTGGCGGAACAATATAATAAAGAGGAATTTTTTTCAGGCGATCCCATCATATTTCCAAAGCATTTTGCCAGGATAATGGAGGGTAAAGGAGGTATTGAAGGGCTTGGAGGGGAAGCATCCAGTAATTTGTCGGGAAGAAAATTCACCCTTAAGGATGTAGAGATTGCGGCGGTGATTGCTGCACATCTTGCTTGGGGGCGCAGGGATATGATTGTGCGCGACTGCAAGAGGGCTTTTGATGAAATGAACTGGGAGCCATACAGTTATGTAATGGCAGGAAACTATCGGGATGAAGACAAAAGCCTGCACCGTACAATCAAATGGAGTGATTTTGCAGCAATCTGCGGCCGATTGAGGGAGTTTTACCTCAAAAATGATTCATTGGAAATCCTTACTCCCGACGAATTCAGGGTAAAAATCTACGGTCAGAAAAGTGAACCGAAGGCGGCCAATAAAAAGATTCATATGCTCCGCAGATGGATGGTGCGCAACGACGGTATAGTGGACCTTGGCTTGTGGAAGAACACTTCCCCTGCCTCACTTGTGATTCCTCTTGATGTACATGTACACCGCAGTGCCCTGAATATGGGCATAACTTCCAGAAAAGGGGCTGATATCACAACAGCATTGGAAATCAACGAATTCCTTCACAAGGCATTTCCCGGCGACCCTTGCAAAGGTGATTTTGCCCTGTTTGCCTATGCAGCCACAATTGCAAATAATAAATAAAAGATATGAAAAGAGTGTTTTTAATTGCAGCACTGTTTGCTGCTGTAACCGCAAGTGCGCAGATAAAGTTTTCTGCAGATTTTGAGTGCGGATCAATGGAGAAAGTTGAACTGGTTTCACAGGAGACCAAAAACGGAACCGAGACCATCACCTACAATTTCTACAGCCGTTTTGACCCGGCAAACCCTGCCCGCCCTACCCTTGCCCCAAGTGCAAGATGGTACTACTTCTGTATGGAGGGGGTCAAAGACAAGGAGGTTATCCTGAATGTAAAGAATTCGGATGCAAGAAGACCTTTCTACAGCTACGACAACAAGAACTGGATACGATTCTCAGAGACAGAGTCTCCAGATGAAAAGACAATCATTAAGAAATACAACCAGGATAAAGTATATATAGCATATTATGTTCCATATACTTACAGCCGTCTGCTTGGCAAGATTCAGGAGTGGGTAAAGAACCCTTGGGTAGACTTGAGTACTGTAGGAACCAGTGAGCACGGCAGAAACATGCCTCTACTGAAAATCACCAACCGTAATGGCAAGGATGGCAAAAAAGTGGTGTACATCCATGGCCGCGTACACACCAGCGAGACTCCAGGTACCTGGCACCTTGAGAGGATGATTGATGTGCTTGCATCAGACACCCCTTATGCCAACGCATTGAGGGAGAACGTGGAGTTCTACATCCTTCCTTTCACTAATCCCGACGGTGTAGTAGAGGGCAACAGCCGCTCAAACTCAAGCGGAGTGAACATGGAGGTAAACTGGGATGATCCGGAAGAAGTTACAACAAAAGAGGTTAAGAACATGAGGGCATTCCTGCAGACCCTGCTGAAAGAGAAAGGTGTTGACGTATTCCTTAACATGCACTCACAAAGCATGCATCAGGCAACTTATTGGGTACATACAGCCGAGACCTCTTCAGACAAGTTCTACAAAGACATTATGCTCCTTGCCAACCTTACCATAAACGACAACCCATATTTTGCAAAAGGTGACCTTTGCTTCTCAAAGATGGGCAGCAGATATTGCGAGGGATGGTTCTGGAACAACAGCGGAGAGAAGACCCTAGCTGTAACATTTGAGACCCCATATACATACTACAGCCAGAATAAAGCCGGCGAGTGGGTATCAGTTGAGAACCTTCAGAAATTTGCAGACTACAACGTGCTTGCACTTGGAGACTACCTTCAGGAGGGTGCACCATACAGAATTATAATTGGTGAGCCTGCAAATAAAGGTGGTTTTGAAACAATGACAGACCACAGCAAATTCTACTTTGGTGAGAGTTATCTTAAAGCTACAGGCAAGAATGCTGCCGTGAAATATACATTCAACGGCAAAAAAGAGGGTGTTGAGATTCCTGCCGGCAAATATGAAGTATACAAATGGGCTGTTGGCGACAACCTCAAAAAGAGCAATGAGGGTGAAAATGAGTGGATTAAAGTAGGCGAAATAAACCACAAGGGTGGCAAGAAAATCAAATACACCCACACTGCTACACAGGGCGAGCTTGTAGACCAGATTCTTCTTAAAAAGATTGACTAATTATTTTTTGACCTTTTTGACGTCGTCACAAAGGTCAAACTGACCATATAATGACAAATTACAATAAATACATGAGCTTCTTTGGGGTTACTGAGGAGAACCTGAGGGAGCTCATTTCTACAGCACTCTCAAAGGGGGGTGAATATGCCGACCTTTTCTTTGAGCACTCGGTAATCAACGAGGTTACGCTCAGGGACGGTGAGGTTAATGCAGCCGGAACCCATATAGATTATGGTGTAGGTATAAGGGTTGTAAAAGGTGAGAAAACCGGATATGCCTATTCAGAGATAACCACCATGCCACTTATGAAAAAGGCGGCTCTTACTGCAGCCCAGATTGCTGATGAGGCAACTGCAACACTTAAGGTTACCCCAGAAACCAAGATTCTCAAAAGTGACAATCTTTACCCTATCGGGAAGAACTGGGAGGAAACAAATATAGATTACAAGATACCATATCTGCAGATGCTCAATGAGAAGATCTTCTCAAAGGACAACAAGACTGTTAAAGTTATAGGGAAGATTGCAGACTCAAACACACTGGTACTGTTCTACAACTCAAATGGAGAAGCTTATACAGATGAGCGTCCAATGATAAATGTAGTGGCAAACTGTGTAATGGAAGACGGAAAAGGGAGAAGCGAGACCAGCGGCGTTTCAAGGAGTTTCAGGATGGGATTTGAGATGCTTACTGAGGAACTGATGAAGGAGATAGCCTCTGAGGTTACATCCAAGACAGCATTCCTGTTTGAGGCGTCACAGCCCAAGGGCGGTGCAATGCCGGTTGTAATGGGTGCAGGTGGAAGCGGAATCCTGTTGCATGAAGCTGTAGGACACGCTTTTGAGGCAGACTTCAACAGGAAGGGGACATCAATTTTCTCTGATATGATGGGACAACAGGTATGCAACAGCAATATAAACATTGTGGATGACGGAACTTTGAGCGGCAACCGCGGAAGCTGCAACTTTGATGATGAAGGTATCCCGGGCCAAAAAACTTATCTGGTTAAGGACGGTATCCTCAATTCATATCTGCATGACCGCATAAGTGCCAAATTCTACGGAGTATCCCCTACTGGAAACGGCCGCAGGGAATCTTTCAGATATAAGCCGATTCCACGTATGAGGGCAACCTACATGGAGAACGGCAACTGCACTGAAGAGGAACTGATTTCACAGGTAAAAAAAGGCATCTACGTAGACAACTTCAGTAACGGACAGGTGCAGATTGGCGAAGGGGATTTTACGTTTTTTGTAAAGAGCGGATATCTTATTGAGAAAGGAAAACTGACTCAGCCTATTAAAGACGTGAACATCATTGGCAACGGGCCAAAGGCATTGGAGGACATTACCGCTGTAGCAAACAATTCAAGGATGGAGAATGCAACCTGGACTTGCGGAAAAGGGCAATATATTCCTGTATCTTGTGGCATGCCAAGCATTCTTGTAAAAAAACTGATTGTAGGAGGAAGCAACTAGCATGAGAACCAACAAAATAGACAACTCGTTTGAGGTGGAGGCAGCCCAGAGGGCATTGGACACAGTGATGAAACTGGGAGCCCAGGCTTGCCGCATTACCATGAACTTTGGCATACAGAACTCATTCTCAGCCTTGGACGGCAATCTGGAGAATCTTCAGAATGCCAACGACCGCAACCTGTACATACAGATAATATCAAATGAACGCTACGGTGCCTACTCCACTAACCGCCTGAACAAGGAAGAGCTTGAACTTTTCATAAAACAGGCCATGGCCACAAATGCCTATCTTACTCCCGACAGTGCCCGTGCACTTCCTCCAAAGGAACTTTGCTGGCACGGAGAGGATGATGATCTTGACCAATATGATCCATATATCCTTGAGATGGACCCCCAGAGGAAAAAGGAGATTGCTTTTGAAGTAATGGAGGAGATTTATGGTAAAAACAAGAAAATTGTCTCTGTTAACACAGAATACGGAGACATGCTTGAGTACCAGTATATGATAGATTCACAAGGCTTTGAGGGAGATATGCTGCAAAGCAACTTTACAGTTAGTGCAGAATGTTCTGTAAAAGGGAGAGGCAAAGCCAGAAGCGAATCATGGTGGTATGAATCTGCTCTGCACTACAAAGATTTAAACTTTCAAGGATGCGGTGTAAAGGCCCTTGAAAGGGCTCTTGCAAAACTTAACCCAAAGGAAATTGAGGGTGGAAAGATGAACATGATTGTAGACAACAGCAGTGCAAGCAGGCTCGTATCCCCTATTTTCCAGGCTCTCAACGGAAGCAACATCCAGCAGAGGAACTCATTCCTTCTGAACAAAAAGGGAGAGAAAGTATTTTCTGAAAAGATGACGCTGCTTGATAATCCACACTGGAAGGGAATGAGCGGCAGCCGTTACTTTGACGGTGACGGCCTTGCTACAAAACCCATGGACATCATCCGCAACGGTGTAGTGGATACATACTACATAAATACATACTCTGCCAACAAGATGGAGTGCGATCCAACCGTTGAGAGCGCTTCTGTTCCATATTTTTCACTGGATGAGTTTGCACCTGAGCACAGAAACCTCACCTATAAGGATATGATAAAAATAATGGGCAAAGGTGTACTGGTAACCGGATTCAACGGTGGCAACTGCAACGGACTTACCGGAGATTTCTCATATGGAATTGAGGGATTTTATTTTGAGAACGGTGAGATTTTATTTCCGGTAAGGGAAATGAACATTACCGGCAATATAGTATCTTTGTGGAATAATCTTGCTCTTGTAGGAAATGATGCCAGAACATGTTCAAGGTGGCTCATTCCTTCACTTGCATTTGAAAACGTAGATTTTACTGGAATTTGATATGAAAAAACCTTCTTTAGTATTATCACTGCTGCCAATGGTTGTGCTGGTAGCACTCATTGTAATAGGTTCAATACTGTTTGGGGATGAACTTACAAGCGGTCCATCCCAGATTGCACTTTTGGGTGGTGCACTTACCGGTGCGCTCATTGCAATGACAAGACTTGGCATCAGCTGGGAGAAAATTGAGGCCGGAATTGCCGACAACTTCAGCAAATCCGGTGGAGTATTCTTCATCCTGCTCTCAATTGGAGCACTTACCTCTGCCTGGATGCTGTCGGGAGTAGTGCCAACTTTGATTTATTATGGACTTCAGTTGATCAATCCTTCAATATTCCTGTTGGTGATTTTCATCTTCACTGCATTGATTTCCCTTATTTTGGGAAGTTCATGGACCACCATTGGTACAATTGGTATTGCCATGCTGAGTGCCGGTGAGATTATGGGATTCAACAGCGGATGGCTGGCTGGTGCAATTATATCGGGAGCATATTTCGGAGATAAGATTTCACCTTTGTCAGATACTACAAACCTTGCTGCAAGCATCTCTGGAGTTGATTTGTACAAGCATATCAAGTATATGCTCATTACCAACATTCCAACTGTTATAATTTGTGCAGTGATTTTTGCTATTGCGGGATTTGCCGTTCCAACTACATCAAACCTTGATGTGGCCACAGAATGCGCAATGATTGAGAATACATTCAACGTTTCGCTTTGGCTTCTGCTTATTCCAGCTGCAACCATTTTTATGATCTACAAGAAAATGCCTGCGTTCCTCACACTGTTCATCTCTGCAATTGTAAGTTCAATCATTGCAGTGTTTGTACAGCCGCAGATTATTTCACAGATAACACCATACGCAGTGGATTCTGTTCAGACCTTCATCTATGCACCGCTCAAAATAATGTCAATGCCTTTGGACATTACAACTGAGAGTGCAATGCTTACCGAGCTGGCCTCTACCAGTGGAATGGCAGGAATGCTCAATACCGTATGGCTTATAATGTGTGTATGTGCCTTTGGTGGTGTAATGGAAGCTGGCGGATACCTCGATGCTATTACAGAGAAGATGGTTAAGATGATTAAAGGTCACACATCTTTGGTTGGAAGCACACTTGGAACCTGTATCATCAGTAACCTTACCCTTTCAGACCAGTATATGTCAATCATCCTTCCGGGCAAGATGTTTGCAGACATATATAAAAAAGAGGGATATGAACCGCAGCTGTTGAGCCGCTCATTGGAAGATTCTGCAACTGTAACTTCTGTACTGGTTCCTTGGAATTCATGTGCAGCCATGCAGAGCAGTGTGTTGGGAATCCCTACCCTTGCTTATCTACCTTACTGCTTCTTTAACCTGTTGTCTCCATTTGTTTCTTTGGCAATAGCGGCAATAGGATATAAAATTACCAGATTCGGGAAGCCGGTAAGGGGCAAAAATTTGAAATAATGGAAAAAATGCAGCAAATTTGCATGCTTTAAAAATTGAATAACAATTAAAAATTTAACAAATATGGAAATTAATCTAAACAAAGTTGTTTCGTTATCATATACTTTGGAAGTTGATGGCGACGTGATTGAGACAGTAACTGCCGAGAAACCTATGATGTTCATCTTTGGTACCGGCTACCTTCTTCCTAAATTTGAGGAGTACATTGCAGGCAAGAAAGTTGGTGACACATTTGAGTTCACCCTTACTGAGGATGAGGGATACGGCAGAGTGAATGAGGATGCAATTGTTGAGCTTCCTAAAAAACTATTTGAGATTGACGGCAAGATTGAGGACGGCCTTCTAACTCCAGGCAATGTTCTTCCTATGATGGACTCTGAGGGCAACAGACTTAACGGTGCAATTGACGAGGTTAAGGCTGATACAGTTGTAATGAACTTCAACCACCCACTTGCTGGTGCTGCACTACACTTCACCGGTAAAGTTGAGGCTATCAGAGAGGCTACTGAGACCGAGCTTACAAACGGCCTTTTCAATGAGAAAGTACAGCACTCTTGCGGCGACAGCTGCGGTTCAGACTGCTCATCATGCGGTTGCGGCGGATGCCACTAATATCATTGACAGATAAATTGAATCCCTGCTGGAAATTGTTCCCGCAGGGATTTTTTTTTAAAGTGCCCATTAGGGCGCCGTCCCAATGGGCAAAAAGTTACTCTTGTGGTAGTTTTTTTGCTGCTTTACGTTTCTCCCGCTCCTGCTTCTCGTAAGCTTTCTGTGCTTTGGATTTTCCTCTGAACAGATCTTTGAAGGAATTGAACTCTTTCTGGTAAACGATACCCACACCGCTTCGCTGGCTGTTCTCGGCATCATTATAGGCAGAATATTTGTCCTCGGCATGTGAGAAAAGATCAAGGCGCACATTTCCGGAATTGTCGAGCTTTATCTGCACATCAAGGTTGCCTATCACACTCCTGTCGCTATGCGCATAAGGATCATTGCCTATATTTCCGTTTATCACTACCCTGTTGTTGAACAGCTGGGTGGATACTGCCACATCAAAAATATCGGTAGTACCTTTCTCTCCAGGCTGATACTCAAGGCCCAGATCTACTGGGATACCCAATTGGTGGAAAATGTTGCTTATCTGGTTGCTCAACATCTCGGAGGCATTTGAATACCACATGGATGAGTTGTTGGCAATGCCGCTCTGGTCGTCGGGAATAAAATTGCCTGTCACAAGCAATGCCATAAACTGTTTCTGAATCTTGCCCTGAGTATTGAATGCACTTTCAACCCTTATCTTGGTTGTAGGATCAAGGTCTGGGATATCTATCTTAAAGTTCAGCTCGGGGTTCATCATTTTGCCGTTCATTCCAATAATGCAGTTCACTGTTCGTCTTGTTGTAACACTACTGGTGTCTGCAATAAGTGTATTTATGTTTGTTTTTGTGGTATAGACAGCATCAAGGTCCAATGTAGTATTGGTTATGTCTCCATTGAAGTTGATGGTTCCACCTGGCTGCAAAAAGAAATCCCTTGAAGCAATTCCTGCAAGGACAAATTTATAGCTTCCGTCAGTTACGTGGTAATCACCATAAAGGTCAAAAATGTCACGAGTCGGATTAATATTAAAGTCTATGACACCGTTACCACGGGCCTTTATCACATCCCCCACACTCTTGTCAATCTCAATCATCACCTCTGCATCCGGCGTTATTCTGGCATCTACATTCACACTAAGCTCAGTGGATTTGTTTACAAGATTGGCCTTAAGGGTCTGCAATGAATCATATACATCCACTTTGCGCTCCTTATAAGGTTCAACAAAAGTGAGCAGGTTGGTTTGCGAAGCGGTTGCCGAGTTCTGTAAAGGAATATGTATTGAGGTATTCTTGTTGGAAACCACATCAATATCTATATTTATCTTCTCAAGAGGACCTTTCAGATGTACAGAACCGGTTGCAAAGGCCTGGCCATAGAAATATTCATTGTCGGTCTCGCGAGTATCAAGACACTGGAAGTTTGTAAAAGTGACTTTAGTATCAAGATGAAGGTCCCTGAAATAATTGTAGCCGAACTTGCCGCTCATCTTTCCCTTGGAACCGAACCTGTCTGTAACTGCAAGATCTGTAAAAAAGATTCCCCTCTCGTTAAGTTCAAACGGACCATTTACAGTATATGGCACCTGGGTAAAATTAAGTTTGAAATTCAAATTGTTGAACCTGCAGTCTTCACCAGTCAATGAAAGTCTGTTGAGTGGACCGGAAAGTTTCAGCTCTCCCGACATGCTTCCGCTGGAGCGGGAAATGATATCTGAAAGGAAAGGCTCAAAATAACCAACAGACAGATCTTCCAAAGATGCATTCAGATTCAGATATGAGTCCTCAGGCCTGTAGAATCCGTTGGCATTAAGGGTAATCTTGTCATCAAGGCTAGATTTTATGAAAAGGTTGAGTTCTTTATCCCAATCGTTCCATCTGCTCATCATCTTAAGGTTTCCAACCTTATTTCTGTATACATAAACGTCTGAACCTTCAATGTTGAAGAACACTTTAGGTGCCCTGTAGAGGTCTGAAACAACTCCATTTCCCGAGAAATTTCCCTGAACATCAAAAGCCCTCCGCAAGAAAAGGTTGAAAATACCCACATTGAAATTGTCGAGACCAAAGTTGAGGGTATCTGCACTGTACTTGCTCACATTGCCGTTCAATGAGAACTTCTGGTTGGAATTTACAATATTGAAATCATTTACAACAATGGTACTGTCATTGTAAGCTATCTGTGCAGGTGTAAAATTCCATTTCTCCCCCTCAAGGCTAATGTTGGAACCGCTGAGAATATTGAGCAGGATATTTTTCCCCTCCCCAAACTTTACATTGGTATGAATATTTGCACTGTTGTTCTCAGTAGAATCGTTTCTGAAAACAAACCCTGCATCCAGAACATTATTGGAAGCACTAAGGTCAATGGAAGTGCTGTCAATTGTCATTCCGGCAATATGGACCTCATCTGAAAAGAGTCTTGCATCAGTTGTGTCTGCAGATGTGCCCAAAGCAAGATTTATACCTTTGAGGTAATGTGAACCCATTGCAAGTCTTCCCGACAGCAATGAGCAGGTAAGATTGTCATCCCTGTCAATAAAAACTTTAAGGCTTGTACCATCCTCAATATACAAACCCGGTACTGCAATATCAAGAAGGGTCCTGGTTTTGAGAGTCTTGAGCGAGAAATTATAGATTCCAGACCTGTAGGTTATGGAGGTATCCCTGTCAAACATATTGTCTGCCTTTGACAATACAGCAAGATCAATGAATTTCTTCACAAACAAATCTGCAGGCACAGGTCCGGAATATTCCATTCTTGCAAATGGAGCATCAAGGGTTGCAGTATGCACATTGCTTGAATTGAGCAGTTTAAGGTCAATATTATTGGCCTTGTACTGACCTTTGTCAGACTTGAACTGAAAATCTTCCAACCTCAAATTGCCTGTGATTGAATTTTCATTGTTTGCCAGAAGCTCAACATCTGATTTGAATGACATTTCAGACACATTGCTTGACATATCAAAATTCAATGCGGCCAGATTGGCATATGCAAGTTCTGCAGAGAAATCATACTCACTTCCGTTGAGTGGAGAACCTTTAAGGGAAGCCATTCCATTATAGGCAAACTTGAAGTTAGGGTCATTTGAGAGTATTTCACCTGTAAAGATTCCATCCTCAAAAACTCCTTTTCCCTGAATCTGGGAATAATTATAGCCGTAGAAGAAGAAATTGTCTATGTTGAGCGAATCAACAGCAAGATCAATTCCACCTCTCCTTTTAAACAATACATCCAATGTGGCACTTGCAGAAGTCTCTCCAAGGATTCCCTTATTCAAAATATGGCCAAGATTGACATTGTCAACATCTATGAATCCATTGAACCTGGTACCGATCTTCTCCTCTACCCTGAACAGAAGATCTACATCTGAACTGCCTACAGGTGATGTTACCGTTCCGTCTATAACAAAATCGGTAAGCATTCCCGTAAGAGTACCTTTATAGCTGAAACCGGTACCTGGAGCCAAAGAGGCAAGCACCTTGTTCTTTCTGGTAGAATTGACAGATGCTACAATATTTGCAATATCGTTGAAAGTTGTTGAACTGTTATAAATTGTAGCAACAGCCATGGTACTGGCAACTTTAGGAAGCCCTGTAATCCTGGCATCTATCTCAAGAAATGAATGACCTGTTTCTGATGTAACTACAAGACCTTTAGTTGAAAGGTCACGTACTGGACCGGATATGGCCCCATTTATATAAAAGGCAAGCGAACTCTCTGCCAATGAAGGGGCAATCTTTCCAATACTCTTGAAATTAAGATATGAATTATGCATATCAAGCCCCAATTTCACCTTCTGTGTAAACTCTGACAAATCTTTGGGTGAATCATATTTCATATAGAAATACCTGGAGCTGATTGTGGAAAAGCAATCCTGCAGATAGAAATCACTGACAAAAGCCTCAGTACTGCTCACCCTGGCATTTCCCTGAAGGTTTACAAGTGCCATTCCGCTCTTGTCTGTTCCTTGAATATTATTGATACAAGCATAAAGTGTATCAGACTTAAGATGCACATCACTGATATTGATGTTTATGTTCCTTACATCCAAATCTGCAAAGTTGATTATATTATTACCTTTAAAACGGTACCTGGTATGGTTCTTCATTGTAAACCTGAAGTCCTTAACCTTTACTGTATTGGCAAGCAAAGCAGGAAGACCGTTTGCAGTATCTTTCTTCTCTTTTTTTTGAATCTTGAATATCCTGTCGAGATTAGACCTTCTGTCGGCTTCAGTCTGAAGGTTGAATTCACCGCCGTCAACAACAATCTTATTTAATTTAACCTTGCCTTGGAAAAAGTCTGTAACATCAAGGTTTACCGACAGTTTATTACATAACAACAATGTATCAGTATATCCGAAATTGGTCTCAAGAGAATCAAGAAATGGGGTACTCTCTTTGGAAACTATGGATATATCCGTAATAATCAATTTATTGAAGAAAAGGTAGTAAACTTTACCTATAGAAATCTCACCTTCAATCCTATCTGATGCTTTGGATACGAATTTCTGGGCCAGAGAAGTCTGTATTATTGGAAACTGAATGACAATAATTGCTGCTACCTGTAGTGAAACAAGCAGAGCAAACAGTGCAACCAATATTTTTACAAACTTTTTGATAAAAAATCTCCGTTATGTATACCCAAATAGCAAATTTAATCAAAAAAACTGAGTAGATTTGCAATTATATTAAAATCTTTATGAGCTATTTAATTTTAGGTATTGAGTCTTCATGCGATGATACATCCGCTGCAGTAATCAGGGATGAATATCTTCTATCAAACGTAATGGCAAGCCAGGAAGTTCACAGAAATTATGGCGGTGTTATTCCGGAGCTTGCATCACGGGCACACCAGCAGAACATCCTCCCTGTTGTTGACCAGGCTTTGAAAAAGGCCGGAGTAACAATGGATGATATAGATGCCATTGCATTTACAAGAGGCCCAGGTCTTTTAGGATCTCTTCTTGTAGGTACATCCTTTGCCAAAGGACTCTCTATCTCCACCGGAAAACCGCTTGTAGAGGTTAACCACCTTCAGGGACATATCCTTTCGCACTTCCTTAAAGAAGAGGGCAAGGAGAACAGGTCTCCAGAGTTTCCATTCCTTTCACTGCTTGTTTCCGGCGGTCATACACAGATAGTAAAAGTAACTGATTACCTTAACTTTGAGGTAATAGGACACACTATAGACGATGCCGTAGGCGAGGCATTTGACAAATGCGCCAAAATGATGGGACTCGGCTACCCTGGAGGTCCAATAGTGGACAAACTTGCAAAAGAGGGTGACGCTAACCGTTTCAAATTCTCAAAACCTCATATTCAGGGACTCGACTACAGTTTCAGCGGAATTAAAACATCTTTACTTTATTTCCTCAGAGACCAGCTTAAAGAGAACCAGAACTTCATTGAGGAGAATAAGGCAGACATATGTGCATCCTTCCAGAAACATCTCATTGACATTCTTCTCGACAAACTTGTTAAAGCAGTAAAAGAGACAGGAATCAAGCAGATTACCATTGGAGGTGGAGTATCTGCAAACTCCGGTCTGAGGGAAAGAATATACAATGAAGGTGTAAAGAGAGGCTGGACAACATTCATCCCTGAATTCAAGTTCACAACAGACAACGCAGCAATGATTGCAATGAGCGGATTGTGCAAATTCCGCCTTGGCATGACATGTCCAATAGATGCAGCCCCAATTTCAAGGGCAGCTGACATGAAATAACGGGTGGCACAATACACCCTTTTAACCAGCAGTTTATGAAAGAGGTAGAAGTTGTATTTCCTGCAAAGTTCAATCCTACAGACAAGGATATAATTGCCGCATGTGAAAAGGCATTGAGGGCCCGTCCGGGCGCAGTAATCTCTCACGAGGTAAGGAAACGCTCTTTGGATGCCCGCGGCGGAGACATCAAATTCAGATATAGGGTAAATGTGGCGCTAAGAGGAATGGAACCAATTGAGCCATACAAACTTGCAGAATTTAAAGATGTTCATGACGCTGAGCCTGTAATTATTGTAGGATGCGGCCCTGCAGGCCTTTTTGCAGCATTGAAACTTGTACAGCTTGGCCTGAAGCCAATTGTTCTTGAGCGCGGAAAAGATGTGCACCAGCGCAAATTTGACATGGCAAAACTCTCCCGCGAGCAGAAAGTGAACCCCAATTCCAACTACTGCTTTGGAGAGGGAGGCGCAGGTACCTTCTCAGACGGAAAACTCTACACCCGCTCAACCAAAAAAGGTGACATAAGGGAAATACTACACCTTTTTGTACACTTTGGAGCAGACCCTTCAATATTGATAGAATCCCATGCCCACATAGGGAGCGACAAACTTCCCCGTGTAATAGAAAACATGCGCAACTGTGTAATTGAACACGGAGGTGAGGTGCATTTCAATTCACACGTAGTTGACTTTGTGCGCAGCGGTGATAAATGGGATGCCGTTGTGGAAGAGGTAAATCTTCCCGATGGTGATTCGTCGGGAAGAAAAATATACTCCGCTAAAAATATCATACTTGCAACAGGCCACTCGGCAAGGGACATCTATGAATTGTTCAACGCCAAAGGGTGGACAATTGAGCCAAAAGGTTTTGCACTTGGAGTGCGAGTGGAGCATCCGCAATCGTTGATAAACAACATCCAGTACCACGGAAAATACCAGCCATACTTGCCTACAGCAGAGTATTCTCTTGTAGCACAAGTAGATGGCAGGGGAGTATTTTCATTCTGCATGTGTCCTGGAGGAATCCTTGTACCGGCTGCAACATCAGAAGGTGAAATGGTATTGAACGGAATGAGCAATTCTGCCCGCAACTCAAAATGGGCCAACGCAGGTGTAGTAGTACAGGTAAATCCAGAGGATGTTCCGGAATATGCAGAACACGGGCCGCTTCAGGTATTGAGATTCCAGCAGGATGTTGAGCGCAAACTGTTTGCAAACAGCAACAGCATAATGGCTCCAGCCCAAAGAATGGAAGACTTCTGCCGCGGCATAGTTTCAAAAGACCTTCCTGAGACATCATACAAGCCGGGAGCCTACCCTGCCCCACTCCATGAGCTGCTGCCTCCGTTTGTAGCAACCCGCCTGCAGAAGGCATTCCCCGAGTTCAACAAGAAGATGCGCGGCTACTACACCAACAAGGCCCTTTTGCTGGCTGTTGAGTCCCGCACATCATCACCGGTAAGGATTCCAAGAGACAAGGAAACCCTGCAGCACGTATCCCTTCCTGGCATCTACCCTTGCGGAGAAGGTGCAGGCTACGCAGGAGGAATAGTCTCATCCGCCATGGACGGAATCAATTGTGCAGTGAAGATATTTTCTGAAAATAATCAGTAAAGCAGAGTCTCGGGAGAACAACCCAAAACTGTAGCCAAATTAAGTAAAGTTCTGGCCTCAGCCTTTCCAAGGTCTTGGGCTCCTTGTTCATACGCTCTAATCATACGCAAAGAAACACCGGAACGTGTTGCCAGTTCCTGCTGTGTAAACCCGGCATTTTTACGTAAACTCTTTAAAATATTGTGAGCAGCTGAACGTGCTTTCCCAATTATTTCATAAGCTGCTTCAACAAACTTTGATATATCAGCTTCATGAAATGTACTGTACATTTGCAAAACCCGTTTAAGAGTCAGTCCGGATTTTTGGATAAAAGAGAAAGAAAAATTACTCACCCATTGGAAATACGCCAATGCCCAACCAGCCCAATAAACATCTGAATAATTGTCGGGAAGATAGTCCACTTCATGAGAATTGACCTTCTGATACACAAAAACAGTTTCTGCCAATTCTATTCCCGACAGACCTGCAATATATTGCGGATTGCCCTTTTCAAACTGACATGCAACATCAGAAGCAAGAAATGATTCGTAAAACTCTTCAATATCACCTTCATAGGCTTGAGAACCATAATCCAGCATTACAGCAAAATTATTCATTGCATCCTCAAGATATATTTCATCGTAAGCGTGTATCATCATTCTTCCAACCGTTTCTGATTATATCAATAATATAGACATCATCAATTACAGGAGTTAAAGTTTTTTCAATCCTGAATGCATTTCTTGCACTCCTGTCCCTGGCAACTTTATTAGGATAGTAAACCTCATTTGCCGCTACAATTGGCTTCTCAAATTTGAGGTAAGAAAATGCTCTCTTGCTTTTAATTACAATCTGCTCACCCAATTTGCCCAAATACATAGCCTTGCGCAGTTGCCTTAAAGAAATTGTATTATTGATAAAATCCTGTGTAAAAGCAAAATAAGAATCATCAGCCCTATAACCTCTGATAACATCATAATCCCGATAACTGGGTAGGAAATTTTCAAGAATATAGTTGTGCGCTTCTGCCGGTAAACCGTTTTTCAGAACAAAAGTTCTGTTCTGCAAAAGAATTGCAAGCCAATTAAGAATATGATAATCATCACTTTGAAGATCAAGAACTTTCAAGTCTTCCAAATTTAATGTGTACATATTGGCAAATCCATCTCTACCTTCAGAACAAGCCCATTCTTTAGCCAAATCCAAATGTTCGGTGCAATAGAAACCCAATCCATAATCATTTTTTGGATTTCCTACACCAAACGCAGGCGACTTGATTATTTTATCTGACCCATGATAAAGAATCATAACATCTCTTTCAACTATCGTTATAACGTTACTATTATTGCAAAGTTAAATAAAAGTATCAGAAATACAATTATTCTTCCTAAATTTACATAAACAATAAACATAAATCTAATGAAAAAAATTTTCGCATTACTGATAATGGCCCTGTTTGCATCACAGGCCATGGCGCAAATCAACCTACAGGATTCAACTGTACAGGTAGTTGCATATTGGGAAAAGGGAGATAAATACACATACGATGTAAACTACTCCAAATATGTGGTGGAAAACGGAGATACAACAAAGTTGTACGACAACTTTACAAAATACACAATAGAAGTTACCGACAGTACCGGAACAGGATATAAACTGAAATGTATCCAGGAGATGGCAGTTCTTGGTATGGATCCCGACAATCCAATAACAAAAATCATCTACAAACACCTTGAAGATGTGACTGTTCCTGTTGTATTCAATACCGACCAATACGGCACAATTACCGGGATTGACAATATGGAGCAGATAAGGCAACAGATTACAGAAGGGCTTAAGATTGTTGTGGAAGACTGCAAAAAGGAGATTGACGGGATGACTGCCGGTCTAACTGATGAGCAGAAACAGCAATTTTCAGAAATGGTGAATCAGGTACTCAATTCAATCCTGCAGGCATACAGCAATGAAAATACAGTATACAAGGCTTATGAAGAGATACTTACACTATTCAGTTTCCACGGGACCAAACTTGATATAGGGAAAAGGTACAGATCTGAAACTGAGGAATCAAACCCGGTACTTGCAAACACATTGCTTAAGGTAGAAAACATGTTTGCAATCTCACAATGTGATCCAGAATCCTCTTGGGTTGGGATAAATATGGCCAAACTTTACAACTCAGACCAGCTTAAGGCAGGATTGGTTGAAGCAGCAAAGAAAATGTTCCCCGACAAGGCAAATGAAATCACTGCAGAAATGTTCGGTGACTACCAGTTATATCTGCTTACTTTTGTAAAAGTACACACAGAAACAGGTTGGCCAGGATACTGCGTTGGTGAATTGCACTCAATCAGGGAAGGCAAACACGAGGTAAGCACTTATGAAGTGGAAATGAATTTGGAGTAAATTAAATCGTTTCCTCGCAGATATTGCCAATCTTTGATTTGTCATACGGCCTCTCCACACGGATGTAGTTGCCGGTATAACCATACATCATACCACCTTTTTGGGTTGACTCAAATAACACCCATTGGGTGGTATTTTTATGTCTTGCAACATACTCTTCGTGCAACAGGTCCGAGAGTTTTGTCAACGCCTCTACCCTTGCGGTCTTGGTTGCCTCGTGTACCTGGTCAGGCATTTCAGCCGCAGGAGTATTGGCCCGTCGGGAGTAAGGGAACACATGGATGAATGCTGGTTTGATGGTGTTTTTCAGGAAGTTGTAGCATTTTTCAAACTCCTCGTCGGTCTCACCCGGGAAGCCTACAATTACATCAATTCCAAAGAAAACATCTCCCATAATGCGGCGGACCATCTCAATCTTTTCAGCAAACATTGCTGTGGTATAGCGGCGGCGCATTACTTTAAGTACAGCATCTGAGCCGCACTGAAGAGGAATGTGGAAATGGTTCTGGAATTTGTTACCACTGGCAATCCACTCTATAATATCCTCGCGCAAAAGGTTTGGTTCAATTGAAGAGATACGGTATCTCTCAATTCCTTCAACCTCGTTCAAAGCTTTAAGAAGATCCAGAAAGTCTTCTCCTGTTGTACGTCCGTAATCTCCGGTATTTACACCTGTAAGGACTATCTCCTTAATTCCTTTAGCTGCAATGGCTTTGGCCTCTTCTACCAATACTGAGATTGGAAGGTTACGGCTCTTGCCTCGGGCCAGTGGAATGGTACAGTATGAGCAATGGTAGTTGCAACCGTCCTGTACTTTAAGGAAAGAGCGGGTTCTCTCACCACTTGAAAATGCTGGGAAAATTGTTTCAACTTCGTTTATGGCACAAGAGTATGAACGGGCACTGCCCTGTTTTGCTGGGAGTTCACTTACCAACTGGAACACATCACCTTTACGGTCTGCACCTACTACAAGATCAACACCCTCAATTGCCATAATCTCTGCTGGTTTCAGCTGGGCATAGCAACCTGTAACTGCAATAATTGCATCAGGGTTCTGCTTGTGGAGCTTCCTTATGGCCTGACGGCATTTTTTGTCGGCATGTTCAGTTACACTGCAGGTATTTATCACATAAATATCTGCAGGCTTGTTCTGCGCAACCTTCACGTAACCGTTGTCGAGAAACTGCTGGGCAATAGTGGAAGTTTCTGAAAAGTTAAGTTTACACCCTAATGTTACAAATGCTACTGTCTTGTTTGTCATATTCTCTTGTTTGCCAATTCAATTTATAGATTCATGGTTACCCTTGAGGCGTATACCTGGCCTCCCAATGGGGGATTGAGTTTTGAGATCTGTACCTGGGCACGCTCAATGTATGGGAACTGAGCCTTTACGGCATCAAGGATTCTCCTTGCAACATGCTCCAACAGGTGTGATTTTATCTCCATCTGTTCTTTTATCACGTTGTATACCAACTGATAATTTAGGGCATCTTCTATGTTGTCGGTAGTAGCAGGTTTGCTTAAGTCTGCCTCTGCCCAAAAATTTACAAGAAATTTATTCCCGATGATCTGTTCTTCCTCAAAACATCCGTGATATGCATAGAAATGCATGTCTATCAACTCAACTCTATCCATAATAGTTTAAATATATTGAGAATTATTTAAAAATGAAGGACGACACAGTCTCCTCTGCTTCGTCATTTCTCCGTTTCACTACGAAATAACTCGCAACCGTCGAATGAGGTCCTCCATTTTTAATACTTCTCAATTTTTATACATTTTCAAATTATTCCTCAATATTAACCCAATAGTACAAATACACATGGCCTTTTGCCAATCTCCAACGGGGCTTTCTTCCAGTCGGCAACCGATTTTGTTATGATTGTCTGGGTTGGGAGGGTTATGTCTGCCGCTACGCAGATTCTGGTTTTTGGGGCGCAGGTTGAGAGCATGTCTGCAAACAGCTGGCCATTGCGGTATGGTGTCTCAATAATTATTTGAGACTGTTTAAGCTGCTGTGAGACTTTCTCAATCAGTTTGATTTTGGCTTTCCTTTCGTCGGGCTTTACTGGGAGATAGCCTGTAAAGGCAAAGCACTGGCCGTTGAGGCCGCTGCCCATAAGTGCCATCATCAGTGAGGAAGGTCCTACAAGAGGACAAACCTCAATGCCGTGTCTGTGAGCAAGGTCAACAAGCTGTGCACCCGGGTCTGCAACGGCAGGGAGTCCTGCCTCGGAGATGAGTCCCACATCATTGCCATCGAGAAGAATTTTAACATAACTCTCAATTTGGGCAATTGGGGTGTGCTCATTCAGTTCATACATCTGAAGCTGCTCAATGCCCCCTTTCAGGCCTGCTCTTGAGAGATATCTCCTCACAGTCCTGAACTCTTCAACCACATAATGGTTGATATTGTGCAACAGATCCAACACATAAGAAGGAATTACCTCCTTAGGGTCATTGTCTCCAAGAGGAGACGGAATAAGATATAATTTTCCTTTGCTCATAGAAGGCAAAGGTAGGGAAAAATATCTAACTTTGCAGTATGGGAAAAATCACATTTTTAGGTACAGGAACATCTCAGGGCGTTCCAATGATTGGATGCAGCTGCCCTGTCTGCACATCGGAGAATCCAAAGGACAACAGACTCCGCACCTCTGCACTTGTAGAGGTTGACGGTTTCCGCATACTCATAGATTGCGGACCGGATTTCCGCCAGCAGATGCTGCGCGAGAAAATAACTGATATAGATGCAGTTATCCTCACCCACCAACATAAAGACCACACCGGAGGCATGGATGACATCCGTGCATTCAACTACTTCCGAAAGAGTGCATTTCCCATCTACGCAGAGACAAATGTACAGGACTCCCTCAAAATGGAGTACTCATATGCCTTTGCAGAATACAAATATCCCGGAGTGCCGGAGTACAAACTGCACACAATTGATGAAAATCCTTTCTCTATTTCCAAGATTCTTCCCGACGGAAATACCATATCTCTCACAATCACCCCAATAAGGGTATACCACTACATGCTTCCAATCCTGGGATTCAGGTTTGGCAACATGGCATATATCACCGACGGAAGCAGGATACCAGAAGAGGAATTTAAAAAGCTGAGAGGACTTGACCTTTTCATCATCAATACCGTACGAAAGGAGAAACACATTTCCCACTTCTCTTTGCCGGAGGCTCTTGATATAATAAAAAAGGTAGCCGCTCCACGCAACTACCTTACTCATCTTTCGCACCAGATTGGCACTCATGCACATCTGGAATCAATATTGCCAAGCAATGTACAGCCTGCCTACGACGGGCTTAAACTTGATTTCTAGCGGCTTATAACACCGCTTCCAATCATCTCCTCCTCGCCATGGGTGTACCACGCGGCAAACTGACCTGCCGAGATGCCTCTCTGCGGTTTGTCAAACACAATGTACAGTCCGTCTTCCTCCCTGTACAAGGTTGCTTGCTGAAGAGGCTGGCGGTATCTGATACGCACCATATAACGGCGACGCTCCCCCACCGCAAGTTCAAGGTCTTCCCTTATCCAATGGATCTCCTCATTATTGATCTTCAACCCTTTACGGTACAATCCAGGATGCGAATGTCCCTCTCCAACATAAATGATATTGTTCTCAATATCAATTGAAATAATGAAGATTGATTCCTTATGTCCGCCAATATTCAATCCACGACGCTGTCCTATGGTATAGAATTGGGCACCGGTATGTTTTCCAATCACCTTGCCGTCTGCTGGGGTATAGGCTGCTGGGGCAGCAAGTTTCTGCAACTCGTCGGGAGTATAATCTATATATTTCTCGCCCAACTCATTAGGGGTGAGAATTACATTTCCTTCAAGATCTGCAACGCACTCACCTGCTTTTAGGGCCTGCTGGGTAAACGGCTCCCTCTCCTGCTCTGTTGCAAAGATCTCCACAACATTTCCCTCCTTGGCCTTGAGTTTCTGCTGCAGGAACACAGGAAGGTCAACTTTTCCCACAAAGCAGATTCCCTGGGAATCCTTTTTCTCCGCACTTGGGAGTCCTGCCTCCTTGGCAAGTCGTCTTACCTCGGGCTTGTCAATGTCACCTATCGGGAAAAGGGCCTTTGAAAGCTGCTCCTGTGAAAGCTGGCAAAGGAAATAGCTCTGGTCCTTGTTCTTGTCGTCACCGGCAAGGATACGGTAAATCTTCTCACCATTCTCATTTACAAACTCATCCTTCTTGCAATAGTGGCCTGTAGCAACATAGTCTACACCAAGTTCAAGGGCGCATTTGAGGAAAGCATCAAACTTTATCTCCCTGTTGCAGAGCACATCAGGATTAGGGGTACGTCCCTTTTCATACTCGCTGAACATATAGTCAACAACCTTCTGGCGGTAGATGTCGCTCAAATCCACAAAATGGAACGGGATACCAATCTTTTTGGCAACCATCTCAGCCACAAACCTGTCCTCCTCCCATTCACAATCTCCATGGAGCGTACCGGTGGTATCATGCCAGTTCTGCATGAACAACGCAACCACATCATGACCTGCCTGTTTGAGCAAAAGTGCCGCAACACTTGAATCAACTCCTCCCGATAATCCTACTGCTATCTTCATATCTATCTAATTTTCATTTTGTTGAGTACAGCCTGATACTCCCTGGCATTCCTGTTGTGCTCTACAAGAGTTCGGGCAAACCTGTGAGTGCCGTCCATTGACGGGCTGGCACAAAAATACAAATAATTATGCTTCTCGTACCCAAGTACCGATTCAATTCCTTTAATGCTTGGAATGGTTATAGGGCCCGGCGGAAGTCCTATGTTTTTATAAGTATTGTAAGGGGAATCTACGTTAAGATGCCTGAAAAGAATTCTCTTTATGGTAGGGTCTCCAAGTGCAAACTTTACTGTAGGGTCTGCATCAAGTTTCATCCCTCTCTTCAGCCTGTTCATATACACTCCCGCAACCCTTGGCATCTCAGGACCATAATTGGTCTCCTCACATACAATTGAAGCAAGTACAGAGACCTCCTGCGGAGTAAGGCCAATCTGGGCAGCTTTTGCGGTTCTCTCTGTATTCCAGAACTTTTCATACTCCTTCTTCATCCTCTCCACAAACTTTTCTGGGGTGATTGTCCAATAAACCTCATAAGTATTTGGAAGGAACATACCCATAAAATTCTCCTTGTTGAACCCGCAACCTTTCCACACATCCTCCCTGCACAAATACTCCATAAATGCGGCAGAATCGGCAGCCAGTTTCTTTCCAAGTAATCCCGACAGTTTCTCCAATCCCCTGATATTGCCGCTGAGGGTGAGCATCATAGGGTTCTCCCAACCCATAGCCAGTGTCCTTACAATATCCTTGTTGGTTTTGTCGGGTGTAAAAATGTACCTTCCGGGTTTGAACTTTTCTTCAAGCGAAGCCCTTTGGGCAACCTTGCCGAATGACTTCATGTCTCCCACTGCAGTTGCAATGGAATCCAACATCTGCCCATAAGTGCTTTCCAGCGGAATATAGACTGTTGTTTTGTTGGCAACACTCTTCCTGTACTCATTGAGGTATCTTGGAACTGCAACTGCTGCAACGCCTATAATGGCACCAATAATTGAGCCTATAATTATCTTTTTCATTTATTTAAGTTTCAGGCGGGTACCTATTTTCAGATCATTTGCATTAATGCCGGGATTGAGCCTCTGGATTTCTGCTACGGAAAGGCCATGCTTCCTTGCAATTGAATACAGGGTATCCCCCTTTCTCACAAGGTAATATGCATTATCCTGCTGTTGCTTGTGCTGAGGATTTTCAGGCTGTTTTTGTACCTTATTCCCTTCAACTGACTGCTGCGGGGCAACAACCTCATGCTCCGGTGCAAGAGCATCCTGCAGCTCTGTAAAACCTGTAAACTTATAATACTTGTAACTGGCTTTATTTGCCCTTAGAGCTGCTTTTGCAGCCTTACGGTTCAACCTCTCCATCCTACTCTTCAACCTTTCTGCACGGCGCTGTGCAAAATTGCTGCTATATTTCTCTGAATATTTCTGTTTTGAATCGTATTTGTACAGTTCATACTCCTCAATAATATTGATAAGCAACTGTGCATACTTTGGATTTGTAGCATAACCGGCAGCCTTAAGGCCGTGAGCCCACGCCTTGTAATCAGTTAAAGGAAGGTCAAACAGCGAAGCGTAACGTGTACGGGAACAGAGGAAATTGGAATGGTCATTAAATGAATCCTCTGCATTCTTGTATTTTCTGAAACACTCCCTTTTTGCATCATCATCGTGCCTGATCTTCTTTCCTTTCCATCCGTCATGGCACTTTATACCAAAATGGTTGTTGGCCTTCTTTGCCAAAGTGGAATTTCCGTCGGATGATTCAAGACATGCCTGTGCTAGAATAATACTTGCAGGAATGTTGTGCCTGTACATTTGCCTGATGGCAATATCCTTGTATTTTTTAATATATTGCTCCCTGGTAAGATTCTGTGCCCCCAGTGTAAAAGCTGCAATAATGAAAAGCAGCAGCAAAGAAAATTTTCTGTAACTCATGAAACAAAGGTAACAATAAAATGTATCTTTGCAGTAAAACCGTTGCTCTATGGAAGAAAAAGATATCAACATCAGCTACAAGGAATACAATTCTGCAAGTGATCTTCCCCACAATTACAGAATCCTCCTTGAAAAGGCAATTGAAGCCACAAAATCTTCATATGCACCATATTCGGGATTCAATGTTGGTGCAGCAGTACTTATGGGCAACGGCGAAATTGTAACCGGATCAAACCAGGAAAATGCAGCATCGCCATCCGGACTTTGTGCAGAAAGGGTTGCCCTGTTTGCAGCACACCACAACTATCCATCTTCTCCGGTAAAGGCAATTGCAATTGTGGGGAGCCAGAATGGCATTTTGACCTCCACTCTAACATACCCTTGTGCAGCATGCATTCAGGTAATGGTAGAGAGCCAGAAAAGGGCAGGTGCTCCAATAGCCGTAATCATTGGTTCAGCCGGCAAGATTCAGGTAATGGAATCCATAGATGCTCTGCTGCCGTTCTCTTTCAGCAGTTTCTAAATAAAGTTTGGGGATTATAAAAATTTTTCTACCTTTGTGCCCGGGTAAGTCATATACGACCAGCTCCTGCAAAATTCCCCCAGGACCGGAAGGTAGCAAGGGTATGCGGTTGTAGCGGTGCGATATATCAAGCTTACCCTTTTTTTGTGCCCGTACATCAACTCTTCCCCTCCGTTCCTATCCCCGCTCCGCTCTGGCGCAGCAAAACATCCATGTTTGGGCAGTATTTCGTGGACAAAATACTCCGGCGCAGCAAAACATCCTTGTTTTGATGGCATTTCGTGGACAAAATACTCCGGCGATGGAAAACATCCATGATTGGGCGGCATTTCGTGGACAAAATACTCCAGTGCAGCAAAACATCCATGTTTTGGCGGCATATCGTGGACAAAATACTCCGGCACAGGGAAAATGTCCCGGAAACAACAGCAATTCCGGGAGAAACTTCAGCCACAGAGGGAAAATGTCCCGGAAACAACAGCAAAACCTGGAGAAACCACGGCCACAGAGAGAAAATGTCCCGAAAACAACAGCAAAACCAGGAGAAACCACGGCCGCAGAGAGAAAATGTCCCGGAAACAACAGCAATTCCGGGAGAAACTTCAGCCGCACAGGGAAAATGTCCTGTAAAGCCTCACAAAACCGGGAGAATACTCATACACAGGGAGGGGAAATTACTTCCTGGAAAGGACTTCAACAGCCTTTAAGATATCCTTATCATCCTGATTGATGAACTCAATGAAACTGTTGAAATCGTATATTGAGCGGATGATCAATGCTTTAAAGTACTTCCTTATTTGCCCGCCGGAAATTTGCATATCACCTTCGGCAGGTGTAACACCTTTCTGGGCGCAATAAGCAAGGAATGCAACAATATCTTCGTCTGAGACATTGTATTTCTTAACAAACTGATCTACTTTAGGATATTTCTTAAGTAAGGATGCCCTGTGGGTATCTGAATACTGGTTCATGTAATCGGTCAGCAAACCTTTTCTAAGGATTTCGCCATAGAATGGAGTATAGAATGTGGTATCCTGAGGGATAAAGATATCGGGCATGATACCGCCTCCGCCGTAAACTGCCCTGCCCTGCTTCAGAGTTCTGAAAACGGCAGATGAATCTGCAAGGTGTATGCTGTCCCTGTTGAAGTTTTCGCCTCTGGCATATCTCTCTACTACCTGCATGTAGTATTCATCTTTCTTGCCTTCCTCGTACGGGCTCTGGATTACCCTGCCGCTTGGGGTGTGGTATCGGGCTACGGTAAGGCGCAACGCCGATCCGTCGGGAAGAGAAACCTGTCTTTGAACCAGGCCTTTGCCAAAAGATCTGCGGCCAATAATAACTCCACGGTCCTGGTCCTGGATTGCTCCTGAGACAATTTCACTGGCTGATGCAGAACTTTCATCAATCAGGATTGCTACTGGGATATTCTGAAGGATTCCCTTGCCGTCTGCATACTCCTCCATCCTTGGCATTGCCCTGCCTTCTGTGTATACAATAAGATCTCCTTTCTGAAGGAATTCATTTGCAATCTGGATTGCGGTTACAAGATATCCTCCTGAGTTGCCCCTCAAGTCAAGGACAATACCTTTGGGCTCTACTGCCACACTCTGCAATGCTTTAAGAAGTTCATCATAGGATGTAGCGGCAAACCTGGTGAGTCTGATATATACAATCCCGTCCTTAATCTCATAATAGGAATCAATGCTGTTCAACGGAATCTTGTCTCTGGTAATTACAAATTCAAGAACCTGTGGCTCACCTTTACGGACTACGCCAACTTTAACTTTTGTCCCTTTTGGTCCACGGAGATATTTGTGCACCCTCTCTATTGTAAGGGAAGTGCCCGCAATGGTCTCATCATCAACTGAAACTATCTTGTCGCCGGCCCTAACACCCACCTTCTCTGCAGGTCCTCCAGGGATAGTAGCGTTAATGGTAAGAGTATCATTTATAAGCGCAAATTCTACACCTATTCCGTCAAAATTTCCAACAAGAGGTTCATCCATAGCCTTGATATCCTCTTTTGTTATGTAGGAAGAGTGAGGATCAAGTTCTGTTACCATTGCTGCAAGGGCCTTATTGGCAAGTGTCTCAATATTGGCCGTATCAAGATACATTTTCTGAATATAGTAAAGTGTCTGACCCAATTTGTTGGCCTGCATGTTAAGGTTGTTCTGTTTCTGGGCTACAGCCAAAACAGATATCATGCAGAAAGAAACGGCAAGCAACAGGCTTGATGTAGATTTGCGTAGCATAGTATATTTATTTCTTCAGTTCAACTTCAAATTTTGTTCCTTCATTGGCAAGAAGAGTGTTTGGGAAAACCTCCTGTGCTTCCTGCAACATCTGGTCCAAAGATTTGTATCTCTTTGAGAAATGTCCAAGAATCAGTTTTCCCGCTTCTGCTTCTTTAGCACAACAAGCGGCGCCCTTAGAAGTTGAATGGAAACGTTTTTTTGCCAGGTCTTCAAACTCTGAAGTATAGGTAGAATCATGATAAATCATGTCAACTCCCTTAATCCAGTTTGAAAGGCGCTTGAACGGCTTTGTGTCTGTACAATAGGCAAATGAACGTGGCTGGTAAGGAAGATATGTTAGGTCTTCATTCTTCAGAACCTGGTCATACTCAACCTCCGAACCGTCGTCATCTGTAAAGGTATCTTTCCTTATTATGTCACTCCCCTCTTTAAGACGGGCTATCTCATATAAAGAAAGGTTGTGGGCCTCAATAAGGTGTTTGTGCACATTGCGCTGCGGCATCTTTTCCTTAAAGAGGTATCCATATGTCTCCACACGGTGCACAAGAGGGAATGCATAGACTTCAACCTGTCGGGAATCAAATACCAAAACAGGCTCAGTGCATTTGATTGGGTGGAATTCAATTTTGTATGACAATCCTTCCCCAAACTGCTCCATAAAGAAATCGAGCATTTTGGAGAATCCTCCCGGGGCATAGATATGCAGATCTGCTGTTCTGCCGCCCAATGAGATGGTAGAAAGCAGGCCAAAGAGGCCAAATACATGGTCTCCGTGCAGGTGGGAAATGAATATGTTGTCTATTTTGGCAAACGATACCCCGTACTTACGCAATTGCATCTGCGTTCCCTCTCCGCAGTCTATTAAGAACAAACGCTCACGAACCGTTAGGACGTGAGCGCTTGGGTATCGGTTGGCAGTGGGGTGGGCCGAAGCCGTCCCCATTGTCAGAAATGAAAATTCCATCAATTATTTTGAAGATTTCTCCATCTCGCTTTTTAGAGCTGCAAGAGCATCAATGTCACCAAGAGTAGTTTTCTCAATGTTAGCTTTGATTTTCTTCACAGCTTTCTGAGTTGACTCAGCCTCAGCAGCCTTCTCTTTGTTCTCTTTAGCCTCAACCTCTTTCTTTACATCCTCAGCGATTCTTGAGTGTGAAAGAACGATTTTTTTGTTTGACTTGTTGAACTCAACTACTTTGAACTCAAGTTTCTCCTCAGCTTTAGCAGTAGTGCCATCCTCTTTTACAAGAGCTTTAGCAGGAGCAAAACCCTCAATACCGTGAGCAAGAGCTACAGCAGCACCTTTCTCATTGAATGAAACTACAGTACCCTCGTGAACTGAACCTACAGTGTAGATAGTCTCAAATACATCCCAAGGGTTCTCCTCTAGCTGTTTGTGACCTAGGCTTAGTCTTCTGTTCTCAGCGTCGATCTCTAGAACAACAACCTCAAGTTTCTCACCAATTGCAGTGAACTCTGATGGATGTTTAACTTTCTTAGTCCAAGATAGGTCGCTGATGTGTACTAGACCGTCAACACCCTCCTCTAGCTCTACGAATACGCCAAAGTTAGTGAAGTTTCTAACAACTGCGCTGTGTTTAGAAGCTACTGGGTATTTCTCGCTGATGTTAGCCCATGGATCAGCTTTAAGCTGTTTGATACCAAGTGACATCTTTCTCTCCTCTCTGTCAAGAGTTAGGATAGCAGCCTCAACCTCGTCACCAACTTTTAGGAAGTCCTGAGCGCTTCTTAGGTGAGAAGACCAAGACATCTCTGATACGTGGATAAGACCCTCAACACCTGGCTGGATCTCGATGAATGCACCGTAATCAGCAAGAACAACTACTTTACCTTTAACTTTGTCACCAACCTGAAGGTTTGCATCTAGAGCATCCCAAGGGTGAGCGCTAAGCTGTTTTAGACCTAGAGCGATACGTTTCTTAGTATCATCGAAATCTAGGATAACAACGTTGATCTTCTGGTCAAGAGCAACGATCTCCTCTGGGTGGTTGATTCTGCCCCATGATAGGTCAGTGATGTGGATTAGACCGTCTACGCCACCAAGGTCGATGAATACACCGTAAGAAGTGATGTTCTTAACTGTACCCTCAAGAACCTGACCTTTCTCAAGTTTGCCGATGATATCAGCTTTCTGAGCCTCAAGCTCTGCCTCGATAAGTGCTTTGTGTGAAACAACAACGTTTCTGAACTCATGATTGATTTTAACAATCTTGAACTCCATAGTCTTGTTAACGAATACATCGTAGTCGCGGATAGGTTTAACGTCAATCTGTGAACCTGGCAAGAATGCCTCAATTCCAAATACGTCTACGATCATACCGCCCTTAGTACGGCATTTGATGTAACCCTTAACAATCTCATCTTTGTCGAATGCCTCGTTAACTCTATCCCAAGATCTAAGTGAACGTGCTTTCTTGTGTGAAAGAACTAGCTGACCTTTTTTGTCCTCAGCGTTCTCTACATATACCTCTACTTTATCACCAACTGCTAGCTCAGGATTGTATCTGAACTCACTTACAGCGATGATACCCTCGCTCTTGTAACCAATGTTAACAAGAACCTCTCTTTTGTTTACAGCTACTACAGTACCCTCAACAACCTCGTTCTCGATTACTGAAGAAAGGGTCTCTGCATATTTTGCCTCAACTTCCTCTTTAGATACACCGTAGTCAGTGTCCTGCTCGAATGCATCCCAGTCAAATTTGTCAATAGCAACAGATGCGTTGCTTTTGCGTTTTTTAGTCTCAACTGCTACTGGAGCCTCTACCTCCTCAACAGTTACTTTAGTTTCGTTACTCATTTTAATTTAATTAACTACTAGTGGGTTAAACAATATGTATAGTCTCAAAAAAATTTTGAGCGCGCGAAAGTAGTGATAATTGCGGAGTTAACCAAATTTTTTCTCCATTTCTCCCAGATTTTCTTCCCGACAGGGAATTTCTCCCGAAAATGCTGTGATTTTCAGGGAATCTTTTCACAAAACATCCATGAATTCACCCCTAAACATGGAGGAAATGTTCTGCGGATGAAAAACATCCATGAATTCACCCCTAAACGTGGAGGAAATGATCCGCAGATGAAAAACATCCACGAATTCACCCCTAAACATGGAGGAAATGTTCCGCATACACAACAACTTTTACAGTGTCATATTTGTTATTCAACAAACAAAATACCTCATACCATGAAAAAGAAGATACTCCCAATCATCATCTCAATTTTCTGGATAGCATTTTTCAGCTATCTCACATATATTAAGATGTATGCAGTAGTAATACTCAGTCTCATTCTACTGTCAATGACTATGGCAATGTCGGTATCAAATGAGGCAGAAAGCTGAGCTGCCCAAAGAAATGAATGGCGTTTACTGTAAGAAAAAAAGGATGGTCACCCAGCTGGTACCATCCTTTCTTTATTCTTCCTCATCACTCCAATACTCCCTGCAGACATCTTCAATGTCAAAAAGGTTGCCTCCCCTGCAAATGATCCTGTAATATAGGTCAATGTCGCTGTCGGGAATACATAACATCACATCTATGCAGAGATGGTCTTCATACATGGCAATTGCCTTTATGGAACGGATATCATATCTGGAAAGTGACTGTAAATCATCCTTAAAAAAGGGAGCAAAAAAATCCCTGGTAAATCTCAACTTACTGAAGACATTGTCGTTACATGTTGCCAGCATATCTACTGCTGTTCCAGCAAAAGAGCTGTCATATCCTGCAGCAAACAGATCATTATAGAAGATGAGACTCACTGTGTACCGGCCGATGCGGGTAACCACTTTGGGATAAGAGACATCCCTGTATAACTGCACGGAATCTGCAGGCATTTTTGAGAACTGCCCACTTATGAGTCTTATACGGCTGAACACAGTATCCTTGAACACCAGGTGGTGCTGAAGTTCCAGATTATGGATATGCTCCTGGGCAAAAGCACTGCTGCTCATAAACAGAAGCAACACAATATAAATGATCCTTTGACGCATACTCAAAAATGTATTGCTACACAAAGATAGCACAATTCCGGTTCCACACCTTTGCGCCAAAAGAAAATTACTCTTATTTTTGTAAATTAAACCATAAAATGATGAGAAGAGTTTTCACACTTATAGCACTGTCAATCCTGGCATTGGCAACAGCAATGGCGCAGCCCCGCCAGCAGAAGATTCAGGTGATCCTTATTCCCGACGATTCCGATGCAGTCTACTCCACCGGCAAAAAGGCAAAACTTAAGGTAATGGCTCTGCACCAGGGAGTTGCAATGGTAAACCCTACCATCAGTTATGAGATTAGCGAGGACCTTATGGCTCCCCGTACAACAAAGGAAATCACCCTTAAGGGAACAGAAGGGACCATTGAGGCCGGTACAATGAAGAAGCCGGGTTACCTGAGAATAAAGGCAACCATAACCCACGAGGGCAAGAAATACTCAACCACCAGCACAGTTGGGTTCTCACCGGAGAAGCTTCAGCCAACCGTAAAACTTCCAAAAGACTTTATGGAGTTCTGGAACGGCAATCTTGAGAAACTCAGGAAAGTGGACCTCAAGCCAACCATGGAGCTCCTTCCCGACAGGTGTACTGAAGATGTAAATGTATACCACATCTCCTACCGCAACATTGGAGGTACCAGAATGTACGGCATCCTTACAATGCCGGCCAAAGAAGGAAAATACCCTGCAATCCTACGATTCCCTGGAGCGGGTGTTGGAGAGAAAGGGGGCGACATCACCCACGCAGCACAGGGAGCAATCATCCTTGAGATGGGTATCCATGGAATAGCGGTGAATTTGCCGGGAGAGGTTTATTCAGATTTGGGCAACGGTATCCTTAACGACTACCCAAGCATCAACCTTGGCAACAGGGACACATATTATTATAAAAGGGTATATCTTGGATGCGTTAAAGGAATTGACTTCCTGCTTTCATTGCCACAGTGCAACGGCAACGTAGGAACATTCGGCGGCAGCCAGGGCGGTGCACTTTCAATAGTAACATCGGCATTGGACAGCAGGATTAAGGCATCGGTAGCCTACTTCCCTGCCTTATGCGACATTGAAGGTTACTGTAACGGACGTGCAGGAGGCTGGCCACACACCTTCAAGGCAGAGAGCAACCGTACTAAGGAGAACATTGAGATGATGAGGTACTACGATGTGGCAAACTTTGCAAGACAGCTCAGGAACCCTATCCATTACCTTTACGGATACAATGACATTACCTGCGCACCAACAAGCACCCGCGCAACCTACAATGCCATCACAGCCCCAAAACAGCTTATCATTGGAGAGAATATAGGCCACTGGACCTACCCGGAGCAGATGAATACCTTGTGGGAATGGATTATCAGCACACTTAAATAAAACTGTCGGGAAGAAAATATTAACAACACATAACAAACTATTTCATGAGCAAAAAAGGATTTGAAAGAAATTTTTGGGTAGCAATCATAATGGAGTTCTTTGAGAGGGGCGCATACTATGGCGTGCTTTCTGTGCTCTCTGTGTATTTGGTACTCAGCGGAGAAGAGGGAGGCTTGGGCTTCAGCAAGGCACAGGCAGGAACAATTATGGGAACCATACAGCCACTGCTTTACTTCTTGCCAATCATTGCGGGAGGTATTGCAGACAGATACGGATACAGAAGAATCCTGTTCTTTGCATTTACTTGCATTACAGGTGGTTATGCACTTACATCAATAACTGAATCATACATTCCGGTATTTGCATCATTGCTTCTTATGGCAGTTGGTGCAGGATTCTTCAAACCGGTAATATCGGGAACAATTGCAAAATCAACTACTGAGGAGAACTCTACACTCGGATTTGGAATCTTCTACTGGTCAATCAACCTTGGAGCATTCCTTGTTCCGCTTATCCTGGTTCCAATGCTTAAGGCAAGGGGTTACCACAACATTTTCTACATGGCAGCGGCAGTGGGATGTATCCTCATGCTTATCAACACATTCTTCTACAGGGAGCCTGCAGCCAACCTGAACAACAAAACTCAAAGCAAGAGCATCAAAGAGCTGTTTATAGGAATTGTACAGGTACTCAAAGACTACAAATTCATCCTTCTCATCTTCCTTTACTCCGGCTTCTGGATCCTCTACTTCCAGATGTACGGTACAGTGCTTTGGTACTTGAAGGAGTATGTAGACATGACCCCAATAGATAACGCAGTTAATTCATTCCTGGGCATCTTTGTAGACAACCCAAGCTGGAAATTTGATACAGAGCATGTTACAGTAATCAATGCAGGTGTGATCATCTGCCTTCAGCTGATAGTTTCAAAACTTGTACAGAACTGGCCTGCACTTCCTACCATGATTATGGGTATAGGATGCGGTACACTTGGTATGGCAATCCTCAGCATTGGAGGTTCACCATGGATTTTCATCGTAGGTCTTATGGTATTCACCCTTGGTGAGATGACAACCCATCCAAAATTCCTTTCATACATTGGAATCATTGCTCCTCCCGACAAGAAGGCACTTTATATGGGCTACTCATTCCTATACGGAGTAATTGGAAGTTCAATCGGATCTTTCCTTGGTGCAAGCCTATATGTAAGCATTGTGGAGGAGATGGGCAAACCACAGCTTTTGTGGCTGATTTTCACCGGAATAGGTATATTGAGCATCGTCGGACTGTTGTTATACAACAAGTTCATTGCAGCTAAAAAATAATTCATCGGGAAGAATATAATGAAAGTTCTTATTGTCTCAGATGCCACCAGCGTGCACACCCAGAGATGGGTGGAGGCCCTTAAAGGAAAAGGGTTGGATATTGTGCTGTACAGCATTGTGCCGTACAGTGGTGATTTCTATGCGCTACTGGGGGTGAGATGCCACTGCTTTGATCTTTTCAACTACAAAAGGGAGAAGAAAGGGCTGCTTTATCCTGTAAGGAGGCATCTGCAGGCAGTAAAGGACCTCAAAAGGGTACTGGAGCTGGAAAAACCCCAGTTGCTCCACTCCCACTATGTTACAAGTTACTCGCTTATAGCCGCACTGAGCGGATTCCATCCACATATTGAATCGGTTTGGGGAAGTGATGTGTACCTGTATCCAAAAAAATCTCCGCTGCACACAGCAATGGTGAAATTCACACTTGGCAAGGCAGACAAGATACTCTCTACCAGCCATGTAATGGCCAAGGAGACAAGCAGGTACACCAGCAAGGAGATGGAAATTACCCCATTTGGAGTAGATACTTCCCTCTTCAGGAAACTTGAGGTGGAGGAGCTACAAGCAGAAAATACTCCCCACAGAAGAAAATTCACCGTAGGGAGTGTAAAAACCCTCCAGAACAAATACGGCAACGAATACATCATTAGGGCATTTGCCATTGTAGCAGCCAACAACCCTGATATTGAGTGCTCTCTGGAACTTGTTGGTAAGGGTCCCGACAGGGAAAAACTTGAAAACCTTTCCGCAGAACTTGGAATAGCGGAGAAAGTGCATTTCAGGGGATTCGTTCCCAACAATCTCCTCCCGAAGGAGTTTGCAAAGTACGATGTGGCATGCTATATGTCAAATTCCGAGAGTTTTGGAGTATCGGCTCTTGAGGCTATGGCCTGTGAATGCCCTGTAGTGGCTTCGGATGCAGACGGGTTTACAGAAGTTATAGAAGACGGGGTAAGCGGAATCATAGTTCCCCGCCGTAACCCGGAAGCTGCCGCTGCCGCACTGCAGAAATTCATAGACAACCCGCAAATGAAAGAAAAGATGGGCAAGGCTGCAAGAGAGAGGGTATGCAAACTTTATGAGTGGGACACCAACGTAAACCAGATGGTAGAAATTTACAGGAAATTCTCATGAGCAACAGCACATTAAAGGAAAAGACAGCAAAAGGACTTGGCTGGGGCTTTATAGAGAGCTTTTCCGGCACGGGTCTTACAGCCATAGTGAGCATCATTCTGGCCAATATCCTTGCACCTGAACAGTTTGGCCTTGTGGGAATGGTTGCAATTTTTGTAACCCTTGGAAACTCCCTCATGGACAGCGGTTTCAGCGGTGCCCTCATAAGGAAATCAGATGTAACCAACAAGGATCTGAGTACAGTATTCTACACCAACCTTGCCCTTGGGGCAGGCATTTATGCAATACTTTACGCAATCTCACCTTGGGTGGCATCATTCCTTGGATATGAGATACTTACCAAACTGTTGAGAGTCCTTTCACTCTCTGTAATCATAGTATCCTTCACCCAGGTGCAGAAGGTAAACTTCATAAGGAAAATAGACTTCAAGACCCAGGCCATCATCTCCCTTATAGCAGCCGTAACAAGCGGCGTAGCCAGTATCTGGATGGCCCTTACAGGTTGGGGCGTATGGGCACTTGTAGCACAACAGCTCTCCAAACAGGCAATGATATCAATCCTCCTTTGGGTATTCTCAAGCTGGAAACCTTCGCTGGTATTCTCGGTAAGAAGTTTCAGGGAGATGTTCAATTTTGGAAGCAAACTCCTTGCAAGTTCACTGATAAGCACTGTATGGAACGAGATCTACTCCTTTGTAATTGGCAAAATGTACAACCCGGTTCAGGTTGGATATTTTGTAAGGGCAGACAAGTTCAAGAGCCTCGTAACACAGAATATAGGCCAGGTAGTACAGAAAGTGGGATACCCTGTAATGAGCACCATCCAGGATGACCCTACAAGGCAAGTGAGGGTATACAGCAGAATTGTCCGTCTTACCATGCTCATTACCTGCACATTGGTAATGGGGCTCCTCGGTTGTGCTGAATCCATGATTCATGTGCTCATTGGTGAGCAGTGGCTCCCAAGTGTGCCGTACCTGAGACTGCTTGGACTGTCGGGATTATTCTTGCCGCTAATTCTTGCCAGTGTGAATGTATTCAATGCCAACGGCAAATCGGAGGTAACACTTAAACTTGAGGTGATAAAGACCCTTCTGGCTGCCATTCCGGTAACCTTGGGTATAATTTATGACATAAACATGATGCTGTGGGGAATGGTTGCCGTATCGGCCCTCTCCTACCTGGTACATGCATGGTATGTTTCAAAAGAAATCCCTTACTCTTTGGTCCGTCAGGTAGCAGACATTATACCGTTCTTCGCATGTTCTGCCGTTATGGGTGGAGTGGTATATGTGATTGGCAATGCAATTGAATTGTCACCGCTGTTAACCTTGCTTGTACAATTGGCTGCAGGATTTGTGATTACCGTAATTTCATACGAATTTATCTACAGGGCAGAAGAATACAGAGACATCAGAAACCAGGCCCTTAAAGTACTTAAACTGAAAAAATGAGCAGAAAACTCTCCATAATTATAGTCAACTACAACTCCAAAGGGATGCTGAAAGATTGCCTTGCCAGCATCCAGCAGCACCTTACTGTTGATTATGAGGTAATTGTAGTGGACAATGACTCTACAGACAACTCCATAGCACTTTGCAGTGAATTTGAATCACTTCCGCAATTCAAGATTATAAGGGCTGCCGAGAACATGGGATTTGCCAAAGGTTGCAATGTGGGAGCAGACGCTGCCCGCGGAGAGATTCTCCATTTCCTTAACCCAGACACAGCCCTTCAACAAGGAGCAGACTCAGACTACGAGAAGGTATTTCTTAATCCCGACAAAGTATATGTAACTCCCCTTTTCAACCGCGACGGCTCAGTAGAAAACGCCCGCATGGAGATTCCGTTCCTCAAAGAAATCTTACTGTGGAACACCAACCGCAACAAAGCCAAATACTGGTGCAGAGGTGCATCTGTAATCATCTCAAGAGAAAACTACGAGAAAGTAGGCCGCTGGTGCGAGGAGTATTTCATCTACGGCGAGGATATGGATCTGTTCTACACTTTCTGGAAACACAACCTGGAAATCATCACCCTTGATGTACCCGTATTCCACTACGGCGGCGGCTGCAGCCAGAACGTCTGGAGCAACCTCCAGCGCGAAATAATAGTACAGAAATCCTTCCGCCGCTTCTTCCGCAGACACTCAAACATGCTGCACTATGCTCTTGTGAAGTTGTATTATCTGATGTTCAATCTGATAAAGCATCCTAGAAGAGTGACATTTGATCTTAAGGCTTGGTGGAAATCATATAAATAATGAAGAAACTAAATATGTCAAATACTATAAAGTTATTAAGCATATTAATTTGTAGCATCATTCTGGTATTTTCCAGCTATTCATGCAACTCAAGTATCATTGAACCAAAGGTAATATTAGTGAGCGATTTTAAAAGGGTAGTCACAAATGATATTTCCTTTGTAAAAGAAGACTTCTATATTCCTTCAATGAGCAATCCATTTATGTCTATTGAGCATAATGCCATGGGAAGACACATATATTCATTCTATTCTTTTAGTGGAGCAAAAGTAGTTAGAGTGGATTTGTTCGATTATATGGATTATATACATATTGAAGAAACTGACTTCATGTGGAACAGCATTGTTGGAATATGGGAAAATAATATTGAGACAGTAATATGTAAAAACAAGGAAGGAGATACTTTTGAGGTTGTAATTGATAGGGAAGATTCAAGTAAAATAAAGGTAAAATATAATAATACAGTATATTGCAATTATATTGAGATAGAATCTGGAGAGGAAACTTTGCCGCCACCTGACTTGACTGCTATAGATTCCATATATGGGAGATATTAAGAACTTATGATATGAATTTAAAAGGCCACCACTGACGGCCTGGAAAACTTGCAGGCTACTCCTCAAACAATCAAATCAAAGATTAATTGATAATAATGGATATGAAACAACGAATGCAACAAAAGCTGAATGGTTTGACATGTATAACTATAGATTTAAAGTTATACAATCTTTTCCTAATTATCAGTTGTATAATACTTTTCATTTTTCCTTTTAGGATAAATGGTCAATCCGTTATAAACGAGAGCGATCAATATTACATAAAAAAAATAAAATATATAAATTCTCATGTAGCTTTAATTGAAGCGAGATTACAAAATGAAAGATATTTAATTTTAACTACTCATGAGATCATAAATAATATGGGTATACGTAGAAAATGTTATTATACTTTTGATTTAATAAATATCTATCCAGATTACAAGTTAAACGATACAATTTCTATTACTAATTTAGCAGATATATATAGTTTGCAGATTATAGATAATGTATGTATTGTTCATAATAAGAATTATTTAAAAAAACAGAGGTATGATACTACAACATATTATATAAAGCCTAAAAAAAAATATAATTACAAACTATTTAAGCTTGGTTTATAGTGTCGCCTTTGTACCCTTCCCTATTAGGGAAAGGCTACACAATTACATTGAGATAGAAACAGTAATGTCTGAATGCTCAATTTTAGAACATCTTCCTGCGTCTGAAGAGGAACGAAGCGATACCAACGGAAACAAGCATCACACCCACAACCATAAGGAAATCCCATTTCTGATTGAAGATAGGGAGACCTATGTTCATACCAAAGATACCTGAAATGAGGGTTGGCGGCATGAAAAGCAATGAAACGTAGGTAAGGATCTTCATGATTTTGTTCTGGTCCAAGTTGATAAGACCCAGCACAGTGTTCTGAAGATACTCAAGACGCTCAAAGTTGAAGTTGGTATGGTTAAGAAGTGAGGCAATATCCTTAACAAGAACATTCAGTTTTGAATGCACATCACGTGGGAACTTGTCACTCTTGAGGATAGAGGAGATCATTCTCTGCTTATCAATAATGTTCTCCCTTACCATCATGGTATTCTCCTGCAACTGGTTGATATCCAAAAGGAAATCCTCGCTTACAGTTTCGCCGGCACTCACGCTCTTGCTGAACTGTGCAATCTCCTTTGCCATGAGCTCAATCATATCTGCATCCAGGTCAATTCTGTTCTCAAGGATTGCAACCAAAATATGGTAACCTGTTGGATACAATTTGTATGAAACGGAAATCCTTCTCTGCATATCTGTGAAGGTACGCAAAGGGACCTGTCTGATTGTTACCAATATACCTTCCGAGATAATGAACGATACCGCCTCCATGTTGTAGTTGTCGGGACCTGGAATAAGGAAGTTGGTATTGGCAAAAATTGTTGTGTCGGTTTCTGAATATCTAGATGAACTCTCAATCTCCTCCGCTTGGGCACGGCTCTGTAGAGTTGTTTCCAAAAAGGCCTCAACACCCCTTTTTTCCTCGCCGGTTGGCTCAAAGAGGTCTATCCAAAGCACATCATCAAAACCAAGCTCATCCAAGTAAGCAATGTCCTGCGATGTTATAATCTGTCCTTTTGATTTGTAGAAAATCTCAATCATAGCTAGGGTATTTTGGACAATTTGGAAAAATATCTTACAAATGTAGGAAAAAATGGTTATATTTGCAAAGACACAAGAGAAACAATGAGAAACGTTACTATCCATATCCATCACCATCACGCGCTGAACACTGTTGTACGGTGGGCTTATGGATTATAATGTATCTGTTATATTCACTTAAGGCTTGCCGTACCGGCAGGCCTTTTTTTATTTGCAGAAACTTTAAAACACACTATAAACAATGTTACGTATAGCAATACAGACAAAAGGAAGATTAAATGAGGAGAGCATGGAGATGCTCAATTCTATAGACATAAATGTAGAGAACGCAAAAAGGAAGTTCCTTTCTAAGGCCAACAACTTCCCGATAGAGGTCCTTTACCTTAGGGATGATGACATACCCGGAGTTGTAGCCAACAATACCGCCCAACTGGGAATAGTAGGATTGAATGAAGTGGAAGAGAAACAGGCTGATGTGGAAATTGTAGCCAAACTTGGATGGGGAGGCTGCAGAATTTCACTTGCAATTCCTAAGGATGAGGAGTATACAGGGGTAGAGTATTTCAATGGCAAGAGGATTGCCACCTCCTACCCAGGCATACTGGAAAGATTCCTTGATGAGAAAGGGGTTAAGGCAAATATTGAGGTAATTACCGGATCGGTGGAGATTGCCCCTGCTGCCGGGATTGCTGATGCAATATTCGATATTGTTTCGTCGGGAGGAACATTGGTTACAAATGGTTTGAAGGAGGTTGAAAGGGTGTTTGAGTCTGAGGCGGTGCTGATTGCAAACAAAAATTTGAGCGCAGAGGATAAGGAGTTGCTGGATGAGATAATGTTCAGGATTGAGTCTGAGAAGGTGAGCGCCAAAAAGAAATACCTGCTTATGAACGTTCCTGCGCAGAACTTGGACAAGGCATTGCAGATTCTTCCTTCTATGCGAAGCCCAACCGTTATGCCGCTGGCAGACAAGGAGTGGTATTCATTGCACTCTGTAGTTGATGCAGGTGAACTTTGGAATAAGGTAAAACAGCTCAAAGCAATTGGAGCTGAGGGGATTCTGGTTCTTTCATTGGATAAAATCATTCTATAGTCATGAAAATTTACTACAATCCGCCTAAAACAGAGTGGGAAGCGCTCTGCAAGAGAGGTGGCAACAACAATGAGGAAATTAAGGAGAGGGTTGCACAGATCCTTTCCAGAGTGAAGGCTGGCGGAGAGGCTGCTGTAAGGGAGATTACAGAGGAGATTGATGGTTTCTGCCCTGCAGATTTTGTGGTTTCAGAAGCAGAATATGATGTTGCCGCAGCAAAAGTAAGCAATGAAGTTAAAGATGCCATTGAGGTGGCATATTCAAACATATACAAATTCCACAATGCCCAGAAAAGGGATGAGATAAAAGTGGAAACTACACCTGGAGTTGTTTGCATACAGCGTCCTGTGGCAATAAAGAGAGTTGGCCTTTACATTCCAGGAGGCTCGGCGCCATTGTTCTCTACAGTACTTATGCTGGCAATCCCCGCAAAAATTGCCGGATGCAGCCAGGTGATAATGTGCACCCCATGCAATCCTTTGGGAGAGGTGGCACCGGAAGTGCTTTATACAGCCCGCCGCTGTGGAGTTGACAAAGTGTTTAAAATAGGTGGAGCACAGGCAATTGCAGCCATGGCTTACGGCGCGGGCAAAGTGGAGAAGGTGAACAAGATCTTTGGTCCGGGAAACAGATATGTAACTGCAGCAAAGCAGATTGTAAGCGGTGAGAGCACAGCAATAGATATGCCGGCAGGCCCTTCTGAGGTGATGATACTGGCAGACTCAAGCGCAAGAGCGAAATTTGTGGCGGCAGATGTCCTTTCCCAGGCAGAGCATGGTCCCGACAGTCAGGCAATGGTAGTATGCACATCTGAAGAAGTAGCAGAGAAAGTACTTGAGGCAACCCTTGAGGCTGCAAAGAAACTCTCCCGCACCAGCTGTGTGGAGGCATCTTTGGCCAGCAGCAGAATCATTGTATTTCCAGAGGTTGAGCAGATCATTGAGTTTGCAGATGAATATGCAGCTGAGCACCTTATAATACAAATGGAGAACCCTTGGGATGTAGCAAACAGAATTTCCTGTGCCGGAAGCATCTTTGTAGGGGAATGGACCCCGGAGAGTGCCGGAGACTATGCATCGGGAACAAACCATACGCTGCCAACCAGCGGATGGGCCCATTCATGCAGTGGGGTTAACTTGAGCAGTTTCATTAAGATGATAACACTGCAGCAGATTTCTTCTGAAGGAATTGCTGCGCTTGCACCTTCCATTGTTGCAATGGCTGAGGCAGAAGGACTTGAGGGTCACGCAAATGCTGCAAAAGTAAGGATTGGAAAATAAAATTCACAGTTATGAAAATTGAAGATGTAAAGGCGTTGATACGCAAAAATATAGCACAACTTACTCCATATTCTACCGCAAGGGATGAGTATAAAGGGGAGTTGGGAGTATTCCTTGATGCAAACGAAAACCCTTACGACAACGGCTGCAACAGGTACCCTACCCCTCACCAGATGGAGTTGAAGGAGATTATCGGGAAGAAAAAAGGGATTGCACCTGAGAATATTTTCCTTGGAAATGGAAGTGATGAGGCAATAGATTTGATTTTCAGGATTTTCTGCAACCCTGGGAAGGATAAGGCTGTGGCAATTGCTCCAAGTTATGGAATGTACAAGGTGGCTGCATCAATCAATGATGTGGAGTTGAAGGAGGTGCTGCTGAATGAAGATTTTTCACTGCCGGTGGAGAAGCTGATTATGGAAGGGAAGGATGCAAAGGTGATGTTCCTATGCTCCCCAAACAACCCTACAGGAAACTCTTTTCCTGCAAGCGAGATTCTTTCAATTGCAGCGTGCTTTAAAGGAATTCTTGTAATTGACGAGGCTTATATAGATTTTTCACAGCAGCAGTCATTTGTGGGAGCTGTTGCAAACTACCCAAATATTGTAGTGCTGCAGACACTTTCAAAGGCGTGGGGAATGGCCGGCTTGAGAATTGGCATTGCGGTGGCTGGTAGCGAAATAGTAAAGGTTATGAGTATGGTCAAATACCCATATAACCTCAACGTTGCGGGAATGGAGATTGCCAAGACCCTACTTGAAAAGGGTATTGATAACCAGTTGGAGGAGATGATTTCACAGAGGGAGATGCTTGTGGAGAAACTGTCGGGAATAGAATGTGTGGAGAAGGTATATCCCAGCGATGCAAACTTTATCCTTGTCAAGTTCCAGGATGCAAATGCCATGTACAATTATCTGATTGGTTTGGGCATTATTGCCAGAAACAGGACAAATGTCCCTTTATGCAAGAACTGCCTTAGAATCTCAGTGGGTACACCTGCCGAGAATGCAGCATTGGTGGATGCTCTCGAGAATTACGGCAAATCGGATGGAGCAGCTCCGGTTATTGCTGCTGCCGGGAGAAGGGCTGTGATTTCGCGTAAAACCAAAGAGACTGATATCCGGCTTGTTTTGAACCTCGACGGCAAAGAGGCTTCTTCAATTGATACCGGACTGAAATTCCTGGATCACATGCTTTATCAGATTGTCCACCACGCAGGTGTTTCACTTTCAATTGATTGCAAAGGAGACCTTGAGGTGGATGAGCACCACACAATGGAGGATATTGCCATTGTACTTGGCGAGGCAATCCATCAGGCACTGGGAAGCAAGAGGGGAATTGAAAGGTATGGGTTTGCCCTCCCGATGGATGAGTGCAGGGCACTGGTACTGCTGGATTTTGGAGGCAGGGCAGATTTTGTGTGGAATGTGAACTTTACCAGGGAGATGGTGGGTGATGTTCCAACAGAGATGTTCAAGCACTTCTTCAAGAGCCTCTGCATTGCAATGAAAGCCAACCTGCAGATTGAGGCCAAGGGGGAGAATAACCACCATCTGATAGAGGGGGTATTCAAAGCTTTTGCCAGAGCAATGAAGATGGCAATAAAAAGAGATATTTTCAAATACGACCTCCCTTCCAGCAAGGGAATAATTTAAAGTGCAATGGTAGCAATAATAGACTATAAATGCGGCAACCTTCAGTCTGTAAAGAATGCCCTAGAGCGTCTTGGAGCAGAGTATGTTGTAACTGCCAGAGAAGAGGTTATCCGCAAGGCTGACAGAGTGATACTTCCTGGAGTGGGAAGCGCTGCAACAGCAATGGAGAGCCTGCTGCAGACCGGATTATGCGACACAATCCGCTCCCTCCGCCGCCCCGTTCTGGGCATCTGTGTGGGAATGCAGATCATGTGCCGCTGGAGCGAGGAGGGGAATACAGAATGTCTTGGAATATTTGATTCCAAAGTGAAGAAATTTATTCCATGTGAGGGGGTGAAAGTTCCACATATGGGATGGAACAGGATAAGCAACCTGGAGAGCAAACTCTTCAAGGACATTAAAGGGGGGGCCTATGTATATTACGTACACTCGTACTACCCTGAGCTTTGTCCGGATACAATAGCAACTACAGTACACGGAAAAATGTTCTCTGGAGCACTCAAATATGAGAACTTCTACGGAACCCAGTTCCACCCCGAGAAGAGTGGTGATATAGGTGAACAGATAATTAAAAACTTCCTTGCCCTATGATACAGATACTGCCGGCAATAGACATTATAGGTGGAAAATGTGTAAGGCTCTCTCAGGGAGACTACAACCAGTGCACCACCTACACCCCTACCCCTGCAGATATGGCCAAGATGTATGCAGATGCGGGAGTTGAAAGGATCCACGTAGTGGACCTTGACGGAGCAAAATCATCTTGCCCTGCCAACCTCAGGACCCTGGAGGAGATTACTGCGTTGGGGCTGGTAAAGGTTGAATGGGGTGGCGGAATAAAGAGCCGCCTGAGTTTGTGCAACGTACTCTCAGCAGGGGCAGATTATGCAATTGTGGGGAGTATTGCAGCCCAAAAGCCTCACCTTTTTGAGGAGTGGCTGGGAGAATTTGGTGGAGACAAACTGATTTTGGGGGCCGATTTGAAAGATGGGAAGGTATCTGTAAACGGCTGGAAAGAGGAGGTTGCCATGGGAATTGGGGATATTGTAGAGAGATTTCTCCCTTTTGGGCTTAAAGAGGTAATCTGTACAGACATTTCTAAAGATGGTATGCTTGCCGGACCGGCATTTTCCCTCTATACAGGGTTGCTGAAGCAATTCCCTGGAGTTGGCTTTACAGTGTCGGGAGGAATAAGTTCAATGTCTGATATTGTACAGCTCAATGATTTGGGTTTGGAGAAAGTGATTGTAGGAAAGGCAATTTATGAAAACAAGATAACATTGGAGGAGATAAGACAATGGTTGCAAAGAGGATAATTCCATGTTTGGATGTAAAGGAAGGGCGTACTGTTAAAGGTATCAACTTTGTTGGGCTTCAGGATGTTGGAGACCCGGTGGAACTGGGGGCATACTACTCTGCCTGCGGTGCGGATGAGTTGGTATACCTGGATATAAGTGCTACACGTGAAGGGCGTGGGACCTTTACAGAACTGGTTAGAAAGATATCGGGAAGAATAAATATCCCATTTACCGTTGGTGGGGGCATCTCTTCTTTGGATGATGCTTCCAGGCTGCTGGATGCCGGTGCCGACAAAATTTCAATAAACTCCTCTGCCATTGCCAACCCTTCTCTGATTGATGCAATTGCGGGAAAATACGGCAACCAGTTTGTGGTTGTGGCAATTGATGCAAAATTGCTTCCCGACAGCCGATGGATGGCCACCACCCACGGCGGTAGCAAACCGACAGATAAAGAACTCTTCAGCTGGGCCCTGGAGGCACAGGAAAGGGGTGCCGGAGAAATCCTCTTCACCTCCATGGACCACGACGGCACCCGTGCAGGTTACCCTTGCGAAACTTTTGCCCGCTTGTCTGAAGTGATATCAATACCGGTAATTGCTTCCGGAGGCGCCGGTTCAGCTGCAGACATAGCAGATGTCTTGAGCCGCGGCCGGGCTGATGCAGCCCTTGCAGCCAGCATCTTCCACTACGGCGAAATAGGGATTAGAGAACTTAAACAGGAGCTTTTGGCTCAAGGAATTGAAGTAAGACTATAATATTATGATACAGACAGATAAATTGGATTTTGCGAAAATGCCGGATGGGCTTATACCGGCAATTGTGCAGGACGCATGTACACTTAAAGTGCTGATGCTGGGATATATGAACAGGGAAGCATTGGATATGACCATTGCTTCAGGCAATGTAACATTCTTCTCCCGCAGCAGGCAATGCCTGTGGACAAAAGGTGAAACAAGCGGTAACTACTTGAAAGTAAAACAGATGTACCAGGATTGTGACAATGATACAATACTGGTTAAGGCTATCCCGGCAGGCCCTACCTGCCACAGGGGAACCACAAGCTGTTTTGATACTCCCGACGAAGAAGGTTTCATCCGCAAACTTCAGAGTGTAGTTCAGCAGAGGCACAAGGAAATGCCGGAGAACTCATATACCACCAAACTGTTCATAAAAGGGGTTAAGAAAATTGCCCAGAAAGTTGGCGAGGAGGCTACCGAAAGCGTAATTGAGGCAGTTGACGGCAACCGCAGCCGTTTCATCTACGAGGCATCCGACATGATTTACCACCTGCTGGTTCTGCTGGAGCAGATGGGATGCTCAATTGAAGATCTTGAGAAGGAACTTGCATTGAGGCACAAGTAACTGATTTCATAGAGAAATGCCCATTAGGACGTCGTCCCAATGGGCAAATTTTATTTCATGCAGCAATTTTATCCAATCAGTACCCCTTTACGTTTCCAGTGCAGATAGCCGTAAATGGAGGCCACCGCATTTACAAAATAGAGAAAAGCTGTAGGATAAAGTCCAATCCGCAGACACATGGTAACAGTGAATGTGTTCACAACCAGCCATGCCAGCCACTGCTCCCTGTAGGATTTTGAAAGCCAGAAAGTTGCAATAGCACTTACTACAGTAATTGAACTGTCGGCAAAAGGCATTGGATCATCTGTGTATTTGCCAAGTACCAGCACCATGAAAGATACAACTGCAGTGTAAATAAGTACACTAAACAAGAGCACTTTAAGTGGCATTTTACGGTAAATTATCTGTGAAGTTTCTGACTCAGTAACACCTTGCAGGCTTGCCTCCCCTGCTCCGGCCTTAAGTTTGTCCTTCCCCCACTGCAAAAATCCATAAATGCTCACCAGTACATAATAAATCTGGAAACTCATGGAAGCATAAACCTCCTGCTGCCAATAAACCACAGCATAAACAGCAGCCATAAGGAAACCCACAAGCCACATCCCCTTCTTCTGCACAATCTCGAGATAGAGGTAAATGAAACCGAATACTACTCCAAAAAGTTCTAAAAGCATAAAAGTTATTTTGTACAAAATTAAAAATTATAACTCACCTTAAGCATGTAATTCACAGGGGCCTGAGCATAAAGCCCTTTCTCAACATAGGCATCCGAGCCGTCTGCAAAATGGGCCTGGTAAATCCATCCGTAAGACCAGTATTTGTTGTTGAACAGATTGTCAATGCTCAACGCCACATTCAAAGCCCTTTCATTCTCTCCTATCCTGAAATTTCTGGAAACATTCAGTGCAGACACAAAATAAGAAGGTACTTCAGACTCCTGGGTGTTCAAATTGTCCATATATTGCTTCCCGACAAATTTACCATTTAGGCTGCATTCAAAACCACAACCCGGACGGGCTCTCAACTGAAGCATTCCAATCACTTCAGGGGAAAGGATAAGATTTGTCTTTTTGAAGAAAATCTCCTTCTGCGGAAGGGGATTCCAGTTGTCGGGATTATCATATGTATCCACGCAGGCAGTGTAGTCAAGTGCCTTGTTTTGTGAAAGGGTAAGGTTTCCCTCAAGGGTAAATGTGCGGTTTATGTTCCATGCGGCTGCAAGTTCCACTCCTCTGCGGTAACTGGTGGGAATATTCTCTTTAATCACATAACCTACATCGGTAAGGCGGCCTGTGGCAACAAGCTGGTCTTTATATTCCATCAAATACAGATTTGCAGAAAAGGCAATCTTCTCAGTATTAAGACGGTAACCGAGTTCTACATCTACCAGTTGTTCTGCTTTAAGTTTATCTGCAGAGGCAGATTTGATGCTCTCCTTAATATCACTTCTGCTTGGCTCCCTGTGTGCAATTGCCACAGAAGCATATATTCTGCTGTTGTCCCCAGGAGCATAAGTAAAACCTGCCTTTGGATTGAAGAAATTGTATTTTTTCTTCCAGTTGAGGACTGCAAAATCCTTGTCGGGACCATCCAATTTATAAGATACTCCCCTATACTGCAAATCTGCAAAAATTGTCAATTTGTGGGTAGGATTCCACTCGGCACGTGCATAAGTGCTGAAATCTTTCTTAAGACCATTGTTTTTATACCAGCGGAAAGGCTCCTCTACTGTTGTGTGCTTGCACCAAAGGACATCTCCAAAATGGTTTCCGTCATAGTAGCCATAAGAGACTGCTGCTGAGGCTTTAAGATTATTATTGGCAAAATTGAGAGCCGAATTAAGCGCATAATAATCGTTTAACATCGCCTGTTGGATAATGAAATCACTTTTTGTTACAGAGGCATCGGGTGCCTGCATACCATATTTTGAAAACTTGGTATCTGCCTTGTAATTCTCATAGTATCCGTCGCCACGGGTATAGTTGAAAGTGTTGCTCCACTCAAGAGATTCATTGAACTTGTGAGAATATCTGGCCTGCAGATGGTGCTGGGTATAATTGTCGGTCTCATTATCGTAGTAATGTACATTCCCCTGCTCATCATAATACTCTCCTGCAATATTGTATGTACGGTCAATCTCATACATCTGCGGAGAGATTCCTTCCCAGGTAATTCCTGTACACTGGTCTCCATAAATGTAAGTGAGGCTCAAATCTCCCTTGTCTGTACGCCATCCGGCTGTGGTATATAGAGAGTTGAGATCCGCCTTGGCATTCCTTATATAACCGTCTGACTCACCATGCGAATAAACCACATTGAAATGCATTCCATTTTTACCCATGCCGGTTGCCGCCGCCACAGAACTGAGGTAAGTATTGTACGACCCCAAACTGAACGTTGCTGATGCTGAGGGAGTTGTACAAAGAGACGACGTAACTATAGACAAATTGGCACCAAAAGCGCCGGATCCTGCGGCAGAAGTTCCAACTCCGCGCTCCAACTGTACTGAGCTGGTGAACTGGTGAATGGAAGGCATGTTTACCCAAAATACCTTCTGGCTCTCGGAGTCATTCATAGAAATGCCGTTCAAAGTAACATTGGTTCTGGTGTCATCCGTTCCGCGGACAGAAAAATTGCTGTATCCAAGGCCAAGACCGCCCTCGGTAGTGGCCACAACAGAAGGCTGTAGGGCCAGCATCATAGGGAGCGAATGGGAAGCGTTCTCCTTACGCATCTTGTAACCGCTCACCTCGGTATAGGTTACAGGGGTGTTTGTCCCTGCCCTATGGGCCTGAACAACAATAGAATCAAGACTATGATTGTCTGATAAAGTGTCGGAAGGCTGTTGCAATTGCTTCTGTACTGCAAAGCCCCACATTGGGAAAAATAAAATCCCGCAAAAAAGCATTAATTTTTTCATAAAATTACTGTTTTTTATGCAGGAGGGTGTCTTAATAAGACTCTATAAACCAACTGTAGAAGATGTGGAATTTTCCACGCTTTCCCTACGGCGGTACTAACCGCATCAGGTTTAAAGGGTATAATCTCAGCCGAATGGCACCCCCAAGCAAAATGTTAATAAATGCTGTCGGGATTATTCCCGACAAAAATCTGCTGCAATTGCTTGCAAAATCTGCTGCAAATCTACAACAATTCTGCAAAAATGCAAGAATTACTTCTTCTCTACAAGTTTAACCTTGAACATCTTAGGCCAGTACTTGCCGGTAACATAAATCTCCCCGGTAGCAGGATTATGCGCTATGCCGTTAAGCACATCCGTGCCCGGTTTTCTCAAAGCAGCAGGCAACAACCCTCTGCAGTCAACCCTACCTTTAACTTTTCCGGTAGCAGGATCAATGATAAGAATATAGTCCTGAGTATAAACGTTAGCCCAAATCTCACCGTTAATCCACTCCAGTTCATTGATGAACGGTACAGGTTGTCCGCCAAGTGTCACCTCCTTGAACGAACGGACCGCAAATGTCTGCGGATCGAGGAAATAAATTTTGGTGGAACCGTCTGAAAGAATCAGGTCCTTGCCGTTGGTTGTAAGCCCCCATCCCTCACGGGGATTGTAGAATTCTCCAAGAAATTTCCATGTAGCAATATCGTACACAAAACACTTGTGCTCCTGCCAGGTAAGGATATAAAGACGCCCGTCCAACACACAGGACCCCTCCACAAAATACCTTGCATCAAAATTCAATCTCCTCAAATCCTTGCCGGTTTTAAGTTGAACCTTACGGAATGAAGAACTTCCATACTGTCCACAACTCTCATAAAGTTCCCCATTATGGAAAAACAGCCCCTGAGTATAAGCACTCCTCTCATGCGGCAAACTCTCAACCACCTGAAACTTATACTCCTTCACATTCTGCGCACATCCCACAAGCGGCAATGCACAAACCATAAGTACCAGCAAAAATCTATATATCTTCATTGCAAAAATCCTGTTTAATTCCCCACAAAGTTAAACTAATATTCTTCCCCGCAAAAATTCTGCCTATTCCAGCGGGGAGAGAAAATCTCCCGGAAAACTCCACATTTCCGGGAGAAAATGCTGCCGAGGAAGAAAATGTCCCGAAAAACGCCACAATTCCGGGAGGAAATTGTGGGGCGGTAGGGAAACATCCTGGTTTTGCGGGTAAAACGTGGAGAAACTGCCGCCGCAGAGGAAAATATCCCGGAAAACGCCACAAAACATGGAGGAAATTGTGGGGCGGTAGGAAAACATCCTGGTTTTGCGGGTAAAACATGGAGGAACTGCCGCCACGGAGAAAAATGTCCCGGAAAGCGCCACAAATTCAGGAGAAAATGCCACCGCAGAGGAAAATGTCCCGAAAAACGCCGCTAAACAGGGAGGAAATTGTGGGGCGGTAGGGAAACATCCTGGTTTTGCAGGTAAAACATGGAGAAACTGCCACCGCAGAGGAAAATGTCCCGGAAAGCGCCACAATTCCGGGAGAAATGGCCGCGGCGGTGGAGAAACATCCTGGTTTTGGGGGTAATTCCGGGAGAAAAATGCACACCACTGAAAATACTTGTTACAAAGTGCAAAGAGTCTCATATTTTTTTGTATTTTTGCATGATTTTAACCAAAATACGCTTAAATTATGTTACTTATTGCCGACTGCGGTTCTACAAAAGTTGATTGGCGCGCCATTGCAGCTGATGGCACTGTCAAATCAGTAAATACTGAGGGTATCAACCCTGTGTTCCTTTCTTCGGAGGACATTTCAAAAATCCTTGAGGAGAAAGTTGTTCCAGCTATTGGAACTGACGTTAAAGAGATTTATTTCTACGGTGCAGGTATCCTTGCTCCTGAGCTTGCAAAGGTTCTAAGTGATGCTTTTGACAAAGTGTTCCCTGGCAACAAATCATTTGTGGCTTCAGACCTTCTTGCAGCAGCGAGAGCACTTTGCGGTCACAGTGCAGGTATCGCATGTATCATGGGTACAGGTGCAAACACCTGTTTCTACGATGGCGAGGAGATTGTGAACAATGTGAGAGCCGGCGGATTCATCCTTGGTGATGAGGCTTCTGGCGGAGTTCTTGGCAAGAAACTTATGGCCGATTTCATCAAAGGCCTTCTTCCAAAAGAGATTGAGGAGGAGTTTGTTAAGAGATATGACCTTGACTACATGAAGATTGTACAGAAGGTTTACCGCGAGCCGCTTCCAAGCAAATGGTTGGCTTCGTTCTCTCCATTCATCTCTGAGTTCAGGGACAACCCTCACATCAACAACCTTATCAGAACCAGCTTTGACGAGTTCTTCAAACGCAACATCGTACACTACGATTACAAGAACTACCCTGTAAACCTTGTTGGTTCAATTGCACACTACTACGAGGATATCCTTAAGGATGTGGCTGCACAGAACGGTGCAACAATCGGAAAGATCATCAAGTCACCTATCGACGGTCTTGTTGAGTACCACACCAACGCAATTTAATTGAAATATTCTTCCCGACAGCATATTTGCTGTATGGCAACAGTTCTCCCTCGGGGAAGGAGATTGCCGGATGGAAAGGGAAAATCTGTCGGGAATAAAAAATTGACAAAATATATAACACATTATATCATGACAAAAGTTACAGAGCAATCTTCAAATTACGCTAATTTGGATCAGATGACAACTGCTGAGTTGTTGCAGAACATGAACAAAGAGGACAAGACAGTTCCTGTTGCAGTTGAGAAATGTATTCCAGAAATTGAGAAACTTGTAGACGGTATCGTTGAGAGAATGAAGAAAGGTGGTAGACTTTTCTACCTTGGTGCAGGTACCAGCGGAAGACTTGGTATCCTTGACGCTTCTGAGATCCCTCCTACATACGGTGCTCCATTTGATCTTATCATCGGTCTTATTGCAGGTGGTGACACAGCTATCCGTAAAGCTGTTGAGAACGCTGAGGATGACTGGGATGGCGGTTGGAGAGACATGCAGCCTTACAATGTTAACGAGAACGACGTAGTTGTAGGTATCGCTGCCAGCGGTAGTACCCCTTACGTTATCGGTGCTGTTAAAGAGGCTAGAAAACGTGGTATCCTTACAGGTTGTATCACTTGTAACCCAGGTGCTGCAGTTGCTGCTGAGGTAGACGTTCCAATCGTGGCTGTTGTAGGTCCTGAGTTCGTAACTGGTTCTACACGTATGAAATCAGGTACTGCACAGAAACTTATCCTTAACATGATCTCTACTTCAACTATGATTAAGATGGGTCACGTTAAAGGCAACAAGATGGTTGACATGCAACTTTCAAACGCTAAACTTGTAGACCGCGGTACAAGAATGATTATGGGTGAGACTGACATTACAGATTATGAGTATGCAAAATCATTGCTACTTGAGCACGGTTCTGTAAGAAATGCAGTTGATTTCTATAACTCACAGAAATAATTAAAACCAAAAAGACTCATTAAGGAGATTCTATAACGGATTCTCCTTTTTGAGTTTTATTCGTAAAAAATACAATGTTCAAACAGAAATATTCCTCACAGTTACTGGAGAAGGCAGTTGATGAGTTTGCGTCGCTTCCCGGCATTGGCAGAAAGAGCGCATTGAGACTTGCCCTGCATCTTCTCAAGCAGCCTGAAGAGAATATTGAGCGTTTTGGCAATTCATTCATTGCCTTGCGCAGAGGGGTAAAGTATTGCAATACCTGCAACATGATTGCAGATTCCAACCTTTGCTCCGTTTGTGCAGACACCCGCAGGGACAAATCTGTTATTTGTGTGGTGGAGAGCATCAGGGATGTATTGAGCATTGAAAATACAGAGCAGTTCAACGGCCTCTACCATGTCCTGGGTGGAATCATTTCCCCAATGGACGGCATCGGACCGGCAGACTTGCCTATCGGGAAGCTGATAGAGAGGGTGCAGGAGGGGGATGTGAAGGAGGTGATCCTTGCTCTGAGTACAAGTATGGAGGGTGAGACAACATCCTTCTTCCTGTACAAGAAACTGAGTGCATTGAATATTAAAATCAGTACTATAGCACGTGGTGTGGGTTTTGGCGACGACCTTGAGTATACAGATGAACTTACCCTTGGAAAATCTATCCAGAACAGACACCTGTTTAAACTTTAACTAACTATTTATGAATTCAACTATTCTGTTAATCACTTTTGTACTGTACACCTTGCTTCTTTTTGGTATTGCTTGGTTGACCAGCCGCAACGCCGACAGCAAGACTTACTTTACAGGTAACAAAAGCTCAAACTGGTTCCTTGTTGCTTTTGGTATGATTGGTTCATCAATGAGCGGTGTATCTTTCATGTCATTGCCGGGTAACGTTATCAACGAGAACTTCTACTATATGCCAATGGTATTTGGTATGTTCTTCGGTTACGCTATCATTGCAGGACTTCTATTGCCTTTGTATTTCAAATTGAACCTTACTTCAATTTACACTTACCTTGAGCAGCGTTTTGGAACACACAGTTACAAGACCGGTGCATCTTTCTTCCTAATTTCAAGACTTTTGGGTGCTACCGTAAGGACATTCCTTGTAATTTTTGTGCTTTACAACTTTGTGCTTGAGCCACTTGGCGTTCCATTCATTGTAGCAGCAATTGTATTTGTAGGTTTGGCTATCCTTTACACAATGAAGGGTGGTGTTAAGACCATCATCTACACAGATACAATCCAGACAACATTCATGATCCTTGCAATTGTTGCATCTTGCGTTGCAATCTGCGGTCAGTTGGACTGGAACCTTAGCGATATGCTAAAGAATGTTCACGAGAGCCACTTCTCAAACATGTTCAACCATGATTCAGCAGCAGCAACCAACTGGATAAAGAGATTCCTTAGTGGTGTCCTCATCCCGATAGCAATGACCGGTCTGGACCAGGCAATGATGCAGAAGAGCTTGAGCTGCAAGAACATCAAAGAGGCTCAGAAGAACGTTATGACCTCAATCCTTATGATGATCCCTATCAACCTGCTGTTTGTAACTCTTGGTGCTGTTCTTGCCATCTTCATGCAGGGTCACCCTGAGCTTATTGAGCAGGTTACAACTGCAGCCGGCAAACTTGAGGCAGACAAGATCTTCCCTACAGTTGCCCTTACACTTGGCCCAGTTGTAGGTGTTATCTTCTTTGTAGGTCTTATTTCAGCAGCTTACCCTACTTGTGCAAATGCCCTTACCTCACTTACAACTTCAACTTGTATCGACTTGGTAGGCATTGAGAAACACGGTTGGGATGATGACAAGAAGAAGAAAGTAAGAATGAACGTTACCTATGTTATGGCTGCTTTGTTCGTATTGATGATTTGTGTATTCAACATCCTTAAGAACGACGCTGTAATCAACATGGTTTACCAGATTGCATCATACACTTATGGTCCGCTTCTTGGTCTGTTCATGTTGGGTATCCTTACCAAGGTTAAGATTCAGGATAAAGTTGTACCTTACGTTTGCGTACTTGCTCCAGTTATCTGTTTCTTCATTGAGAACTACGTATTCAGCTTCGGTTTCTCATTGATCGCAGTTTGTGCAGGTATCACAATGGGTGGTCTTCTTCTATTCAGAAAGAAATAATTTATGACACACTTTGAGCTTCTGATTCTGGCCATCAGTCTTACTTTTGATACTTTTGCTGTATCAGTTGGTGACGGAATCTCAATGCCAAATATGAAACTCTCAAGGAAGGCTATGGTTATAGCCTTCTTTGGTGTTTTTCAGGCAGCATATCTGTTTGCCGGCTGGTTTCTTGGAGACCAGGCAGCCTCATTTATTGTTGAATGGGACCACTGGGTAGCATTCGTTATCCTCACCTATCTTGGCGGCAAGATGTTTCTTGGAGCCATAAAAGGCGATGATTCCTCTGAATCCGGTGACGGTGCCAGCAAACGCGATTTCCTTTGCATCAAGCGTCTTGCAGTACTGGCCACAGCCACCAGCATAGATGCAATAGCAGTTGGCGCTTCACTTGCTATGCTGGATATAGATATGATGCAGATCGGCTTCACCACACTCTACACATTTGTTGCTACAGCTGTTGCAGCCTATATCGGTTTGCAGGGCGGCAGCAAGCTCGGCCACAAGGCCGGCAAGAAAGCCGAAATCTGGGGCGGTGTAATCCTCATTGTCATTGGCATGAAGATACTCATAGAGCACGTCATAACATTCTAATACCTGGTCCCCCGGAATTGCTCCGGGGGATTTTTTTGCTCCTTGGCGGCAGTTTCTCCTGGTTTTGTGGCGTTTTCCGGGACATTTTGTTAATGGCACACATTTCATCCACATTTTGGGGCATATTCATGGATGTTTTGTCCCTGGCACTCATTTCATCCACATTCTGGGGCATATTCATGGATGTTTTGTCCCTGGCACTCATTTCATCCACATTCTGGGATATATTCATGGATGTTTTGTTCTCGTCACACATTTCATCCACATTTTGGGGCATATTCGTGGATGTTTTGTATATGGCACTCATTTCATCCACATTCTTGGGCATATTCATGGACGTTTTGTCACTGGTACTCATTTCATCCACATTCTGGGGCATATTCATGGATATGTTGCTCGCCTCACTCAAAAAGATTTCTTTTTTCAAAAATTTCTCTTTTTAAAAAAAACAAAACATAAAACTTTTTCTTTTTCCTAAAAAAGAATTTACGCATGTGCTTTCATTACATACAATATTCAATTAGCATTGCAGAAATTTAAAACATAATATTATGACAGCACAAGAGTATGAATTTTATGAATTGGGACCTGTCTGGCATATGTGTTCAAACGGTACGCACCAATATGCCATATTTAGAAACAGAGATGAACTAATTTATGGAATGAACCTGGTAGCATTAACTGCATCAAACTACATTGATGAAATGAAGATGCTAACTTTTGAGGTAATGAGTAACCATTTCCATTTTGTTGTAGCATGCAAGGAAGAACTGCTTAAGCAGTTTGAAAATGAAATAACAAAGAAATTGCACAGGTATCTTGCACAACAGAATAGAGTTTCTGATCTTAAAGGATTTTCTTTTAAAAATTTCAGAATCAGCGATCTGAAATATCTGCAGACTGTCATTTGCTACACTAACAGAAACGGATATCTGGTTGACAATAACAGTACCCCATTCACATATCCGTGGGGAGCAAACAGTTACTTCTTCAACCCTTCGGCACAATGGGAACCTGCAGTGGATATATCCGAACTCAGTATAGCAAAAATCAGATCAATTTTTAAAATAAGGGAGTATAAAGGCAAAGGTAACTTGAAATTTCTCACACATAAAGGATACTTCTCTCCAGCATCATTCTGTCACATACAACTTGCAGAAAAACTTTATAGAGACGCACGGCATTATTTCAGTTTAATTTCCCGACAAGTGGAGTCATATTCTCAGATAGCCAAAGAGTTAGGCGACTCCATCTACTATACCGACGAGGAAATGTTTTCAGCAATTTATAATCATTGTGTGAAGAAGTATGATGTAAAAAATCCGTCTTTACTGGGAAGAAACGATAAAATTGAAGTTGCCAAGATGATGAAATATGACTTCAACGCCAATAATGCGCAGATAATGAGATTACTTAAGATAGATGAACGGATTCTTGATGAACTATTCCCAAAATCATCGTCACAAATATTAAAGAAAGATCTGCGTTAATCATCGGATTATGAATAATTAGCCCTTATAAACCGATTAGAGTAGACCTGAACAGTCAGTAAATTATGAAATAACGCTCAATCATTATAATATAATCATTAATAAATAAAGGATAATAGCGAGCATTTTAAGTTAAGGAAATTTGTATATCTTTGCACCGGCGGGTCGTCCTATCGCTCAAGAAATTGGGAGGAAAGTCCGGGCAGGGAAGAGCACTGCACTGTGGAAAGCACAGATAGGCGATGAGTTTATGCAAGGGTAACAGAGAATTACCGCCGCAGAAGCGTCAGGTCACGTGCCTGTTACAAGACTTTATAGTCTTTGCGCGCAGCAGAAGACCTTAGGGTTGTTAGACTGCATTACTGCGGTAAGGGTGAAAATGTGGGGTAAGAGCCCACGGGTTATGATGGCGACATTATAGCGGTATCCTACTGCATCCTGCAAGGCCATGTATACCAGCAGTTAAGGGTTGCTCGTCCGTTGCTGGGGGGTAGGCTGCGACAGATAAATGATAGGAGCTTCTTAGGGTGCCTCCGGGCACAAGTCTGAAGTACAGAACTCGGCTTATAGATCCGCCCACAATCTAGCGTCCTTCGCGATAAGCGAAGGACGTTTTTTGTTGCTGAATAAACTATTTACTTGAAGAAGTAGGAGATTCACTACTCAAAATACTGCCATCTCTCAAAACATCCACGACAATGCCGCAGAACGTGGAGGAAATGCTGCCAACACTGAAAACATCCACAAAAACGCTGCAGAACGTGGAGGAAATGTCGCACACACTCAAAATATCCACATAAATGCTGCAGAACGTGGAGGAAATGTCGCACACACTCAAAACATCCACAGAAATGCAGCAAAACGTGGAGGAAATGCTGCCAACACTGAAAACATCCACAAAAACGCTGCAGAACGTGGAGGAAATGTCGCACACACTGAAAACATCCACAAAAACACTGCAGAACGTGGAGGAAATGCTGCCCACACAAAAAATGTCCTGAACTGCAATGCAAATCCAGGACAAATATCACCAAAAGGGAAACCTCATCACTTGAGGCGTCACATATACTATTTGCAAACCATAATATCAAGAATCATCTTGTCGGTGGTTTGCATGCCTTCGGCACCGATGCGGCCGAGGTTGCAGATGGTCTTCTCAATGCAGTCTTCAATGATACCATCATTGGATGAAATACAAATACCATCAAGAGCAAGGACAGCTGCCTGGATTGAAGAAGAAACGCCGGATGCAACTTTTAGGGCGCAACCTACTTTGGCGCCGTCGCAAACCATGCCAGTGATGTTTCCAACCATGTTTTTGATTGCTGAGCAAACTTGGTCATAACCGCCGTCATGAAGGTACACAATACCGCAAGAAGATCCGGTAGAGGCAATCACGCAACCGCATAAAGCGGAAAGTTTGCCAAGGTAGCCTTTAATGTGGATAGCAATCAGGTGGCTCAACACAAGAGCGCGGGCAAGTTTCTCCTGAGAAACATTCATTTTCTCGGCAACTGCAATAACCGGCATTGTTACTGTAATACCCTGGTTACCACTGCCTGAGTTACTCATGGCAGGGAGGGTACAGCCGGCCATTCTGGCATCTGAAGCAGCTGCGGTAGCAGCCATTGCATAGGTCATTATAGATGAGCCAAAAACAGAAGTATGTTCTGAAGCGAGAATAGTCTTTCCAACTTTCAAACCGTAATCGTTGCTCAAACCTGCATCTGCAAGGGCTTTGTTAAGTTTTACAGAATCCAGGATGAACTCAATATTCTCAAAAGATGCCTCTTGCGCAAACTGAAGAATCTCCTTCACCGACAATTTATAATCCAATGTGGTCTTCTCCACAGGAGCAACCTCCCCTCCTACTGCAGTACAGGCAGAACCTGCGCAATTAAGAGGATTGATATGAGAATGGTCAAGCAAAGATACGCCATCGCGAACTACAGAAATGATTGAATCATGATTGTTGGCAATCTCTGTCATGGCATAATGGGCAGGCTCAATAAGGCAATTCTGAGCACCAGCAGCACCAGCAGCACTAGCAGCACCAGCGTCACCAGCAGCACCAGCAGGCAATCCAGAATAAGCCGTAGCCTTAATATAAAGCTTCAACTGAGTATCAGCCAATACCACTTTAATGGCACCAGCGTCAACCATTGCTTTTGCAGCATCAATTGCCTCTGGAGTAAGATCCTTCAAAACCTCCAGACCATAAGAGCTACGGCCACAAGTAACTGCAAGTGCAGCTGCAATATGAAGGCCAACCATTCCGGTGCCGGGAATACCCACTCCCATACCGTTTTTAAGGATGTTTGCAGACACCTCCACAACCACATTGCCAACCTCGGCACCAATCTCCTTCAAAGCCTCACAAGAACGGGCAACGGCCAAGGAAACAGCAATAGGTTCAGTACAGCCCAATGCAGGCTTTACTTCTTTCTTAATCAGTTCAATTATTTCAAGTTCTCTCTGTAAATCCATAATTCAAAAAAATAATATTCCCGACAGAATTCTGTAAAAATCTGTCGGGAAAAAATTATATTACTCTTGCTCAAAGAATTTCAAAATAGCACCAAACAAATTCTTATGACCATAAGATCTCACAGCTTCAATTGGGAAGCCAAGACAAACTGTCTTATAGTCGCCTTTGTAGGCAACACCTGCAGAAATATTATTGTCTTTATATCTGAAGATTGTAAATGCATCTTTGCAAGCAGGAACAAGTGCATCCGGTGACTCAACGCAGTAAAAATTTTCGTTAAGTATCTGACAGAAAGCAGTACCTTTTGCTTTTATGTATGGATTTGGAACAGGTTTTACCTCTCCCGATTTTGCAGCATATTCTGTCATCCATTTGTATTTAAGTACATCTTTGGCAAAATTCATACCCTCCTCGGTTACACCTGGAGCATCAAACAAGTCTGTAGCGATATTTGCACCGGAAACAAGAAGGTTTCCTCCAGCCTCACAGAACTCCCTGATCTCTTTCTGAAGTGCAACAGGGAATACCTCATACTTGTAACCGTAAACGCCACGGCCAACAATAGTCTTGCCCTGTTTACCCATAATCATATCAACAATCTTATAGTTGTTCATATCAACTTTACCAGCTTTAACTGCACCTACAGATGAAGAAACAAAACTGTAACCGTTCTCCATAATTGCTTTACCATGTTTGTATGGATAATTGAAAGTATTTCCTGCTATAACTTTATCCTCAAAATCTGAATAAGAAGCACCAAATCCAGGAGCGTCGTCATCCATCCATGGAACCTCACGGCGGAACTCGTGCATATCACCAATGTAAGACCAGTCTGCTTTATATGGTACTCCTCTATCCTTGATATTGTTGAAACCTGCAAAAGTAGAATCGTTCTTCTCAAACACTGCAGGACCGGCAACTCTCTCAAAACCGTTCACAACCATAACCGGAAGTTTGCCTGCGGTAACTGCAGCTGAAGAAACTCCAACTGAAAGCTCCTCTGAAGGGAATGAAGCACCACCGTCGTTCACAGCTACAACCTTATAGCTATAGATGCAGTCTGGAGAAATTGGGAATACAGCAGTTGTATCTTTAACAAGAACACCATTATCAAATGCAGTATTATTCTTCATAGTGTAAACCACATAAGCAGTTGGCTCTGCTGTAGGCTCTGAAGGATCAGAAACCGGACTCCAAGAAAGCTTAACAGAATTATTGCCCTCAAGTTCAGCGGCAAAGTTCTTCACAGGAAGTGGCTGTACAGTGTAAGGAAGGCCGCTGTCCATGCTCAAGTATTTGAGGATACCTTTATAGATTGCACGGCTCACTACAAAACGGTATGCAGGATCAAGGCCATAGGTCATATCTGCAAAGTTCTGGTGAGAAAGGTGCTCAAGAAGCATTGAAGGGACGTCGGGAGTACGTGACTCTGCATATGAACGGTCCCAAAGGCCTCTGCGGCTCCATTTAGGCTCAAAGGTTGCCCTTACATCATTTACAATCTCTGTCTGGATGATGTCGGTCATCTCACGTGCACCCATTCTGCTCTTGCCGTTAGGGTATTTGTCTGAACCATTAGAGTAACGGGTATAGATAGCAAGTGTTCCTACAATTGAATCGTTAGGGAAAGTACCTGCATCTGTATGGAATGCAAACGACATGTCTACAGGGATGTTGTAACCCTCAGCATCCGGTTTGACCTTGCTGCCGCCAATAAGGGCATTCACCCAACGGCCACGGCTCATATAGTCGTCTGTATAATCGTTCTTAAGATTAGTGTATGAGTAGATTGAATCTGCAAAACCAGCCCATTGCAACCAGTATCTTGCACCCTCTGTAAATCTTGGGTAACCGCTGGTAACGGCCTGTACGTTATATGGTCTCTCCTGGGTAGGTTTTCTTGCAATGTTACCCATTCCACCACCAAACTTAACGGCATCAGCAGTAACTACAACACCCTCTTTGGCACTCAAGTTGGTAAGGTAAACACCCTCTACATTACTGTAGTTTGAGAACTCAAAAGTACCAAGATATATCCAAGTGCCGCCACCCATTTTCTGGTTAACCTTGAACTGGGTCTCACCACCTTTATGCTTCACAGTATAAAGAGCAGCTTCAGTACTGTTAGGCAAAGATTTGTAAGAAACATAAACAGCACACTCCTTGCCACCAAAACGGTCACTTGGAATCCATTTTGCAACACTCTCAACCGGCTGTTTCTTGCCTTTGGCAACAACTCCCTCTACAACTCTGTAAGTACCCATTGTGAAAGGGTTCTCACCATGCTCATAGCTCTTTTTAGGATTTGCAAAACCAACATCACCTCTCTCCCACTGTTTGCTTCCCGACAGCTCCTCAAAGCCTCCCATCAACTTGTCATTGTCTACAATATACTCAAAGGTATTGATATCCCTCTCCCTTGGAAGAAGCACATTTGCACCGGCATTCTCCAACATTGGAACCAAGAAAGGAACAACATAGCTCTGGGTATAAAGGTCCTCTACAGTCTGAAGGATACGTGCCCTCTGCCACTCCCATCTCTCCAAAGACTGCTCATAGTACCAGCCGTGGCTCTGCCACAAGGCAAGATGGCGTCCGTTAAGACCATAAGTAACTTCGTATGGAAGAGACATGTTCTGAACCAAGATTTGTGGAGCAGTCTTTGACTTCTTCACTTTCTTTGGTTTTGCAGGCATCTTGTATGAATCTGAATAGAATTTTGATGCCAGTTCCTCAAGGGTTGACCCGTTTGCATGCAGGGTAACTTTCAGTCCTTTATAACTGTCGGGAAGAAGTGCAGCTGCAATGCTGTACATATCTTTAACGGTGTTATCCCTAAAGAAATAGTCACTGGTTCTTGAAGTAAGGTGGATATCCAAGTTATTGCCGTTGATTACTGCAGAGTCTACAGCAACATTTACAACAATGGATGCAACCGGTGCCAGATAGGCATCCAGTGAGTCTGACATTTTAGCAAAGGCCTCCTTATCCTTTACTACAGTCTGGGCCTGTGCAATGCCCACAATCATGAGCAGAGCGGCCCCCAAAAGGGATAATTTTTTTAGAAACATCATTTTAATTATTAATTTTGTACAAAATTAACAAAAAAGTACGAGTACTTATTAACATAAAGAAATATACAATGGAAAAATTGACTTTAGCGAACCTGCCAACCAAAATTGAGAAGCTGGAAAGGCTTTCGGAGGAGTTTGGCACAAACCTTTACATCAAGAGAGACGACCACACAGGTTCAGAGATCTCAGGCAACAAAGTGAGGAAACTGGAGTACCTTGCAAAAGATGCCCAGGACAACGGTTATAACCTGTTGATTACCTGTGGCGGTATACAGAGCAACCACTGTAGGGCTACCGTAGCAGTTGCTACAAAATTGGGTATGAAGAGTGCAGTTCTTCTACGCATTTCAGAGCAGCCACCAGTAGTTGGAAACTACTTCCTTGACAAACTTATGGGTGCAGATGTAAAATTCTGTACAAGACCGGAATACAGCAACAGCCGCGGAGAAATTATGGAGGCAATGGCTGAGGAGTACCGCAAACAGGGTTACAAACCTTATGTAATTCCGGAGGGTGCTTCAAACGAGCTTGGAACACTTGGCTACTACAACTGTATGAACGAGATTGTTGCACAGGAGAAAGAGATGGGCATCACCTTTGACACTGTAGTTGTTGCAACCGGTTCAGGTGGAACAGCAGCCGGTCTATACCTTGCAAACGAGCTTCACGGCTACGGCAAACGCGTTGTGAGCATGGCTGTATGTGATGACGTTGAGTACTTTACAAACATCATAGACAACATCTCAAACGGTGCCCTTGAGTATCTTCCAGAGTACAAAGGTGCAACTCTAAAACGCGAGAACATTGAGGTGATTGACAAATACGTAGGACTTGGCTACGCTATCAGCCGTCCTGAGGAACTGGAGTTCATCAAACACGTTGCCCAGAAAGAGGCTGTTATCCTAGATCCTGTTTACACCGGCAAAGCAATGTACGGCGTATACAACGAGCTTAAAGAGGGCGGCGCATTGGTTGGCAGCAAAAACATCCTGTTCATCCACACCGGCGGAATGTTTGGCCTGTTCCCAGTAAGCGAGCAGTTTGAGTGGTAAAACATTCTTCCCGACAGAAACAAATGTCCTTAAAACCGCGTTGTTTTAAGGACATTTTATATTTTGGGTTGATTATATCCCGAAAACTAAATCATTTTAAGGACAAATTAGAAACCTCTTCAACAGAAAGCCCTGTGCACTCAGCAATATCCTTATCAGGGATACCCAAAGACTTCATCTTTTGAGCCGTTGCGAGAACACCCGTTTTAAATCCTTCCGCTATTCCTTGTTGACGTCCTTCCTCCCTCCCCTTATGCTCCGCAAACGCAATGCAACTCATAGAATCCCTATAATTCTTAAGATCAGACTCATACTGAATCCTGTCACTCTCAGACAACGAAGCAACATCTGCCGTATCAAGAACCTTATAAAACAGCTCTTTAGTCTCCTCTGGAAGTGCTGTTTGTGCAACCTCAAGCTTAAGTTCTTCTATAGTTTTCATACCCTTGTGCATTTGATTCAACAAATATAACAAAAATTCATATTGCTGAGTACACTCATGAATACTCCTCGCATGCAAACAGGGCAACTGCAACAAAACAATATTCAGCTTATCAGAAAACACTTTCTGACCCCTGACATCATACAAAACAACATCCCTCCTTAAAACAGGATGCTCCTCAAAAGTAAAATTCATCAGGCAGATAGAATAAACCCTTTTTATCTGCCTGTAGTCCCACTCACGTCCGCTAACACCCATCCGGTCTACCAGTCTGCATGTGTAGAAGATAATCCGCTCCACCTCATTCATCATCTGCTGGTTCTGCATTTCAACCAAATAGTTGTCTCCGGCCTTATCCTTGCAAATAATATCAAACACACACCCTTTCAACTGAGGGGAACTGGGTATACTCTCACTGTTCATAAAATCTACATCCTCAATCTCCACATCAGGACTCAAAACCAAATTCAGCAAACCAATCAAATTACTCTTGCTCTCTGGTGTCCCGAACAAATACTTGAAACTCCAATCCAGGAAAGGATTTATCACCCTCCCTTCTCTCTCAACTTTTTCCATATCATCTAAAATCTGGTTAAACATGCCGCAAACCTATATTCCCGACAAATATTTTGCAAGCTCTTGAGTAAATTTACTCTACTTCAACCCAAAAACCTACTCACAGGCACCTATAGACCACATTTATGATTTTTATAAAAAAAGAAAAACATACCTTACAACCGCAAACATTTTCTTTTTCAGGCATACTTTTCCTCAAAATAACCACAGCATTGCAAAATGTTAAACCGCAGATTAAAAAAAAACAAAAAATTATGTAATACTCAAAAGATTACCAACCGGACATTAAGCACAAAATATACGTTAATATTCATAAAATTACGTAAATTTGTCAAAAGACTGGAAGAAATATCCCCCAACAACATACTGGAAGGCTTCCTATATTTTCTCCGACACATTCACAGCCTGTAAAACAGCCGCAAGAATTCCAGCAACAGATTTGAGACCGTCGCTTTGAAGCAGCCCAGATAGCTGCAATGAACCACAAAGAAAGACAAACATACATCAAGAAAATGAACTCAGAACGCGACAGAATAAACCAATGGGAATACGCCATGGGACAAGCCAAAACCGAAGGCCTAGCCACAGGTATGGCTCGAAGTATGGCTTAAAGTATGGCACAAGGTAAAGCCGGTACTTTTCTACCTTCTGGCTAATGCCCCTAATTTTTTTTGGTTTTTCAGAAAATTTATATATTTGTAAGTTCAAAAATACAGGCATTTTTCATTACATAACAATTATTGATGAGGCAATTGGGGTATATTTTTGTTGTACTTGCTTTGCTGTCCCATTTTGTGGCTAATGGGCAGAGCAGGGTTCGTGTGAGTACACAGATTTATACTGATACCCTTAAGATTCATTTTAAGATTAATGAGTATACTTTATTGCCTTATTTGAATGAGAACCGCAAGGTGTTGCAGCAGTTGAGGGAGTACGCACCGGCAGATTATTCAGACAACAGGTTCCATTATACTTTCAATTCTATTGAAATTTCGGGTGGTGCGTCGCCGGAGGGTCCTTATCGCTGGAACCAGATTCTCTCAAGGCGGAGGACTGAGGCTATCTATAATTATGTTTTAAAGCATAACAGCAATCTTGATTCTGCCAATCTTTATACCAAGTTCATTGGTATTGATTGGGAGAAGCTGTATGAGCAAGTGCTGGTTGATACTGTGCTGAGCAACAGACACGAGGTGCTTGAGATTGTGGGGAGAAAAGATTTTGAGGCTTTGAGGAGGATCAATGGAGGTGTTACATACAGGTATCTGTTCAATAAGAAGTTCCCGCCGCTCAGGTCTACCTGGGCTGTAATCAAGTATGATCTTACCCCTATTGTATCACCGGTACCAAAGGTGAGGGAGTATAGTGTTCATCAGGTGGCGCAGAAGCAGTTGCATGAGCCGCAGATTTTTCCGCGCGAGAAGGTGGTGCCTCAGGAGCCGGAGTACCGCAGGTGGCAGATAGCGGTTAAGAACAATTTGCTTTATGATTTGCTCATTACTCCAAACATTGGTGTGGAAGTTTATCTTGGCAAAGATTGGTCGTTAGCAGGAAACTGGATGTATGCGTGGTGGAAACGGGATCCGCAGAGCTGGTATCACCGTGTGTATGGTGGAGATATTGAGTTGAGGAAATGGTTTGGTGAGCGTGATCCGCTCAATCCTCTTACCGGATGGCATATTGGCGGTTATGCCAATATAATCACTTATGATTTTGAGTGGGGCGGCAGGGGTTATCTTGGCGACAGATGGAGTTGGGGTTTTGGTGTTAATGCCGGGTACTCAAAGAATATTGGAAAGAGGCTGAATCTTGATTTTACGTTGAGCACCGGTTATCTTACCGGAGAGTATAAGGAGTATTTACCTATTGACAACTGTTATGTATGGCAGGTTACCAAAAACAGGAACTGGATTGGCCCTACCAAGGCAGAGGTTACTTTAGTGTGGTTGTGGGGAAGATGGTAAGGAGGTTGTTCATTAATATGGCGGTTATTGCGGTGGTAATGATGGTATCATCGTGCAGGCATAAGGATTTGTGTCTGCTTCACCCCCATACGGTCCCTATAAGGATCAATACAGACTGGAGCAAGTTCATTGAAAAGGAAGAGCCGTCGGGAATGACGGTGATTGTGTATCCTCAGGATGGAGGGAGTCCTATTTTTGCCAGGAGCAATGATCTTTCGCATGTGCTGGTGTATCTGCAGGCGGGAATGTATTCTTCGGTTGTGTTCAACCAGAGTGAGAATGAGTTTGGTTCGCTGGAGTTCAGGAACCTTAAAGATTATCATGCTGCCGAGGTTTGTGTGGTGCACGCCCCTACCAAGTGGTATACCACCAGAACGGAGAATGAGATTGTGGCTCATGAACCGGATTGGTTTGGTACTGATACTGAGGTAAATGCAGAGGTTACCAAGGAGATGGTAGAGAAGGTGCAGCATAGCGTAATGCAGAGCAAGGGCAGTGAGAGCAATACCAGGATTACAAAGAGCGGTATTGATCTGATTTATCATACGGTGGAAAATGTGATTTATACGCTCAATGTAAAAATTCACATTAAGAATGCATATAACCTCAGACAGGCCAGGGGTGCAATAAGCGGTATGTCTGAGGGCTATAGGATTAGCCAGGCAACCCGGAGCAACAGGAAGGTAACACATCTTCTTGAGCAGTGGAGTCTGGGCACACATGCAGATGACCCTACAATGGGAACCATAAATGCCAAAATCCTGTGTTTTGGCCTTCCGCAAAGCCACCGCAGCACATCGGAGGAAAACACCCTCACCTTGTCGCTTCTGCTGGTAGACGGAAAAACTGTGGTCAACTATACCTTTAATGTGGGAGACCTCATTAAAGAGGGGGAAACGGAGGATCTCACCCTCCATCTTGAACTTGAAATTCCGGATCCTCTTCCCGACGTTGAACCTGTTGACGGAGACGCAGGGGGATTTGACGCCACAGTGGATGAGTGGGGAGAAGAGATTGAACATATTGTAACTTTATAAAATTTAATTTATACATAACCAAAACAAACAATTATTATGAAAAGAAAATTATTTCTAGGACTATTGGCAGCAGCTGCAGTATCATTCACTGCTTGCCAGAAGGATGAGGTTCTTAGCGAGGTTCCTCAAGACCAACCAATTGAGTTTGGAACATATGTAGGCCGCGGTGCTGAGACCAAGGCTGCAAGTATTGACAACGTATCCGATTTGAACAAGATTTCATTTGGTGTTTTTGCGTTCTATACAGGAGGAAATGATTGGAGTGAATCTGCTACACCTAACTTCATGTTTGACCAGAAAGTATCTATACCAAATGGAGGTTCTGCATGGGAATACTCACCATTGAAATACTGGCCAAACAACACTGGTGATCAAATCAGTTTCTTTGCCTACGCACCATGGGATGCAGATGACAAACTTACTGTTTCTAGCAATATTACACCAGGCACCCCTAAACTATATTACAGTGTTGATGCTGATGTAAATGAACACATTGATGTCCTTTACTCAAAGAATGACACCAAAAATATGACTAAACAAAGCATTACTGGTATGATCAAATTTGAGTTTGCACATGCTTTGTCGAGAATCGGATTCTCTGCACAGATTTTGGACGATGTTGTTGCTGAGGACAAAACCGGTGAAAGTGATAAAACCCAAACTGGCAAAGGATTTGACTATGAAAATACTAGAGTTGAAATAAAGGAGATTGAAATAAAAGGAGGATTTGTTACTGGTGGAGTTTTGAGTTTGAACAATCCTACAACTTGGGAGAAATCTGCTAGCAAATATGATAGCTTTACTATCCCAGCAAGCAAATTGTACAACTGTACAACTAATGGAAGCAATACACTTATAAACAAGACATCTCTAAATGTTGCTGGAGAGAAAGAAAGTGGCTATTTGATGGTGGTTCCTCATTATTTTGATGGTTCAACTACTCAAAACGCATTGCAGATTAGAGTACTATATACCGTAACCACTATTGATGACAAACTTGATGGCGGACAATCTGTAATCACCAACAATATTACTTCTGATTACTTCTCATTCAACTTTGAGCAGGGTAAGGCATACAATTTCAACTTGCAGCTTGGTCTTACAAGTGTTAAGTTTGATGCAAGTGTAAGCGAGTGGAAAGATGGTGGCGATTATGCTGTTAATGTTCCTATCAACTTCAACAACTAACAAAAAAGCACATTACAAATATCTGACCTTGCAGGGGCTCCCCCTGCAAGGTTATTAAAACAAAACTGAAAAGATTTAAGGGTAAGCAGATGCATTTTATGGGCAGATTGTTTTTCATATTGGTATTTGCGGCAGCAATGGTGTTGCCCGGTTGCTCCAAAGAGGATGTGGGCAACGGGGACAATATGCCTGTGGGGTTCAGCGCCTGCGGGGAGTGGAACCTGCTTACCAGAGACGGTGATGACAATAATTCCCCAGATGACAATACAGAGGAGGAAGAAGGTGTTGCAGACCCTTCAAAAACAGGATTTATGGAGGGTGATTCTCTCAGAGTGTTTGGCCATTACCGCATGAATGGAGAAGATGTTAAGGGGGTTGCCCCTAATTTCATGTATGCACAGCCGGTTGTTTTAACCGGGGACGGATGGTATTATTCCCCATTGAAATACTGGCCCAACAACAAAGGGGATCTGCTTGATTTTTATGCATATACCCCTCTTAACAAAAACATATCAATTTCACCGGCCAACCAGATGGGACCTCCGGTGATATCTTATAAATTAAGGGCTGAGGACGAGGCCATTACAGATATTCTGTTTGCAGAGAAACGTTCTGTTGAAAAACCCGCTGCAAACGGGAAGACCCAGCTGGTGTTCAGACATCTGATGGGTAAACTGCAGTTCAAGTTCTCGGTGCTTCCCCCTAAAGGGGCATTTGATGAGAACGGACAGGAGATTACAGAGAACAACGGCCAATATACGGCTGTGGTTAAATCCATGAGTTACAGTATAAACACCCAGGGGGTTTTCAATTACACCTATGATAATGAAGATCTGCCGGTGTGGAATGTTGTAGAGGGTGGAGAAAATACAAAAAGGGTTCTTAACAGGGAAACATTGGGTGAAGGAAGTGTTGTTAGTACAGGTGAGTTTATTCATGAGTTTACTGCATTTTTACTTCCTGTTTCCATAGAAAAATTCAGTGTGGGTCTGAGCACAGACGGAGGCTCTACCTACAGCATTAGAGAGGTTACACTCTCCGGCAAAGATGTTATTGAGGTTATTGCCGGAAAAGTGACCACCGTAAACATGACAATACAGCAAGGTGAGGTTGTAACATTGAAGATTGAGGTTACAACACAACCCTGGTTTGAAAAGAATACAGATACTACATTCCCTATAAATTGATGATGAGGCACTTTATAAATATACTTTTCTGGCTGTGTTCTGCGTGTACGTTGTGCGTAGTGGCAAACTCGTGCAACAAGGAGCAACTGCAGGGGAATGGACAAAACGATACAGTTAAGGTAGAGCTTGCATTTTCCGTTGGAGATGAACAGGCCACAAAAGCCACAAGCACAATTGGCAATGTTATGGTGTGGGCCTTTGAGATAGATAACAACGGAAATCCCGTTGATGCAAATGGCGCTGCTGCTGCTTATGTTTCAGCAGAATTCAACAATTCCAGAACAACCGAGGTTGTTGGCATGTATATTCCCGTATTTGAGAATGAAAGGCATTACAGATTTTTTGCAGTAGTAAACAAAGGGGCATTAGGGAAAATTTATAAGGCACATGAGAGAGATGAGCAGCAACTGCTTGTCCTTGACTCCCATACTACATATAACCAGTTAAGTACTGCGGTGTTTGGAGAATTTGATGCGGTTGCAGCAAATACCCTTATGCCATTCTCCCATTGGAAGGATGCAACTTTTAAAAAGGGGATGGATAATCCGGCCACAATAAGAATTGAGGTGTTCAGGCCTGTTGCAAAAAGCGATTTTTACGCCAAAACGGCAGATGGGGCGAATTATAGTTTTTACGTGGAGCAGATAAAACTTTTTTCAAGCAAAATAGCAATTCCTGTTGAGGGGGCTCTGTTCTCTGACTATACAGGGGAGAATCTTGAAAATGCAACATCCCCTTCAATCTTTGGAGATTATTCCGGTCTGCAAGTGAGTACCCAGCCCCAGCCGGCAACACTTTACAATTCATTTGAAAACAACACCCCAATTTTTGTGAAAAAAGAAATTACGGAAAGCAAGTCACTTGTTGGATGGGCCTTCATTTATGAGAATAACCACGGAGATGAATGGAGCAGCAACTATAATGCGGGGTATGATCCAACATTGGCAGAGAATTATCCTACAGGTTCATTGTACCTTGAGATAAGTTACTCATATTCCAAACTTGATAACGGTGATGATTCTGGGAGCGGAAAATGCTATATGCCTCTGCCACGCATTGTAAGGAACAACAATTACATGATAAATGCCATTTTTGACATAAACAAAGAGGGTGCACTGGTAATCTCATACAGCGTACAACCGTGGACAGAGGTTAACGAACAGCTTGACTTCAAGTACCCTACCGTGGAGATAAGCGCTGTTAAAAAGCACTCAGACGGAACCCCTGATTATGACCAGCCTGTAACAAGATACAATAGCAAATTTTTTAATAATGATTCTCAAGCCCCTGATGTAGATGGGGGCGCTTTTGCATTTTATTTTAAGATGGCCCAAAGTGATGTTGCAGACAGACAATGGACAGTACACCATACCGAGTATACCCTTATAGACGGAACCTGGGTTGCGGATAATGAGCAGGGGGACGATTTTATTCTGGCAGTGTGCCAAGAAGATAATGATAATATCATTAAAAATGAGGGAACCAATCAGAATAAGGTTACATTTACTCCACACAATATCCTGTACCAGATAAGGCTTTACCCAAAGAAAGCTGCCTCAAATGGGGTGCTGAAAGGGGCTGACATATATATAACCTACCCTGCATCATGGCTGGGGGGAAATGCTGACGAGCTACTTATAAATGCAGGTGGCGGCGGCACGCTATGGAGCAACAGCGGAGGCGAGAGGTATAAGATTAGGGTAATACAAGGTGAGGATATGTAGGTATCCACCAATTAAAGGGACCGGCAATTATGGCAAGAAATTTCATATACATATTTATTTGTGCAACACTTTTGCTTTGCAGCTGTATGGAGAAGGAACAGATTCACCATCCGCACAACCTGGTGCTCGATTTCTCTTTGCTGAGCAATTCTGGTGTAAGGGCAAATGGAGAAACTGATTTCTCTTTTGAGGAGATGGTTACCCATCTGGATCTTTTCTTCTTTGATGTAACGGGTGGCCAGGAGGAGTTTCTCCACTATGAGAGGATAATTGCAGATGGCAGCAGCAGTGGTGAGAGGGAACTGCGGGGAATAAAACTTGAAAACCTTAAAGGCAAGAGGGTGAAGATATATGTTGTTGCCAACAGCAAGATTGATGTTACCACATTGGGAAATACAAAAACAATTGGAGGGCTGAAAAGCCTGCAGGAAGAGACAACATACATTAACCTTACAGGCTACACAGGTTTTGAATATGACCTGCCCCAAAGTTTCCTTATGACCGGCCTGGCAACAAATAATAATGATTCCAATACTCCTCCCGACGAATCCAATTACACCGGCATAGAATTCCCTTCAGACATGGATATAACCGAGAATTACAGGATTAAGGTAATTCTTGTGCGTGCTGCGGCCAAGGTGGAAATGCATTTTAAAAAGAATGCCGGCAGCAAATTGATATATGCCTTTGGTATGCCAAAGAGTTTTGAAGAGGGTAACTATACCGCAGAACAGGCCCAGAATATAAAGTTGGAGGACCTTACAGCCCCTGAACACTTTTCATATTTGCACAACAGCTACTACATAAGGAATCTGAGATATGTTACACCGTTATGGGGAGAAGCTTCTGCCACCGACAAGAGGAAAACCAACCCCATTACTAATGGAGGTTATATGATACCTTCCAAAACAGGGGTGACAAACGCAGAAGGTTCTGTAGATGATGTTAAGGTTATAGCCTATATCTACTCCTATTCCTGGGGCGGTACAGATGAGAGTGAGGCAATTTTTGAGAATGCGCCGTTCCTCATTGTGAATCTGCCTGCTATCCTGTACAAAGATGCAGGTACAGGTACAGGTACAGGTATAGGCGAGTATATGGAGAGGAACTATTATGAGATTCCTTTCAGGACAACCAAGAGTGACAGTGACGGCGGAAAATTCTCGTTAAAAAGAAACTATCATTATAAGATAGTGGCCAATGTGGATGCTCCTGGAGCCCAGACCTCCATGGAACCGGTAATGCTTGAACCCATATACTACGAGGCTTTCCCCTGGAACGAGCGTACTATTGATATTGGTGGAGAGGTAACAGATGTAAAATATCTGAACCTGAACACTTATGCCATAGAGATGCATAATGCAACCACAAACTCTGAAATAAAGTTTGCGTCTTCTACTCCTGTAAAGAACGTTAAGCTTGTAAGGGCATATTATATCAACAAGGCAGGCAAGGAGGTTGATAACAGAAATCCCAGTGCAAGTTCCACAGCAAACACCCTTAACGGTACAATAACTGTAAATTCAACATATCCGGAAGGGGTTGACAATGTTATAATGTACATGACATTTGAGGTTGAAAACCAGGATGGGGTGAAAAAGAGCTTTACCGTTACACAGTACCCTACAGTGTATATTCAGGGAATTTTGGGCTATTTTTCCTACAGGACTGACTTTGGCGGTACAGATTTGCTCAATTACGGCCAGAGTGGCCGTATAGCCGCCCAATGGAGCAACAACGGTTGGAGCTACAGCAGCAACTATGACAGGAACAATACCTACAGGACATTCAACTCAAAGGAGGCGGGTACCAACTTCAATAATGACGGCCATGTGAGTATGATATATTATTACTGGACAACATCGGGATGGGGAACGAATAAGAAATACCAGCTTAACTACTATACCAGCATATCCCATTATCTGAATCCACGTATGTACCATATAACCATTACAACCACATCAAGTGATTACAAGCTGGGGCGTCCGGCACTTGACAAAGATGGCTATACAGATCCTTCTGATGAAAACAATGAACTGGTATCACCATCGTTCATGATAGCGTCGGGATTGGGAGCAACACAGGCGATGACAGCTGCTAACGCCGCAAAAACACACTGCAGGGAATATGCAGAGACATACAGGGATAATAATGGGAATATTATAAGGCTGGAGGACTGGCGCCTGCCAACTACAAAAGAGATTGGAATCATTGCAAAATTCCAGCAGAATTCGGTTGCCATGGATGTGGTACTTACCGGTAACCAGTACTGGTCTGCATCCGGCCAACCAGTAGCAACAGGGGTTGCAGGAGATACGGGCGATCCAAAAGTGCGCTGTGTGCGTGATGTGTATACCCCATCTCCTACCAAAACAAACCAATAGAAGCCATGAGAAGAAAATTAAAATATATCCTGTTGGCACTTGCCGTTGCAATTTCAACATCCTGCCACAAGGACGAGTTCATCAACTGGAAGAAAATACCTGAGGGTTATATGCCTGTGAGTCTGTATTTCAGCGCACCTGATATGATTGAGAGGCTTACAAAGGCCGCTGATCCCGACGGTAAAGGTGTGAACAAGATGAACCTTTTCTGTTTTGACAACTATGGTGTTTTCATCACCCATGTAGATAATGTAACAATAAGCCAGGGCGCAGCTTCAAGCAACGGATTCAGCGTAAGCGGTTCAATTAATGAGGTGCTTGTTCCAGAGAACACCAGGAGAATCCATTTTATTGCCAATCAGAATACAACATCCTTTGCTGAGGAGAATTTTATAGGACAGACCGAGCATGATGTGATTGCAAAATTGGAAGGATCGTCGGGAATGGTGATATATTGGGGATATTTTGCCGCCTATGGTCCTGATATTCCCGATGCCAAGTCTTTTATAAACAGGCTGAAGGAGACCCACGGCTCCCCCGATAAACCAATAAGGCTGCTTAGAAATCAGGCAAGATTCTGGGTGCCGTCTAAAGATGGGTTGTTTGATGTGCAAGGTTTTACAGTTACCAATACATGCGCTTTTGGTACCGTTGCCCCGTACCACCCACAGAAAGGGTTTAATTTCACTACCAATGTAACCTCCTCAAACGGTACCGAGACGTGGGTTGGAGATTGCGACTGGACCACTACAGATTTCATTACCCTTCCGCACAATACCACAAGGCTGTCTCCACCGGAGGATGTTGACATTGCCGAGGAGACAGTGGTTTTTGAAACAGACAACAAGAGTTCAGATCCGGTGAGCATTATAATAAAAGGGCGCAACAATGGTGACAAGGAGGATCTGTATTACAGGGTTATCCTTATGGACAAGGATGGAGATTATGTGAAGATAAGGAGGAATTTCACTTATACCATAAATATTACCGGAAAACTGTATTATGGCCAGAAGACATTTGAGGAGGCCCTCACCGCCCCTGCATCAAACAACGTGTGGCTCTCTATAAGTGATGAGATTAATGAGATTACAGACAACACATACTCACTTAAAGTGAATGAGACCTCACTGGAGATACTGGCAACCCCACAAACAGACGGGAACGGCAATACCACTTGGGTTTTGTCAAAGCCGTACCATAATGCCTCGTATGATTTGAATGCACCGGGAGGAAGCATTGCAAACTATACTATAGATTTAGGATATTACCTGAGCAGGATTGACGGCAGAGCCACTACATCTGCAGACAAGCCGGTAATTGAGTGGGCAGACGGATGCGAGATATCGTCACAGCCGCCAATAAACGATTTTATGTCTCTGGAGAGCGGCGATTACAATGAGGCTACAGTGGTTCTCGACAATCTTGATGCCCTCAATGACAAACAGACAATAACAGGAACGGTTGTTATTAGAAAGGGGCTGCTGCAACGCAAAATTAAGATTACCATACTTAAGGCCCTTGATTTTATCCCTGTATGGGTAAGTACCCAGGTAAACTCAGATGCCGGAGAAAACCTTACATTGCTATTTACCGTTCCACCGGAGTGTCCGGATGAACTGCTTCCGTTTGATGTATACATTTCAGCAGCAAATGTGGATGTAAGGCATATAGCCGGAAGGGAGCTGCCGGTAATCACATACCAGAGCAATCCCGATGAATACGGTAAGGATATATACGCAACCCAGGAAGATAAAGACAACAACAAACCTATAGGGTACAAATACGTTTATACGGTAACTGCAAAAGGTGACCAGAGGATATATTTCAAGAACCTTGTTTCAAGACAAAACAATACAAACCTTATTGAGTGGGTTACAATTGAGTCTCCATTGTTCAACTCCGTTCAGAAGACAATCGTTTTCAACAACTCGGCAGAGTACAGGATTACTATGCCAGGACTGAAGATAAGTGAAACTACGGGCATATATGATGAGAATGTAAAGTACATCCTTGTTCCACAGAAGAAGAATGCTCCTGTAGATCTTGGACTTGTGTTTACCCATCTTAGGACCACTGGAAACAACAAGAATGAAGAGGTTGTAAAAACAGGCACCAATGATGAGTTTTTCTTCTACTCAGAGTTCCTTTCACACAAGCACGGACACGGTGCTACAGATTTGTGCAATTGCACTTTTATAGATTTCCATCAGGAATTGTGGGGGTCGGGAGGAAGGATTCATGCTTTCAGGTTTAATGATCCCAATCAAATGAATTATCCTGAAACAGGAGGAAACAAGACCGGATATCTTATACACATGATAACAGACCGTGCAAAAAGCAAGGAGGTGGTGCGCATATCTTCTAACCAGCCTGGCTCAGAGCAGGCATTTGCAGATGGAACCCAGGGTACCTACGGCAATGAAAACTCAGTTGATAAAGGTAAAGGATACCGTTCTCTGATTTTTGAACTTGAGAACTACCTCCCGTTCCATTTTGCGGCACAGCTGGGTACAGGAGGAGCTTCAAACAGCCTTGCAGGAACAATCATAGAAGGGCAACAGGAGGAGGTTATAGACAACGTGGAGCTGGATTATGGCCCTGCTGGAAATATAGATGTATATTTTGACATTACAAGCTTTTCAGCGGCCGACAATGCCTCTGTAGACCCTTTTGGTACCAAATTCTATGTGTATATAGTTGCACCTATGCTGGATGCAGCCGGAACAGACAAACTCATAAAACTGAAAGATGGTGTATATGCATATAAAGTTGGTGCAACCAGGGAGGCAGAGAGGGACTCGTGCATAAACAATTTCAATAATGTGAATTATAGTGGTGGCAATGCTCTGATTGCAGATGCCAATGCCGGCAACACCGACGCCCAACGAAACGAGAGGAAGAAAGTAAGCCTTCAGAAAAAGAATGCTGTTACCAAAGGTGAGATTCTGATTACTACAGATCCAGTACTGGCAGGGGTGAGCGACAAAGAGGGACACAACGAGCAGATTGCAGTGTTCTATGACAAAAGGTTCAGATTGTCAAACAGACCAATTACCGGCACTATAAAAATATCACATGATAACGGGGTGACTTTGGAAAATATGGAGCCAGGTGCTTTTGTCTCTTTTGCCCTTGAAAGGAACAACAGCCGAATTGGCAGTATGACAGTACACGCGCCGGATGCTGCCCATAATAATAACAGCTGGTATGAACTTACACTCCGCCCTGAATACAGTTTCAGATGGAACGACGATCCGTTGACAATCACCCATACCCACAAGGAGGGTAATTTAACCAAAACATTCATTTTCAACAAACTCAGTCTGGCTGAGTTTGTTGAAAATCCGGATATAGTGCTTGTAGAGGAGGAGTAATCCTAAACCTCTACAAGTTCATACTCCCTCCTGCCCAAACCTATCTCCTGGGCGTACTGGAGACCGCTTTCCCAATCGGTATCAGGGTGGATATGTTTGAAGAGTTCATCGTGGACGTGGCCCGCACTTTGGGCATCTCCATGCTCATGATTGCAGCCGCAAGAACAAGGCTCCTCTTCTTTGCGCCAGCCGTTGATTACCGGTGCTTTGTTTACCAAATCTGCACAAGCCTGGTCCAGTGCTACCGGATCAAATGAGGCCATCATGCCAAGGTCCGGTACAAGGGGAACATCGTTGTGGCCCCAGCAGTCGCACTCAGGCGATACGTTCATAATCAGGCTTATGTGGAAGTTTGGTTTGCCCTGGAGAACAGCCTTGGTGTACTCGGCAATCTTGCAGTTGAGCACCTCTGAGGTATCCCACTCGGCAAGGACAGCTGCAGCGTATTGGCAAAGGGCTACGCACTGGCCGCAGCCTACACATTTGCTGTAATCAATTACTGCTTTTCTGTCGGGATTAACAGATATTGCGCCGTGGTTGCAGTTTTTCTCACAGATGCGGCAGCCTATGCAGTTCTTTTCGTTTACTTTAGGCTGCGATGATGAGTGGAGCTCAAGCTTGCCGGCAATGCTGGCACATCCCATACCAAGATTTTTCAATGCTCCGCCAAATCCGGCCTGTTCATGACCTTTAAAGTGGCTGATTGAGATTACAATATCTGCGTCTGCAACTGCCTGGCCAATCTTTGGAGCAGGACAGTATTTTGCCCCTTCAATTGGAATGGCTGCGTAGTTGGTGCCTTTAAGGCCGTCGGCAATAATTACGTTGGCATTTACCGCTATTGGGTTAAAGCCGTTCACCATAGCGCTTTTAAGGTGGTCTACGGCGTTGTCTCTCCTACCCTTGTACAGCGTGTTGGCATCTGTAAGGAAGGTCTTTGCTCCAAGGGAGTTCAACAAGTCCACAACAGTGGCAACATAGTTTGGTCTGATGTAAGCCATGTTGCCGGGCTCACCAAAGTGAAGCTTTACAGCTGTGTACTGGCCCTCAAAATTTATCTGCTCTATTCCGGCAGCCTTAACAAGGTTGCGGAGCTTCTTCAATAGATTTACCCCCGGCTTGCAGCGGAGGTTGGTGTAGTAAACTTTTGATTTTTCCATTATTTTACCCTTACAATTCTAATTCCATCATTGCTCTTGCGCGAGTTCACGTAATTGTGAATGCTTTTCTCATCAATTACCACTTTACCGTCTCCCTGCGAGGCATGGATAAAGCCAACCTCGCCGTTATCGTTATGGTAAACAATTGCCACATGGGCAATGTCAAGCCCCTCTACAGATGAGTTGAAGCATAGGATATCGCCATCTTTCAAGAGGTGGTCCATCTTGTTCACAACAGCTTTAGGGATAACGTAATAGTCTGAGAATGAATTTAAATAATCCTCCATTTTGGAGATTCTTGCTACCTCAGCAGGATTATCTTTCAATTGTTTGTACGCAGAGGAGTGTTTGCTCATGTATGAGAATCTTTGTCCCGACAGATTATCTCCACTCAAAACATCGGTAATCTCCCTGAAGATACCTCTCCCCTCTCCTTGTCTGATCCACTCGCTGGTGTAGTGGATTCTGCTGGCATAACCGTCTACGATGCCGTTGCGGTAGCGGGTGCGCTGTATGGCGGCACAAAGACTGTCGGGAGAATCATAACCTTTCTTTGCATTCATGGCCATTGCCATGCAGGTTTCTACAAAAAGGATGCAGTCTGTCTCCACCAAAGATACCTTAAGTCTCTCAGGTACAAGCTCCAGCGAGCCTGCAACATACTCTGTTCCAAGCATCTGCTTTGCTGCTATTACCATGAGTTCCGGTACAGTTTTGTGGTTGTTCTCAAGGAGCACTTTTGAAATTTTTGCGTATTTGGCTTTGCTCTGCGCATCCATACTCTGCTGTGCAAAAAGCTGGCTTGCAAATGTTATCTGGCAGAGAGCAAGTGCCAGAACAAATAGTTTTGTTATGTTTTTCATCTTAATTGAGTTTGTACAAAATTAATATGTTAATTGAATATCTCAAATGTAAATTTCACCCCAATGCGATCCCACTTGTCAATCTCGCCTCCCCAGAAGATTCCCATGTTAAAGATATTGGTGCCTATGCCGTACCCCATCTCAAGGTAGGGGTTCATGGTGTCTACCAACAGGAGGTTACAGTACAGACGCTCGCGGGTGATGTATTTTACCTTTCTAAGGAGTGTAGGCACCAGCAGAAGCGGAGCATCGTATTGGATATTGGCTCTAAGGTATTTGTCTATCTCGTGGTATTTTACAGATGAAAGGAGATTGAACGTCCCCCCTATATCATCATCCCAACCATGAGGCAAGTGGTTGTCTTTAAGGTTCTTGAACTGCACAAAGTAGAGATAGTTGTAATCCATGGCTAATCCAAACCCTAACCTGTAGGTAAGAGAGTGCATTGGTCCAACCTCTATCTGATGCTGCATGTCAAACTCCGCCCTACCAAACTCAACATCGCTGCCAAAGATCCCTTTTATGGAGTGGGCATATCCAAGGGTAAAGGTTGGATAACCTTTTTTGCTGTACTGAAGCTCAACCTCCGGCGCAAAGGTAGTAAATGAAGTCTTTGCTTGAGGATGTGCCTCCTTGTTGTGCCACGTATAACGCAGCTGTGCCGCAGTGGCCGTAATGGATATATTGTCCATTATATTTATAGTGTGTCCCAATTTGGCATACGACGTCCTCAATTCCTGCGGCACGCCGTTCCCGGCCTCAATGAAGATCCTGCCATTAGTAGAAGGAGAATAGAGGTAATTGCCGTTTACAGCCCAATAAAACTCCTTATATTTGAAGTTATAGCCAATGAGCGGCGAAATGCTGAAGAGTTTGTTGTGTTGGAGCTGCCGTGTATATTTGAGTTTCTGGGTGTACGACAGTCCGCTGTTGGTGCTGTAATGGAACAGCAGCGGGCTCACCAGCGGAGCCATATACAGGTATCCCTTGTCATTAAGATTCATGGAGCGGTCTTTCACAAGGAAATATCCTCTTTGAGGCCTTTTCTGTCCGGTGGAACTGGTGGAGAGAGTATCCTGGTGGGGCTGAGGCGAAAATGTGCTGTCGGGATGAAAATTATGCTCTCCAATGCGGGTATAGGCAAACTCATGGGCGCTTTCCGCATTGATCTTGGTTCCCAAGAAGTTACCCTTGAACTTCACCTGCAACTGGGATGGCAGATGCTCATACGGGCTCCCCTGCTCCCCCATCTGCACAATATTGCAATATTGCCCAAACTCCATATTTCCAGCAATATGCATATCCCTTATAGACCAGTCATTTTGGGTTGTTATAATATACCCCTCCACAAACTTGTAATTGTTGATTTTAGGAGTGAAGACAATCCTGTAATGTGTATTGCCATTGTGGATCCATGTGGAATCCAATGAAAAATCATAGTATTTTCCCGACAGATATGCCAACGGAGAATATATGTTCCCGTAGATATACTGCGAATAGACATTTATATTCTGCGCCAACGAGGTAATGTGTTCTGTAAATTCCTTGACAATCAGACTATTCTCCTTATCCAGCGGAGTTAGTGTTGTTGAGGTGCTGTCTTGGGCAGTGTGTTTGAGAGTACCAGTATACTGCTGTGTGAAACTTCCCTCACTGAGCTTTGCCCTGTTAAGGTATGGCACCAGTGCTGGGAAAAAACCCTTGTGGAGCACATCCACCTGGGATTTTATCTTTAGATTTGCCTCATACTGCGTTTGCATGGTCTCCCTCTGCTGGGCATAGTGGCGGAGACTGTCGAGAATATGAGGAAGAGTGTGTTGCGGCTGGGAGTCTTGTGCAGGGGTGCGGTCTTGGCACAATGCCACTGCAGGGCACATTGTACCAATAATCACAGCCAAAAAAAGTATGCACAACCTCCTATTCATCTCCAAACATTGATTTTATTGTAAAGATAACAACTTTTGTGCAAAAAAATTTTGCAGAACCAAAAAAACCTCCTATATTTGCACCCGCTAAGGCAATCAGCCACGGCGGGACTGGTCCAGTAGCTCAGCTGGATAGAGCAACAGATTTCTAATCTGTGGGTCAGGGGTTCGAATCCCTTCTGGATCACTTCACCAGTCCGACTCGCTAGCTCAGCTGGTAGAGCACGACACTCTTAATGTTGGGGTCCAGGGTTCGATCCCCTGGCGGGTCACAGAACGGAATCGCAAGCACTTGAAAATCAAGTTCTTGCGATTTTTCTTTTATGGTTTTTCCGAAAATTTTGGTAATGTGTGTCGCCTTCCCATTTTTCGGGCAGTCTCAAGAAATTATATTCCTTTGAAATTGTGTAGATATTCAAACTACATGCTCATGACGGCTGAATCTCTTTGCAAATCTCCTTATAAATTCTTTGATATATGAAATTTTATATTCGCTACACATAATATAATTGTTATTTACAAGAACATAGTCATATATACTGGAATATAATCCACGCCATTCTCACGTTTATAATCCTTGGTATATATCACATATTTGTTCATAATGCGGTCTGAGAACTTTGTACAAAACTCGTCCAATGATTTGTGTGACTTGTATCCCGATGATTTTACCTCAATTGGAGATATCTTATGCTTTTCTGTGATAACGAAATCAATCTCGTAATACTTCTTGCCCTCAGCATAAGGTATTGTATGATAGAATAACTCTTTGCCGTTAGCGACAAGCATCTGAGCAATCATATTTTCATATACGTATCCAAGGTTAGTACTTAACTTATCGCTAAGCAATTTCTCATAAATAATATTTTCTGTTATATCACTATCCTTGAATGCGAGTGTTACGAATAGACCTGTATCAGATGTATACATCTTAAAATACTCCAAATTCTTTGTTAAAGCCAATCCTACATTCGGGTCATCTGAATGAAACGCTATATTAGTTGTCATAGAGTCTTCCATATCCTTTATGACATTTATTACGCGTTCTGCCCGTTCTTCTGGGATTGCTTTACCTACCTGATAACGCATTGTGTTTTTACTTAACTGCGCAGGAATAGCATCGAACATTGCTTTAGCCCTTCCTGAATCATCAATCTTACCGAAATCCTCTTCATATAAAGCGATAATATCCCGTTTGGCTAAATCTACAGCAGTAAAATTATTTGTCCTTATGTAGGCTGCAACAGCCTGTGGCATACCACCGATAAGCATATACAAGCGAAAATCTCTCATAAGCTTTCTATGTGTAGCATCTCCTAGAGGAATCTTTTTTTCGAAAGCAGTACGCAACAAAGGTATAGTGGCGGTATCACCCAACGCCCATCTGAATTCTTCATAGTCCATTGGATACATATTAACCTTTGTTTCTTCACTTGGAATAATGATATTCTTACTCTTTGACCTCACTGAAATTAAAGAACCGGTTTCAATATAGTCATATCTGTGGTCTTTTACAAGATGCTTAATAGCTTGTCTTGCAAGGGGCTGTAATTGAACTTCATCAAATATAATTACCGATTCCCTTTCATGTAATTCAACCTGAAAAATAAATTGTAATCTTAGGAATAAATAGTTTAAGTCTGATATATCGTTAAACAAATCACTAACCTCTTTTGAGACTTTTGAAAAATCAATCAATATATATGACTTATACTCATTGCGAGCAAACTCCTCTGCTATAGTTGATTTACCAACACGACGAGCACCTTGTATAAGCATTGCAGTATCACCATTACGCTCTTGTTTCCATTTGAGCATAGTGTCATACATCTTTCTCTTAAAACGAATTATATCCTCTGCCATCGACTTTAAATTTTAGACTAAAATAGTACATTTAGATTTTTCCACCAAATGTTTTACACCCAAAATGTCATTATCCACCAAATTTAATAATGCCGTTTTGTCATTATCCACCAAATCTTTAATATTACATTAGACTACATAACAACCTTATCAACAAAATAACAAATAGTTATGGGTAAAATAAGAAATAAATTTATGTGAATAAGGTTAACCTTTTCCGAAAATCTTTCCGAAACTTCATATTTTCTCGTATACCTATGTACACCAATGTTACATTTAATGAAACCTAACAATTTGAAAATAGGTGATATAGGTGTACGTTAAATAACTCTAAAATTCCCCTGGCGGGTCACTAAGATAGGCTTCAGAACTTGTTCTGGAGTCTTTTTTTATTCCCACGCGCAAGGTACTCCAGGTGTAATGCAGACCAGTTCCTGCAATTCGTTGTCCACACTAAGCATGCCTACAGGGCATTCTAAAGGGGATGGGTGTGGACAATTCAACAATTTTGTTGAGTCTGCCACGCTACCCCCAATTACAGAGGTGTGTAAAGGGGGTAAGCGTGGACAACGAATTGCAGGAACGGAAACAATTGCCAGAGATTCGTGCAGAATTTATAATAATTCTATATTTTTGTATAGACTATAAATAGGATTATTTAAACAATAGCATAAATATTATGAGATATCTTTATTTTCTAGCTGCAGCGTTGCTATTGGTGGCGTGTAGCAACAACAAATGCAATAAAAAACAATGTGAAGTGATTTTTCCCGAGGGCGAATTTACTTATAATGTCCCTTGCAAAGTAATATATATCAATGCCGACAAACCTGGTAAAGCCATTTTATGGCTTTGGCTGCATGGCGGAGTGCATGACCGTCCGAAACACGACATGTTCTATCACCCCAATCATTTTGATTGTTGCGATGCCGACGAATATATCCTGCAATACTTGAAAGAGAGCGGGACTAAAGCTGTTGCTCTGTTCCCTGTATGCTATAAGGCAAACCTCACAGAAACCATCAAATGGATAGATTGCTATGATGATGTAAAGCACATCATTGATGATTACGCAAATAAGGGACTTATTGACACCACCAGAATTTACGTAACAGGATCATCTGACGGTGGACGTGGAGCCTGGGATTATGCCCAAATGCACCCGGATGTATTTGCCGCGGCAATATCAATGTCTTGTTCAAGCCCTAGACCGGTGAGCATTCCAGTGTATTTTTTCAGTACAGCAAGCGAGGGCGACTGCACCGCACGAGTGGATGAACTAGTGGAGCAAGGTATAAATATCAAATATAAATACTGCCCAGACCAAAAACACGGCGGTGACGCAATAGAATGTACCCCTGAACTCTTGAAAGAATTCTTTTCACATACGAAATAAGCAACCTTTATGAATGAGCACCACCGCCAGAGTACTTTCTGGCGGTGGTGTTTGCTTTAGATGAGGCACTTTTGAGAGTGTCATTCATACAACATCTTCCCCGTAAGGGCATCACCCTTTCCATCATAAAACTTGTTTAAAGCCTTCTGGAATATATCATCTTCATTTTCAAGAACATATTTTGCTATGTGGTTGAAAAGGGTCATACAGGAACGGACCTTTTGGGCATCCAATTTGCCAAATATCTCTTCAGCACTTTTATCATTCATCAACAATGCTCCAGTTACCTCCCTGAGTCTGGCTCCCAATACCGGATGCTCATAATAGGCTCTGGCCTCGTCAATGCCACTAATGCCAAAGTATCTGGAACTGTTGCTTTTACCCAGGCCTTTGAGTTGCGGAAAAATAAACCAGATCCAATGGTCCTCTTTCTTTCCTGCCTCAACTTCCTTTAATGCCTGCTGGTACATCAGTGCTTGCGCATCCAAAAATCTTTGCAAATCATAGTTCATAACGGGTCCTCCTGAATCTTGTCAAATCCCTATTCCAAATAAATGCTGAAAAACTTGCAAACCTCTTCAGCGGTATCCATATCTTCATTGAACCATGAGTGTACACCGCCAACTACCTCGTATAGCCAAACCTGAGGGGTACGTTTCTTGCCTGAGAATTTATGGGCAATGATTTTGTGGGAACAAGAATCTTTTTGCGGGATCTCAACAATATCCTCTCTGGTGCAGCCATTGGCCTTTACCCAATAATCTACCGCTTCAGGCACTGGAAGGTATGCCCCCCAGCCCCCTTTATTTTCCATATCGCCAGTCCATTCAGAAACCCTGTCTTCTGTTCCATGTATCTCAAAAAGCGGAATTTTGTTCAGTTTCCTGTATTTCTCAGGCATCCAAGCCATTGTAAGTCCGGCAATTGGAGCAACCGCCTTAAATGTTTTCTGCCCGCAATAAGCCAGCAGATAGCACATCTCACCGCCATTTGACATCCCCGTAAAAAATGTGTTTTTCCTGCTCAGGTCATGCTCTTTCTGCAGTTTGGCGGCAAGTTTGCAAACAAATGAGATGTCATCAACCTCCATATCTTCCTGAAACGGATACCCCACATTCCAGCAGGGATTTCCCCTTCCATCCTTTGTTCCCGACGGATAGCAAACAGCAAACCCATGCCTGTCTGCCGCCTCATTAAAGCCTTTACCAACTACATGATTGGGATTTGCCCCATAACCATGCAGTACAAAAACAAGTGGGGCCCCGGGCTTTATATCACTGGGAAGATAAAGTTTGTAACTTCTCTCCAATCCATCTATTATGCATGTATAGTCCTTGCACCTTTCTGCAGCCTGCAAATGATTTGCAAGTGAAGATACCAGGAAAGATACAATTGTAATGAACAATATCCTTAGGGTCCTTTTCATATAAGTTTAAAATTTCATTTTACTGTATAGCAAATTTAAAAAAAATAATAACTTTGTGGTATAAAATAGAAACAAAGGGGTGCCTTAAAAAGGCTGAGATTATACCCTCGAACCTGATGCAGCCAGTACTGCCGTAGGAATTGTGGATAATAAGATGAGTTAACGTATGTCCACCGGATATACGTTTTTTTCGTTTAAGGAATCGCCTCTTTGCAGTTTTTACTTAAAAATTATCGCTATGAAGGTAACAGTAAACAACAGGGAGGTTGAGACCACAGCATCAAATCTGCTTCTTCTGTCACAACAACTCAATTTGCCGCCGGCTGGGATTGCCGTGGCGGTAAACAACCGTATCATTTCCCGCCCACAATGGGAGAATTGCCCCATTGCACATGGAGATTCCCTAATAATCATCAAAGCAGTTTGCGGAGGTTGATATGGTACAGTTCATTACACACTGTACCGGAAGGTACTCTTATGTGGAATCTGCCCGCCTGGCACTTGAGGGAGGTTGCCGGTGGATTCAGTTGAGGATGAAAAATTCCACACCGGAAGAAATATATGCCGCAGCAAAAGAGGTGAAAAGCATGTGTGAAAAGCATCATGCAACATTCATCATAGATGATTGTGTGGAGATTGCCAAAGATATTCATCCAGACGGTGTCCATTTGGGAAAACTCGACATGCCCATCGGGAAAGCCAGGGAGATTCTTGGAGAGAAAGCAATAATCGGCGGCACAGCAAATACATTTGAAGATGTGGAAAATCTATACCGGGCAGGAGCCAACTACATAGGGTGCGGCCCGTTCCGCTATACCACAACCAAAGCCAACCTCTCCCCCATTTTAGGCATTGAAGGATACAGGCAGATAATCTCCAAAATGAAGGAGAACAACATTGCAATACCCGTAGTGGCCATTGGGGGAATCACAGAGCACGACATTCCCAATCTGATGGAATTGGGAATAGATGGCATTGCACTAAGCAGCAGCATATTGAACGCTGACAATCCAGTAGAGGAAATGAAAAGAATCATAAAAATTGCACAATCATGGAAAAACTTGTAATTGCAGGACGTGAATTCAACTCACGTCTGTTTCTTGGAACCGGAAAGTTCAGTTCCAACGCACAGATGAAAGAGGCCATTATTGCTTCTGCCACAGAGATGGTAACGGTAGCAATGAAGCGCGTAGATTTAAATGATAAGGAAGATGACCTTTTGAACCACATACTCAATCCAAATATCCAATTGTTGCCCAACACCTCGGGTGTACGCAATGCTGAGGAGGCTGTATTTGCAGCCCAGATGGCCCGTGAGGCATTTGGAACCAACTGGCTGAAACTTGAGATCCACCCAGATCCCAAATACCTGCTTCCGGATTCCATTGAAACCCTGAAGGCAACAGAGCAGCTGGTAAAACTTGGATTTGTTGTTCTCCCCTACTGCCAGGCCGACCCTACCCTATGCAAACACCTGGAAGAGGCGGGAGCCGCAACCGTAATGCCGCTTGGTGCCCCTATTGGAACCAACAAAGGGTTACAGACACGTGATTTCCTCCGTATCATCATTGAGCAGGCTAATGTTCCAGTGATAGTGGATGCGGGGTTGGGCGCTCCAAGCCATGCGGCAGAAGCAATGGAAATGGGTGCCTCTGCATGTCTGGTAAACACAGCCATTGCCGTGGCTGGAAATCCTGTTGAAATGGCACTGGCCTTTAAGGAAGCAGTAATTGCCGGGCGCAGGGCATTTGAAGCGGGATTGGGCGCTGTAGACCACAACTTTAAAGCATCGGCATCATCACCACTTACACAATTTCTAAATAACTGACAACTATGTTTTCAGAAGAGATAGAAAAATTGACGTGGAATGAAATTACTGAAAAGATCCATTCCAAAACTGCAACCGATGTACGCAGGGCATTGAGGAAAGAACATTGCACCGTTGAAGACTTCATAGCCCTGATTTCACCGGCTGCCGCCCCGTTTCTGGAGGAGATGGCTGTGCTGAGCCAAAAATATACACAGGAGCGGTTTGGACGCACCATGTCGCTGTTCATTCCTCTGTACCTTACCAATTCATGTGCAAACTCGTGTGTATATTGCGGTTTCCACATCAGCAATCCAATGCCCCGCACCATACTCACCTTTGAGGAGATGGAGAATGAATACAAGGCAATCAAGCAATTGGGGCCGTTTGAGAGTATCCTCCTTGTAACGGGAGAAAATCCTGCAAAGGCCGGGGTTCCATATCTTGCCAAGGCACTGGATATTGCCAAAAAGTATTTCTCAAACCTGAAAATTGAGGTTATGCCGCTCAAGAGTGAAGAATACCGGGAACTGACAAACCACGGGCTTAATGGAGTAATCTGTTTTCAGGAAACATACAACAAGGAGAGGTACAACATCTATCATCCGCGCGGCATGAAGGCCAATTTTGAGTGGAGGGTAAATGCCCCGGACCGTATGGGTGAAGCCGGAGTGCACTCCATAGGGATGGGTGTACTTATAGGGCTGGAAGACTGGAGGACAGATGTAACGTTCATGGCCCATCACCTCCGCTATTTGCAGCGGCAATACTGGAAGACCAAGTACAGCGTAAACTTTCCAAGGATGCGCCCTGCCGAGAACGGCGGATTCCAGCCCAATGTGATAATGAATGACAAGGAACTGGCCCAACTCACATTTGCAATGAGGATATTTGACCACGACGTGGACATATCATACTCAACCCGTGAAACACCTTATATCCGGGACAATATGGCAACATTGGGAGTTACTACAATGAGCGCAGAGAGCAAGACCGAACCTGGAGGCTATTTTACTTATCCCCAGGCCCTTGAACAGTTTGAAGTAAGCGACTCACGCACTGCAGCGGAAGTTTGCCGCCGCCTTAAGGAACTGGGACTTGAACCGGTATGGAAAGATTGGGATTCATCTTTTGATTTAATTGCACATACCGCATTATGAAAGAAATGGAAAGATACTCCCGACAAATTTCCATTCCGGAAATAGGGAAAGATGGACAACAGAAACTGCGGGATGCCAAAGTGCTTATTATAGGGGCAGGTGGACTTGGTTCACCTGTAGCCCTATATCTTACCTCAGCTGGAGTGGGTACAATAGGTCTGACAGATTATGATTGTGTAAGTGAAAGCAACCTCAACCGCCAGGTGCTTTATGAAGAGAAAGACCTTGGGCAATTGAAGGTAAAGGCAGCGGCTGCCAGGTTGAAGGGACTCAACAGTGATGTGTGCATAAACATATACGCTGAGAAAATAAGCTGCAATAATATTGCACAAATCAGCAATATAATCTCATGCTACGATATAGTGGTTGACGCATGCGACAACATGGAAGCCAGGTATCTGGCAAGTGACATCACTGAAAGGCTCTCCATACCGTACATTTATGGGGCAATAGAGGGGTTCTGCGGATATGTTTCGGTATTCAATGATGCCACCTGCTTCAGGAGACTGCGGGATTTGTGGCCCCAAGAGGAACCACATACAGTTGAAGCAGTTCCCGCCATAGGCACTTGTGCAGGGGTCATCGGGGCCCTGCAGGCCAATGAAGCCATTAAATTGATTTGCGGATTTGGAGAGAAACTGTCGGGAAAATTAATGACAGTGGATTTGTGCAGAATGGAATTTAATGTTATTGGATTATGAAATTGATTGTAATCAGTAAAGAAAAAGTTTTTGATGGGGAGCCTCTTTGGATAAATGCTCTTATGGGGGAATATGATTTTACATTTCACCTGCGGAAACCCGGCTTGACGGAGTGGGAAACGGAAGAGATTATACTGCAGATAAACAGCAATTTCCATAACAGGATTGTGCTTCACGACCATTTTCCGCTAGCTGCAAAATACCGCCTTAAGGGGGTACACCTGAACTCCAGGAATCCGGAAATACACCTTAAAGGTGAATACTGGAAACATTGCAGCATAAGCCGCTCCTGTCATTCACTGGAAGAGATTGCAGCCAATAAGGACAGTTGCAATTATTTGACTCTCAGCCCTGTATTTGACAGCATATCAAAAGCCGGGTACAATGCCGGTTTCTCTTATCATGCTCTCAAAGATGCCTCTGAAAATGGGATTATAGACAACAAAGTAGTGGCACTCGGTGGAATTTCCAGTTCAAATATCCAATCGGTCAAGAAATTGGGTTTTGGAGGTGTGGCAGTTTTGGGTGCAGTATGGAACCGGGCTACATTGGAAGATGCAATTATGGAACTGGAAAATCTGATACAAAAAATGAAATAAATCTTATGAAAAAGGATAAAACATATAAAGTGCTTACAATAGCCGGCTCAGATCCTAGCGGAGGCGCTGGAATACAGGCAGATATAAAGGCCATTACCGCCTTGGGAGGGTATGCTGCAAGTGCAATAACAGCCCTTACCGTACAGAATACTTTGGGGGTAAAAGAGATATTCCCAATACCGGCCAGAATAGTATCAGAACAGATAAAGGCTGTAATGGAGGACATAGAACCCCAAGCCATAAAAATTGGAATGGTAAAAGATGCTGAAATTGTAAAATGCATAGCCCAATCCATAAGGGAATATGCCCCGCCGTTTGTAGTGTTTGACACGGTAATGGTCTCCACAAGCGGCCACAGGCTCATTGATGAGGACATAATGGAGTGCATAGAAAAAACACTGATACCGTTGGCTACACTAATAACACCCAACCTGCATGAAGCAGAAGTTCTGTTGAGAAGGAAAATAGAGTCATTCCCCCAAATGGAACAGGCCGCAAAGGAACTGGCACACAGATATCAGACATGTGTCCTAATAAAGGGAGGGCATCTCACAGGTGATACAATGTGTGATGTCCTGGCTTTTCCCAACGGCTCCACCAGTCACTTTGCCGGCCCTAAAATAGAGAGCACCAACCTGCATGGCACCGGATGCACATTATCTTCTGCAATAGCAACATACATATCAGCATCAATTGCTGAAGGAGCAGCCGCCGTAACCGGAGACATACTGGAATCATCCATCAGCAAAGCCAAGGAATATGTTACCGTAGCAATCATTGAAGGGAGCAAAAGAAATATAGGAAAAGGTAACGGGCCGCTGTGGCATAACAAATCCACCACTACAAGCAGGTAAATGCAAGTAATGGTGGATAAAGATATAAATCAACTGGTTGCTCCCCTATTTGGCAAGAAGAGCAGCAATGGTCTCTTCGGTCTTTGGATCAGAAGGGGCTGTTGCTTTTGCTGAGATTATCTTACCCTCTTTGTCAAGGAGGATGAAACGTGGAATACCTGTAATTTCATAATCATCCATAAAAGTGTTTTCAGGCTCCAGGTACAGTTGAATACCCTTAACTTCCTCTGCCCTTACAGCTTTCTCCCATGCTCCTTTGTTCTTGTCGCAAGATACTCCTACAAAATAAATCTCATCTGCTCTGAATTACGGCATTACTGTTTTGTAAGGTTGTATATAATTGATTATTTTTACGGGTAATTAGATTAATTCACACATTAAAATGAGATTCATAGCAAACCTTATTGTATTACTGGTACTGATTTCACATACAGCATATTCACAAGATACAATAAAGGTACAGTCCCGACCCAAGGTTGGACTGGTTCTGTCGGGAGGCGGAGCAAAAGGTGCTGCCCATATAGGAGTCCTCAAGTATATTGAGGAGGCCGGAATTCCTATAGATTATATTGCAGGTACAAGTATGGGGTCAATTGTGGGTGGCTTGTATGCACTGGGGTACTCTTCCAATGAGATTCTGGAGATAATCAACTCCGTTGACTGGGACAACCTCATAAGTAATGATGTAGACAGAAAGAAAATTTCCTTTGATGAAAAATATGAAAAGGGCACACAACTGATCAATATCCCGTTCTCGGTTGATACAGACAGTCTGGAACTGCAGGCAAGGTCTTTCAAGAATTCCCTCCCTAAAGGGATTGTTTCTGGAGACAAACTTCTCAACCTGTTCAATTCCCTTTCAGTAGGATATTCAGACTCCATCTCTTTTGCAGATTTGCCAACCCCATTCATATGTATTGCTACCAATATGAAAAATGGGGAGGCAGATGTGCTTGACAGGGGTATCTTTTCCAATTCACTGAGAGCTTCCATGGCAATTCCCATTCTGTTTGACCCTATAAAAATGAGTGAAACAATGTATGTTGATGGAGGGTTGGTGAACAATTTTCCCGCTGAACAGTGCCGGGCCATGGGCGCAGATTACATAATAGGGGTAAGCATGTCCCCGGGGCTGGAGGAAGATATGGACAATCTTTCGTCCATATTGTCCCAGGTGCAGCAATTGAAGGAGATCATTACAGACAAGAATTATGACAAGTATCATCAGATGTGCGACATTTTCATAAGTCCGGATCTTAGAGGGGTTGGCATGTTGAGTTTTGATGCAGAAAGTGTTGCAAGGGTTACAGAAAGCGGATATGAAGCGGCCAAACTTCAGGAGGGGAACTTTAATGCCCTTAAGGCCAAATTGTTTCCGCAAGAAGAAATTACGGGGAAAGATACTGCAGGCAAAAAGAAAGCTGTAAATATTATAAATGAGCGTGTACCGGTATCCACAATAGAGTTTAAGGGTATAAACAAGGATATAGAAAAGTGGATGCGCCGGAAATTTAAGGTAGGACAAGGTAACTGCATAAGCAAGACCGAGCTGGACGAAGCCGTTTCATTATACTATGGATTAGGAACTTACAACAATATCACATATACACTCCACAACAATCCAGATTCAACCGGCTCGTATATCCTGAGATTCAACTGTGTTGAGAAACAGCCGCACGATTTTGGTCTGGGTTTCCGTTTTGATTCCCAGGATATGCTATCCCTGCTGCTCCATTTAGGATACAACAGTAACCGGCTGAGTGGACTCAAGGCGTCTGTTGATACCAAATTGGGCGGCAACCAATGGCTCAAGGCAAATTTATCATTCGGACACATGTTTTATCCAAGAATAAACATTGAATATAAATTCAGAAATTCTGAGCTTGATGTATATGATATGGATGAACTTGTGATGAATATGAAATTCCTTCAGCACAAACTCAGACTTTATCTCTCCGAGAATTACTCCAGGAGTGTAAGTATGGGTGTAGGATTGGAGGGAGAATTCTTCAATCCACGCAAAGTAATGTATTCCGGCCACGAGGCTGTTGATAAAGACAACCGGCACATAAATACTCTCGGTTCGTTTGCATATTTCTGTTTAGATAATCTCAACCGCAACAAATTTCCTTCAACAGGCGCAAAGGGAAGAGTTGATTTTTCCTGGAAAGATGCTATCTTTTCATCAAAAGGCACACAAACTCTCCAATATGGATCCGTTGTGCTTGGATTTGAAAGTTATATACCTGTAATTCAGGATAAAGTAGTACTGATCCCCCAACTGTACGGAAGCATCCTTTTTGGCAAGGGGGCAAAAAACGGCACTACTGAGAGTTGGAATCCCATTTTCGGGGGACCGGTACCTGCATACCTGTGTATGAACAATCTGGTAGGGGGTATGGAGATGGGAAGGTATATAGACCAGCATCTCCCGTTTATTGGCGTGAACAAGATATCTTTGGCTTTCAACAATATTGCCATTATCAGAGCAGACCTGAGAATAAGGCTTCTTAAAAACCACTACATTACAGCAATGGCCAATTACGCACGTTCCAGCATAAATATGAAGAATTTTCTGAAAGAAAAGGACTATCTGGAATGGGGGGAACTCTATGGCTATAACTCTTCCAACTGGTGGGGTGCCGGTGCAAGATATTCAATAGATACCAAAATTGGTCCTTTAAGCGTGAATGTTTGTTCATCAAACATTTCCAACAAAGTGAATCTGTATTTCAGTCTGGGACACTATTTTTAAAATTTGTGTTATCTTTGCGCCCCCATGAAAGTATATATCTCCATAATAACAGCATTGGTCTCCTTTTTCACGGCATCATACCCGTCGGGAAAGGGTGGTGCAGTTATTGAAAAAGACCATTGTCCGGAATATGTATACTATTTGCAGGAGTGCAGCAACAGCTGTGAATTGCCGTCAGATGCCCTGGCTACGGAAAGCAATTATTCAACACATCATACACCAGAAGGCAAATCTGTAGGACACCCATTTGCCAGATACGGCATCAAGCAAGGAGAAACAACAAACAAATGTGGCCGGAATCTGAGCAGAATCAGCCTGCTGCACAATTCACTCCCTGCCATAACTGCTTTCCACAGGCATATTTTTCTGCTGGGCAGACTAATCATATAGTAAGATAAAATTTACATCCTATAAAAAATATATTCTTCCCGACAGTTTCCTGTCGGGAGAAACATTGTATAATTCATTATTGAGATTTTCACATGATACCTTTGCTTATAACAATATTTATTCTGGGATATGCATGCATTGCCCTGGAACATAAAATCAAGATTGACAAGGCCGCTACAGCGCTCTTTATGTTTGGACTTATATGGTCTGTATATGCTATTATGGACCCGCAGGCCAATATTGGCCCTGAATTGCTGGAACATCTGGGAAGCACCTGTGAAACATTGGTGTTCCTTATTGGAGCCATGACTATTGTAGATCTTATTGATACGCATGGCGGTTTTTACATTATCACAAAATACATTACCACACGCAAGAAATTCAGGCTGTTATGGCTTATGGCCGGCATTACATTCTTTATGTCTGCAGTTCTCGACAATATGACAACCACCATTGTAATGATTATGATGCTCCGAAAAATCATTGCCAAACCTGCCGACAGATGGATATTCTCAAGTATTATAGTCATTGCGGCCAACAGCGGTGGTGCATGGTCTCCAATTGGAGATATCACCACAATTATGCTGTGGATGAGAGGTAATGTAACTACCGGTCCACTGGTATACTATCTTATCCTCCCTTGTCTGGTCTCACTGCTTGTTCCCCTTTTGATAACATCTGTCAAGTTCAGGAAAAACACCGGTGACATTTTCTCAAGCCAGCCTATGGAACTGAGACTTCCACAAGGTATCGGTCACAGGTTCAGCAGGGGTATCTTTGCGGTAGGCGTATTGGGTCTGCTGTTTGTACCGGTATTCAAGAGTGTAACTGGTCTGCCTCCGTACCTTGGAATCATGTTTGTCCTTGGCGGACTTTGGATTCTTACAGAGATTTTGTACGGCAGGAAAAGGGACCTTGAGGAATCCATCAAGAACAGGGTATCTAAGGTGCTCAAACATATTGATATGCCAACAATACTGTTCTTCCTGGGTATCCTTATGTCGGTTGCAGGTCTCCAGAGTGCAGGAATCCTCGGTTCCGTTGCAGATTTCCTTGACACTCAGGTGCATGAGATATTTACAATAGCAGCATCCGTAGGTGTACTTTCTTCTATAGTAGATAACGTTCCATTGGTAGCAGCGTGTATGGGCATGTACCCTATAGCTACTCCAGAAGTTATTGCAGCAAGCGCAGACCCTGCATATCTCCAGGCATTCAGCCAAAATGGAATGTTCTGGCTATTGCTTACCTATTGTGCAGGTGTTGGTGGAAGCTTGCTTATCATTGGATCTGCAGCGGGTGTGATAGCAATGGGACTGGAGAAAATTGATTTTGCATGGTATTTCAAGAATGTTACACTTATAGCATTCTTGGGGTATGCAGCAGGTGTAGGTGTACTGTTCCTGCAGTCCCTCCTCTTCTAATCTGCGCAGAATAATCTGCAAATTGTTACAATAATATTAAGATTCATAAAGATTGCGGGGTGATGGGTGGTTCTCTCCGCAATCATGTTTATATTTGCAACAAGAATGAAGAGCGTGTTCAAATATATTTTCCTGGCAATTGTGCTGTCTGCGATTTCCGGCATATCCATGCAGGAAGATTTATTCATGCAGGAGGATCACCCTGCGCACACAAAAGAATGCAGCCAATACCAGCATACCCGGTTTGAGCCCCAAAAAGATATATGCATTGCATTACACCAGATCTCTTCTGCACAATGTCCGTCGAGGCTCATTAAAAAGAACAAGAGGAGCGCCTCTTTTGGGAAATGCCAGTTGGCAACATTGAAATCAGGCAAGCACAACACTTCATATCTTTCACCAAATCTTTCATACAATAATTCCGTAACCATAGCATCTCCTGCAGAACCGGCAAACCAGTTCATCAGGTTTTGCAGACTTATCATTTAGATTGGTATAATGCAACCCAACCCTCTTGTGTGCCATACGCATGGCGCATCCTTTTCTTATGTATTTACCAACTAAAAACTATATCAATTATGAATTTGAATTTCAGCAGAGTACGCTCTGCCAACGATATTATTGTATCATTATCACTTATTATTGCAGGAGCTGCATTAATGTTTCTACCATACGGCACAGGCTTGAACATTGCAGGATTTTTCTTTCTTCTTACAGGTGTACTGTTCCTGGCCCTTTTCAAAAGTATGTATAAACTGGAAGGCACAGAAGAAACCTACTACAGGAAAGAACTCTATTTCAAACATGAAGAACTTGAAGCAATAAAGAAGGCCGTTGAATCAGGCAAACCTCAAATAGACGTATCTAAAGAGGGTGAAGGCAAAACTGTGAAACTTGATATCTATTACAGTCCCAAATGGGGTAAAAGTTATATCCAGCTCTTTGAGTATATTCCATACTCTTATGAGCCCGTAACAGAGATTAAAGGGTTCAACATAGCACAAATTGAGAAAATAATTAAATAACAGCTTATGATATTACAAATTCTAACACTGCTGGGTGCTCTTGGAATGTTCCTGTTTGGAATGAACATGATGAGTGCCGGACTTCAGAAGGCAGCTGGTGACAGGCTGAGAAATTTCCTCTCATCAATGACTTCAAGCCCATTTAAAGGGGTCCTAACAGGATTGGGCATCACAACTGTAATCCAGTCATCAAGTGCAACAACCGTAATGGTTGTAAGTTTTGTAAATGCCGGCCTTCTTACATTAATACAGGCAATCAGCGTTATCATGGGTGCCAATATAGGCACAACAGTAACCGCATGGCTTGTATCATGGCTTGGATTCAAGGCAGACATCTCAATCCTTGCAGTTCCACTTATGGCACTTGGTTTTGTATTCTCAATTTCCAAGAAAGACCAGAGAAGAAACATTTCTGAGCTTATTGTAGGCTTTTCACTTCTGTTCCTTGGACTTTCCCTTATGAAAGAGTCAGTTCCGGATTTACAGAAAACACCTGAGGTACTGTCATTTATCCAGGGATGGCAAGGATACGGTTTTGGATCTGTAATTGTCTTCCTCATTTTTGGCACACTGCTCACATTGGTGCTCCAGTCATCAAGTGCAACCATGGCCCTCACCCTCATTATGCTCAATATGGGATGGATAAGGTTTGACATGGCATGTGCTATGGTACTTGGAGAAAATATAGGAACAACAATCACCGCCAACATAGCCGCTGCTGTTGCAAACACTTCGGCAAAAAGGGCAGCACTCGCACACACAGTATTCAATTTGTTTGGAGTAATCTGGGCACTGATTGCATTCCCGCTATTCCTCAAACTTACAGGATTCATAACTTCAACAATATTTGCTGTTCCAAACCCGGCATCCCAAGGATTTGTGGTTGAGGCCATTACTGCTGCAGACGGAACCATGGTGCAGAGCCCTTCACAGACGGCTGCATTATTTGGACTTTCAATGCTCCACACTTTGTTCAACACCATAAACACCTGCATCCTCATATGGTTTATCCCGGCTATTGAAAAACTCGTATGCAAAATCATCAAATCCAATGAGAATCAGGAGAAAGAGCCACACAGACTCATGTACATCAATGCTGGCCCTATAGGAACCCCTGAATTGGCAACAGAGCAGGCATTCAAGGAAATTATCCACTTTGCAACCATCTCCCACAACGGCCTGCAGTACGCAAAACAGGCAATGGCAGATTCTCATCCCGACGAATTTGAGCAGATACGTACCAAACTGGTAAAATACGAGGAGATAGCCGACCGCATAGAACTGGAAATTGCCAATTTCCTCAACTCGGTATCAGCCGGCGACATAAGTGAAGAGACATCTGTAAAGATTAAAGCAATGTACAAGATCATTGGAGAATTGGAGTCACTTGGAGATTCAGGCGAAACAATCAGCCGCATCATTGCTAGAAAGAACGGGCACAAGAGGACATTCGACCCTCAGACTATCAACAATCTGGAGAAGATGGCCGCAACCGTTGAAAACGCATACATGCAGATGATAGAGAACCTTAACGCAGCCCACAAAGGCACACTCACAGGCATTTCCAATGCATACCAGGCCGAAACCCAGATCAATACCCTCAGAAACTATCTTAGAGACACTGAAATTGAGGGAATTGAGAACGGAAGCAAGAACTACCAGAGCAGTATCTACTACATGGATCTTGTAAGCGAACTGGAGAAAATGGGTGATTTCATCATAAACATCTCCCAAGACCTTGAAAAGGCATTTGTAAAAAAATAAAAAACAACATAGTGTATAAAGCGGAAGTGACCTTTTTGACGACGTCAAAAAGGTCACTATTCATTTAACAAAAACTTAACCTTAATGAAATAATTACTAAATTTAATCCCGATAATTTTGCAGCGTAAAAATTAAAACAACAAAAGATGAGAAAGAAATTGATTTTGGCAGCCGTTTTGGCTTGCATGGGTTTGGGCGCTCAGGCGCAGAATGCAAAAGTGGAAGAGCCTAAGGGTAAGGCAATTGTACAGGTATTTGGAAATTTCAATACCGGTTTTGGCGCTGAAAATGATGTAAGGGGCTTTGAACTTGAAAGAAGTTACCTTGGGTATGCGTACAATCTTGGAAACGGTCTTTCTGTAAAAAGTGTACTTGATATGGGCAAATCTTCAGATGTATCGGACAATAACCGTCTTGCATATGTAAAGAATGCCATGATTACTTGGAGGAAAGACAATTTTACCCTCAACGGGGGTCTGATTTCCAATATACAGTTCAATTTTCAGGAGAAGTTCTGGGGATACAGGTATATCATGAAGGATTTTCAGGATATGTACAAATTCGGTCACAGTGCAGACCTTGGAATTTCTGCTTCATACAAATTCAATGGTTTTATTTCTGCTGATGCAATCATTGTAAACGGTGAAGGATACAAGAAACTGCAGAAAAAAGACGGTCTCAACTACGGGGCAGGTGTTACTCTTACACCAGTAAATGGGCTAAGCGTGAGACTTTACGGTTCGGTAAATGAGGGGGCTGATGACTCCCAGAAAAACACAACCAATTTTGCAGCATTTATAGGATACAAAGGTGACGGTTTCTCTGTTGGTGCAGAGTATAATGCCATGAAGAACGCTTCATTTGCAGATGGTGCAGACCAGCACGGATACTCTGTATTCTCAACCGTAAAACTGTCGGAAAAAACAGAGATTTTTGCAAGATATGACAATTTGTGTTCCAAAGATGACTGGAATATTGCCAAAGATGAGCAGGTTGCCGTACTTGGCGCACAGTTCAAGTTGGGCAAATATGTGAAACTTGCCCCCAATTTCAGGATGAGCATGCCTAAGGCATCCGGTGCAGATAATGCTTACGCCGGATATGTGAGCTTCTACTTCGGGTTATAGGAAGTATTTTACAGGTAGTTTAGCAGCGGGCCCCGTAGAATGGTACTACAGGGCCCGCTCTTGTCAATACACGTGCAGTGTATTATCTTTGTGGCCTCAAATTAAAAAAAGATGGTTTCAGTAGACGGACTAACAGTAGAATTCAGCGGCACAACGCTTTTCAAGGACATTTCATTTGTTATAAATGACAAGGACCGCATTGCACTTATGGGCAAGAACGGCGCGGGCAAATCTACCATGCTAAAGATTCTGGCAGGTGTGAAGACCCCTAACCGAGGCAAGGTTACTGTTACCGACGGAGGCAAGATCGGTTATCTTCCGCAGCACCTGATGGTGGAGAACGGCCGTACCGTGTTTGAGGAGGCGTGCCTGGCATTTAAGCATCTGTTTGAGATTGAGAGGGAGATTGAGAGCATCAACAATGAGCTTACCGTGCGTACAGATTATGACAGTGACGAGTATATGGGGCTCATTGAAAAGGTTACTGCCCTTTCTGAGAAATTCTACAGGATAGACCTTACCAACTATCAGGAAGATGTGGAGCGCACCCTAATGGGACTTGGATTTGTGCGAAGCGATTTGCAGAGGCAGACATCAGAGTTCTCCGGAGGCTGGAGAATGCGAATTGAGCTGGCAAAAATCCTGTTGCAGAAACCTACCCTCCTTTTGTTGGATGAGCCTACCAACCACCTTGATATTGAGTCTATTGAGTGGCTTGAGGATTTTATCATCAACAGCGCCAACTCAGTAATGGTTATCTCCCACGACAAAGCGTTTGTAGACCATATCACCACCAGAACCATTGAGATTACAATGGGCAAGATCTATGATTACAAGGTCAACTATTCAAAATATCTTGAACTGAGGGCTGAGCGCCGCCAGCAGCAACAGGCTGCTTACGACAACCAGCAGAAGATGATTGCCGAGACCAAGGAGTTCATTGAGAGGTTCAAGGGAACTTACTCAAAGACCAACCAGGTGCAGTCGCGCGTAAGGATGCTGGAGAAACTTGAGATCCTGGAGGTGGATCCGGAGGACAGAAGCGCATTGAACCTGAGGTTCCCCCCTGCCCCACGCTCAGGCTCTTATCCGGTGGTAACCAACGGCTTGGGCAAGGCCTACGGCAATCACCAGGTATTCAACAACGCCTCAATTACCATTGAACGCGGTGACAAGGTTGCCTTTGTGGGCAAAAACGGCGAGGGTAAGTCAACCATGGTGAAAGCCATTATGGGACAGATAGATTTCACCGGTGAACTGGCACTTGGCCACAACCTTAAGATAGGTTATTTTGCACAGAATGAGGCATCTCTTCTCGACGAGGAAAAGACTGTATTCAAGACAGTTGACGATGTTGCAGTGGGCGATATCCGCACCAAGTTGAGGGACATCCTGGGAGCATTCATGTTCGGCAAGGATGACTCTGAGAAAATGGTAAAAGTTCTGTCGGGAGGAGAAAGGACCAGACTGGCCATGATCAAACTCCTTCTTGAGCCTGTGAACATGCTTATTCTCGACGAGCCAACCAACCACCTTGACCTGAAAACCAAGGACATCCTGAAGGAGGCACTGAAGAACTTCGACGGCACCCTCATTGTAGTGTCCCACGACCGTGACTTCCTCGACGGCCTGGTGAGCAAGGTATACGAATTCTCAAACAAGCGTGTAATTGAGCACCTCGGCGGCGTCTACGATTTCCTTGAGAAGAAGAAAATGGAGAACCTCCGCGAGATTGAGAGAAAGAATTAAGAAAATCCCTGCCAGAAGCATCTGACAGGGATTTTTAACTTTAATTGGCTTTATTCCTCCTCTGCAGGCTCCAGGATGCCTGAAGGACCTTGCTCTTGAGCAGTGGCGGAAAATCCGGGTTATCTGCAAGGAATTTCTCAACTTCCTCAAGTGCATCAGGTGAGCGGAATCTGCCGAGCAGGGTACGGGTCCAGTTCATGGGGAAGAAGATGTCGCTGGTCCGTTGGATGTACGGCAATGAATCCAAAGCCGGACGGATGTATTTTACAGCCTGCTCCTCCCGCAAAGGATGGCACAGGTAAGACAAAGTTTTCAATGCCCATGGCTCCACTCTCCTGTTTTCAGCCTGCAACAATGACCTGAAAAGCTCTTCCTGCGCTGCCACATCCGGAGTGGTGGCCCTGGCAATGAACTCAAACTGACGTTTTCTGTCGGGATTAAGGATACGGGCACTTTGGGTGGCGATTATCTCCTGTTGCAGATGCGGGTTGCGGATAGCCAGTTCCCACGCCAGAGTCATGTAGTCATTCTCCGAAAGAAGAGGATGCGAGGCTTCACTCCAGATGGAATGCAATTCTTTCCATACAAGTGAATCAGATGCATTGGAGATTAGGGCTCTGAGCAACGGCAGCCTGTAGGAAGCAATAGGATGGTCTTGCGACATCAATAAAAGCCCCCTTTCAAGCACACTGTTTTTAGCTTCGGGCAAAAGGACTGATATATAATTACATACCGTTGAGGCTATCAAAGGATTTTGTAATGCTTTACAATAAGGTTCATTGTAATCTGCCAATGGACACATCAGTCTTTCCAATAATGTCTCTGCCGGCAGTTCCCCATGCTGGAAAGCTTCATACAGGTTCATCAGCTGTGACTGCACAGACACCTCATCTTCATTTGTATACCATAAATCCAAAGCAAATTCCAATTCACGAGGATCATCATAGCGAAAATATCCATACCCCCTGCCATCACAGTTAAGGGCATTTAGGGAACTGTTCTTCCCGACAGGTATTTTTACAGTCTCCCTGTCCATCACAACCTCAACCACTTTTTCTTCACTCTTGAATGGAGAGAGGTCAAATTCCTTTAGAGCAACTTTGAAACTTTGTGGCCATAAAAGCCCCCTGCCATATGGATCAGATTGGGAGACGGCAAGTGTATCATTTTCCAATGAGAAAGTGAGCCACGGCATACCGTTGCTGTTCACCCATACATCGCTGAAGGATACAAGATCTGCACCTGTCTTGCTGTCAAGTATTTTCACAAGATCATCCCAAGTGGCATTGCCGTAAGAATATGCAACAAGATAATCGTGGATTCCTGCCCTGAAAGCCTCCTCTCCCATTATCTCCACCAGTTTCTTGAGCATTACGGGAGCCTTGTTGTATATGATGTTGTTGTATACAAGTCCGGCGCTACTGAGGTTTTCAAGCGGCTGTTTGATTGCTGTTCCACCAAGTGTGCGGTCTTCCCCCAACGCTGATGTTGTAATGCTCTTGAGCCAGTTCAGCTGATGGTTGATCTCCGGGAACATTGGTTCTGTTATCTTCTGGCCAAAGTAGCTGGCAAATACCTCTTTGGTCCATACGTCATCAAACCATTTCATTGTTACAAAGTCCCCAAACCACATGTGGGCTGTTTCGTGGGCTATGAGAGCCGCACGGCGGAGTTCTTCGTCGGGAGTAGGATTCTTTGAAAGGAACATCCGGGTATCATTGTACAATGTTGCCCCGGTGTGCTCCATGCCTCCATACTGGAAGCCCGGCAGGATGATGAAATCATATTTTGCAAACGGATACGGCACCCCTGTGTAATCCTCCATCCAATCCAGCGACATTACCACCTGCTTGAAGATAGTTGGGAGCTGTGCCACTTTATATGGCTCTGTCTCCCTATGGTATGCGGCAAAAGTGTGTCCGTTGCCGGTATATGTCTCTTTTGTGAACTTTCCTGCCACAAATGAGAAAAGGTATGTGCTCAGGGGTTCTGTTGGGTTGAAGTTTATGAGCTTTGTGGTTTGTTCAGGGTGCTGCAGCCGCGCTGACCGCTGCGGCGAGTTGGAAACTGCCACCCACTCTGCAGGTATCTGGAGCGACAGGTTGAAAGAAGCTTTCAGATCCGGCTGGTCGAAACAAGGGAAGAGTGTCCTGGCCCTGTCGGGAACAAGAAGGGTATATAGAAACTCTTCGTTGCGGTTGAGTGACTGGTCCTCTGGGGTAAATACAATCTCCACCTCATTTGTCCCCTTCTCCGTGGCTGAGGCAGGGAGGATGATGTGCTCATTTTTGAGTTCATATTGCAAATGTGCGCCATTGGCCACTACACTATGTACATTCTCTGTCTTGCGGAAATCAATTATTGTCTCCTGTGGCTGCTCCAAAGTGAAACCTATCCTTATTTTTCCTTCTACAGGAGTATCCTTCCTTTCAGGGATACTGAAATGCAATGTGTATTCCAGGTTGCTTATATGCTCCTTACGATACTGTGCAAGTTCGTGGGAAACGCCAGGTTCATACATTCCGGTTTGTAACCGGGTAGTACAGGCTATTGCAGCCAACATGACTATTGTCAAATAAAAAAGATGTTTCATTCCAGTGACGTCTATAACTGTATACAAATATAATTGATTGAATGGGAATTTGCATCTTCCGCACAAATCAATTACTTTCGCACAATTAAAATTTGAAATTATGGACAAGGTATCGGAAAACCCTTTCAAAAACCGGACAGACGGCAAATTGTCGCCGTATGTTATCGTTACTGTACTTTTCATTCTGTGCTACATCGTATCAAACCTTATGGCTGTAAAGGTCATAGGATTTTTCAATCTGTTTTATTTTGATGCCGGCACAATCACCTTCCCGCTTGCATATATGTTGGGAGATGTCCTCACTGAGATGTGGGGATACAAAATAGCCAAGAAGACAATCATTCTGGCATTCCTGTGCAATGTGTTTGTGGTATTGTGCACACAGGTTGGAGTATGGCTCCCTTCACCTGATTACCTGGATACTACAGCGCAGGCTTATGATACCGTATTCAATTATGTGCCAAGAATTGTACTGGGATCGCTTACAGGATTCCTCCTTGGCGAGATTTCAAATGCCTGGCTTATGGACAAAATCAAAAGCAAGACCAAAGGAAAACGCCTTTGGGTGCGTACAATTGGAAGTTCAATCATAGGTTATATTTTTGATACTGTACCGTTTGTACTTATTGCATTCCTGGGTGTAGTTACCACAAGAGACATCATTCTAATGATTGTTTCGCAATACATCATGAAACTTGCAATTGAGGCCATATTTGGAACACCGCTGGCTTACGCTGCAATATTGTACATGAAGAAGAAAAGGTTCTAGCATGCAGAGATATTCGGTTATAACAGAAAAGAATCCCCGCGAGATTGTGCTGCTCAGGGGGCAGGGATGCCGTTACCGCAGATGTGCTTTCTGCGATTATCACCAGGATGCATCTTGCGATGAGCATGCCAACCTTAAAATAAATACTGAAGCCTTGAACCAGGTTACCGGCAAATACGGAACATTGGAGGTGGTCAATTCCGGTTCTTTCTGTGAACTGGATTCAAGCACTATGAAGGCCATTATTGCCACTTGCAAGGCCAAGGACATTGCCACTGTACACTTTGAGTGCCACTGGCTCTACCGCAGGTTCATCCCTGCCCTAAGGGAATCCTTTGCTCAGGTGGGAACACAGGTAAAGATGAAGATTGGGGTGGAAACATTCAATGCAACCTATCGGGAAGAGATAATGAAAAAGGGCATTAAGGAAAGCGATCCTGCAAAGATTGCCCAGGGGTTCAACGAGTGCTGCCTCCTTTTTGGCCTGCCCGGACAGTCCTATGAAAGTATGATGGAGGATATTGAAACAGGCCTGAAACATTTTGGGAGGATCTGCGTGAACATTATGGTAGAAAACAACGCACCTCTCCAACCGGATGAAGAGGTGCGCCAGATATTTGCTGATAAAATTTACCCTCTGTATAAAGACAATCCAAGAGTGGACATTCTCCTGCACAATACAGATTTTGGTGTGGGAGACTAGTCTTTCACAGGCTCTTTGCCAGGAATGACAAGATTGAGGATCACTCCAACCAAGGCTGCAAGGCCAATACCGCCAAAAGTAACAGGACCAATATGCATCTCGGCACCGCCAATTCCAAGGGTAAGAATAAGTGAAGAGATAACCAGGTTTCTGGTATTTCCCATATCAACCTTGTTCTTCACAAGGGTATTTATACCCACAGAAGCAATTGTACCGAACAGCAACAGCATAATTCCTCCAAGAACAGCACTTGGAATGGTCTTTAGCAAAGCACTCATCTTCCCGACAATTGAAAACAAGATTCCAAACACACCGGCAATCCTCAACACCGAAGGATCTGAAATCTTTGTAAGTGAAACGGCACCTGTAACCTCTGAATAGGTTGTAACAGGAGGTCCGCCTATAAGGGATGCAGCCACACATGCCAGACCGTCGCCCAGCATAGTACGGTGGAGACCCGGATCTTTCACATAATCGTTTCCGGTCACCTCATTGATGGCATAAACATCTCCAATATGCTCAATTACCGGCGCTATTGCCACAGGGATCATAAATACTATTGCCTCCCAACAGAACTCCGGCCTTACAAATGCAGGCAAGGCAAACCATGGGGCATCCAGTACAGGCTTGAAATCTACATTTCCTGTAACTGCCGCTACAATATATCCAACCACTATACCGGCAAAAATTGGTATGAGCTTAAGAAGTCCTTTTGCAAACAGGTTAACCGCCACAGTTGTGAGCAATGCTACAATTGCAAGCAACCAATTCCCTTTTGCCATATCAACACCTGTACCGGCCAATGAAAGGCCTATAAGCATGATTACGGGACCAACCACTATTGGAGGGAAAAGTCTGGTAACAAAGCCTATGCCTCTGAGGCGGACCAATGCACTCATAATTCCGTAGACTGCGCCAACGGCAACAAGTCCGCACAATGTACCCGGAAGGCCATACAACTCTGTTGCCTTAATGATTGGTGCAATGAAAGCAAAACTGCTGCCAAGGAAAATCGGAACTTTTCCTTTGGTTACAGCGTGGAAAATAAGGGTACCCAAACCTGCAGTAAACAGGGCTACAGAGGGATCAAGACCTACCAGTAGCGGTACAAGGACTGTTGCACCAAAGGCCACAAAGAGAAACTGTGCACCAACAACAGTCTTTTGGACTGGATTAAGTTTACTCATAAAAAATTTGCATGTGGTTTTTGCAAATTTAACCATAAATATTACAAATCATTGCTAAATTTGTTCTGCAAACAGAACTAAAATTTCACTTTCATCATGGCAGTACACATTATAGACCATCCGCTTGTGCAGCACAAGCTGAGCATCATGAGAAACAAGGAGACTTCAACAATAAAGTTCAGAGAACTTCTTAAGGAGATTTCTATGCTTATGGGCTACGAGATCACTAAAGATTTCCCTTTGACATATGAAGAGATAGAGACACCTCTGATGAAAATGAATGCTCCAAAAATAGAGGGGAAAAAAGTTGTGATTGCCCCAATCTTGCGAGCAGGACTTGGTATGGTAGAAGGACTTACAACCCTTATCCCGTCTGCACGCGTAGGTCATATAGGAATGTACAGGGATGAAGAGACCTGCCTTCCTGTTTTCTACTACTACAAGATGCCAAAGACAAAAGACCGTCTTGTAATTGTAACTGACCCTATGCTGGCTACCGGTGGAAGTGCAATTGACGCAATTACCCGACTTAAGAATGACGGTTTCACATCCATCAGAATGATGAGCCTTGTAGCGTCGCCCCAAGGATTGAAGGCCGTACAGGAGAAACATCCCGATGTAGACATCTACCTTGCATCACTTGATGAAGGCCTCAACGAGAAGAACTACATCCTTCCAGGCCTTGGAGATGCCGGTGACAGAATTTTTGGAACCAAATAACAGATACCCCCGCTGGAATAAGAAATGCTCCAACGGGGGTTAATTTTTCATCTCATCTTTTCCACCTTCATGGGCAACTCCAAATGGAATGCAGAAAATACAGGTTTTATCGGGAATACATTTTTCTCTTTTGGTTGGGAGTAATAGTATGCATAGACCTTACAGTATCTCATTCTTGGGAAGACATTCTCTTCAATATATTTGTAGGACTCTCCTCCACGCAGTTCTTTTAGCTGTACCAACAACTTGGCTGAGATTTCAGGAGATTCTTCCAATGTTTGCAAATTATTGTAGATAATCTCTTTAACTTCATTCTTATGTGGCAAATCTTCATACTCCTCACCTATATGACTCAGAAGAAGAAGCCAATCATTGCCTCTGTACTGTATATGCGGTTTTGTAAGGATTGTATGAGCTTTCAACCAGTCTGCCATTGACTCTGCCCGTTTTCTGGCAATTGTATCGTTCTCACTGTAATCACCGCAGGGTGATTCAACTCCCATTACACCATGATGTTTCAAAGTGTATACGAAATATCCTTTTCTGAATGTTTGTGGTATGGAATCCTTAAGGGAGGCAAACAATTGCGGATTGACCAGACAGTTTTCTGTAAGTGAATATTTGCCTTCCTTAAAATAAATATCATATTCCAATGCTATCAGGCGCGGCTGGGCACCAGCACTAATCCATGCAAACGAAATGACAAATGACGCCAATATGTTCTTCAAAATCTTCATTGACTGTATCTGTCGGGAAGAAAATTATTTCTTCTCCCCTTTAGCTGCTACAAACTCAATCACAAGTACAATGGCAAGTCCAAGGACTGCAAATGCTATGGAAGTGCCAAGCTGTGACTCAAGTCCGGTAACCTGCTCAAACTGCGCAGGAAGAGCAGGATAATCAAAACCTTCGGAAGCACCTGGAACTTTCCATGGCCACACCTTGAGAAGCGAGCCCAACATGAAACCGCTCAAAAGGGCAATTGTAAGCATATAGAACTTCTTGAGCAACCAGCTCAAGAAATGTGAAAAGCTTACAATACCAACAGCACAACCCACTGCAAATACAGCCAGTACAGGAATATTAAGCTCTGTAACGGCAGTCATCACAAATGCATATTTGCCAAGAAGCAACAAAATGAAGCTTCCCGATATTCCTGGAAGAATCATTGCACAAATTGCAATTGCACCGCTCAAGAAAATGAACCAAAGTGCATCCGGAGTCTGCGCAGGGCTGGCAACGCAAATGAATGCAGCAATGCCCACGCCTATAAGCAATGATACTATATTCTGAATACTCCATTTGTCCAATCCTTTAAGGATATAGATTGCCGAAGCAAGGATAAGTCCAAAGAAAAAGCTCCAAAGTGGAATCGGATGGAACTCAAGAAGGTATTTCATCAGACGGGCTAGCGAGAACACACTCACAAGGATACCCACAAACAGGCTTGCAAGGAAATTTCCGTTAATATGTTTCCAGAACTCAGCAATCTTCCCTTTAAAAAGAAGTTTGAAAGCCTCCCCGTTTACAGACTTGATTGAATCCAACAACTCCTGATAAATACCCATAAGGAAAGCGATTGTTCCGCCGCTCACACCAGGAATCACATCTGCAGCGCCCATACATGCACCTTTAAAGGCTACACCTACATACTTTAATAAATTTGCCATAATCAATTGATATCTTTTTTAATATTTTCCAAAAACTCAAGGAACCACTTCTCATGCTGCAAATGGGGCAACATATCGTAAACTACACCCAACCAAGCAGTTCCAGTAACAAAAATCTTCATGAACAGCTCCTTAAAACGCTCCGTTTCACCACTTCGGCAGCTCTGGATGGCCCTTACGGTATCCAACCCTGCATGACCTTCTGCAGTACGCTCACCATCTGCCAGCACAAGTTCAAACTGCTCTACAGCCTCATCATGTCTCTCAAGCCTGATATAAGACTCTCCCAGCCCAAGCCTTCCCAGAATATCCTCATCAATCTTCACAAACTCCTCAAACGTAAGGGCAGCCTCCCTGTAACGCTGCAGGTTCATATAAACCACAGCCAGATTGTACAAAGATGATGAATTGCCCCCATTGAGCGCTATTGAATACTCAAACGCTTCAATCGCCTTGTCAAAATCCTTCAAACGGGCCTGTACAGTTCCCATATTGAACCATACAGTATCATTGAACGGATTTTTATCAAGATACAGGTCATAATACTGCACAGCCTTCTGCGGATCATCAAGTCTGTCATAACAGAACGCATAATCATTATAATACTCATACGGGAGCGGTCTGATCCTCTCTGCCCTCTCAAGGTAAAATACTGCCTCCCTGTAATTCTGCGCATCAATGCAATCCTGTACCATAGCGCAAATTGAATCAACAGTCTCCGCCTCATCCGCAGTACACTCCAATGCCTTGTAGAAATGCTCTCTTGCATGCCTGAACTGCCTCTTGGCAATATTTGCCCTTACAAGCAAAAAATGGAAACCTTGCACCTGCGCATAAGAGTCTGCATAGGGTTCCATAATCTCCAATGCATTGTCGGGATTACCGGAAAGTATAAGGGCATCACAATACCTGCTGAGCAAATTCATTGAGTACGGGAACTTTCCAAATGCTATTCCCGACAGCACCAGTACATCCTCCTCGCACTCCTCTCCCCCTTCATCCAACAACCTCTCCAGCACATACTCAAATGCCTCCTCCGACAAATCAAGCTCCTGAAGACACCCCTGCGCCTTGGCACTCAGGAAATCTTCATACGCACCTGGGAACTCCCCCTCCCTATCATTCAAAAAATTATTGCTCTCCATAAATAAACACTTTTTTCTTTGCTGCCCGGAGTATCTACCGTAATCCTATATTTCTCCACGCTTGACCTCTCCGGCACTGACTTTGCGCACAGAATGCTCCTTTCGTGCGCAGAGTGCGCAAAATTATTCCTGGTTCATTTTACGCATATACTCAAACAGTGCTACAAGGTACTCCTGAGCTGTCGGGAGGAAACTCCCTTTCTTAAGGATAAAGCTGAAATTGCACCACTGCGGCTCAAACATACCTGCTGTAAAATTGGATTTTATACCAGATGCCAGATACTCAACAGTAAAATCTGAACTCCCGCAAATACAGACACACATATCATACTGAGGTTCATGGAACAACTGCTTCACAACCTCCCCTTTTGGAAAACCGTACCACTTGACCTCGTCTTTAGGGATAAACATCACCCCCTTATCATCACAAAGCAAAGAAAATTCCTCTCTAGCAGCCTTGCTCCTGAATATCTTGCCATGTTCCACAATCACAACAGTTGCTTCCAACTTTGCAGATTTGAAGAAATCCAAAACCGCATCGAGTTGGGCAACCTCCTCCTGATTCTCCATTCTCCATACAAGGGCCACCCTTTCAAGTTCTTCCACATTAGGAAAAACCCGAATATGCGACACCTCCAAAGCCTTCATTCTCCTTCTTCTCCTGATGTTCTTCAAAAATGCAAACATATAAATCCTAATTTGGTGCAAAAATAACAATAAAGCCCAAAAGAACCATAATATAACCTCTGCCATTTTGTCACAGAATCAGCTTTGGTAAATATTTTGAACGCTACCGATGCAGAGATTGTTAATTAAAGCAATACAGGAGGACAAGATATGAACGGATACAATCAGCAGAATGAGCAGGGAAGCGCATTGCAGCGCTATGCTACAGATTTGATAGATTTGGCAAAGAAAGGGAAATTGGACCCGGTTATAGGACGTGATGAAGAGATCCGCAGGGTACTTCAGATCCTTAGCCGACGCACAAAAAACAATCCTATTCTTGTTGGTGAGCCGGGTGTGGGCAAAACAGCCATTGCTGAGGGGCTTGCACAAAGGATTGTACATAGCGACGTTGCCGAGAACCTCAAGGACAAGAAGATATATTCCCTAGATATGGGAGCCCTTATTGCCGGAGCAAAATACCAGGGTGAGTTTGAGGAGCGCCTTAAGGGAGTTGTAAAGGAAGTAATTGAAAGCCAAGGAGAAATAATCCTATATATAGATGAAATCCACACACTTGTGGGAGCCGGCAAGAGCAGCGGAGCAATGGATGCGGCAAACATTCTTAAGCCGGCACTGGCCCGCGGTGAACTGCGCACTGTAGGTTCAACAACATTGGACGAATACCAGAAATATTTTGAGCAGGACAAGGCCCTTGAGCGCCGCTTCCAGATGGTGATGGTGGATGAGCCTACTCCGGCAGAGAGCATCTCCATCCTACGCGGACTCAAGGAGAAGTATGAGAACCACCACAAAGTACGCATTGAGGATGATGCAATCATAGCGGCAGTAGACCTGTCGCACAGATATATAACCAACCGTTTTCTTCCCGACAAAGCCATAGACCTCATTGATGAGGCTGCATCCAAACTCCGTCTGGAGATGAATTCTGTACCGGAGAAGATAGATGAGCTGAACAGGAAGATAAAACAGCTGGAAATTGAGAAGGCTGCCATAAAGAGGGAGGGCAAATCTCCTAAACTGACCGAGATTACCACCCAGCTGGAGCAACTTCAGGCTGAACAGAAGGTATATGACAAACAATGGAAGGAGGAGAAGGCGTTACTGGACTCAATCCAGAATTGCCGTCGGGAAGTGGAAGAGTTGAAGATTAAGGCTGATGAAGCTGAGAGAAATGGTGATTATGCAAAGGTAGCTGAGATAAGATACGGAAAGATTGGCAACCTGCAGGCAAAGATACAGGAGCTGGAGGCTCAGAAGGCTGCAAATGAGAATCCTCTTATAAATGAAGAGGTTAACCCTGAGGATATTGCAGAGGTAGTTGCCAAATGGACCGGTATTCCTGTAAAAAGGATGCTCCAGAGCGAGAAGGACAAACTGCTGCATCTAGAGGAGGAACTGCATAAGAGGGTGATCGGCCAGGACGAGGCTATAAAGGCTGTATCTGATGCTGTACGCCGTTCCCGTGCCGGTTTGCAGAATGAGAAGAGACCTCTCGGATCATTCCTGTTCCTGGGTACTACCGGAGTTGGCAAGACTGAGCTTGCAAAAGCGCTGGCCGAGTTCCTGTTCAACGATGAGAACCTCATGACCAGGATTGACATGAGCGAGTATCAGGAGAGTTTTGCCGTTACCCGTCTGGTTGGTGCGCCTCCAGGCTACGTAGGTTACGATGAAGGGGGACAACTCACTGAGGCTGTGAGACGTAAGCCATACTCAGTTGTACTGTTTGATGAGATAGAAAAAGCCCACCCCGATGTATTCAATGTGTTGCTTCAGGTGCTTGATGACGGACGCCTTACAGATGGCAAAGGGCGTACTGTAAACTTCAAGAACACCATCCTCATAATGACAAGTAATGTTGGAAGTGATATAATCCAGGATTACATGCTCAAAATCAATGATGTAAACAAGGAGCAGGCATTGGAGGACTGTAAAGGAGCAGTTATGGAAGTGCTCAAGAGAAGCGTAAGGCCTGAATTCCTCAACAGGATTGATGAGGTAATAATGTTTGAGCCTCTTACTCCCGACAATATCCGTGGTATCCTCATGCTGCAGATCCGTCAGATCCAGGAACTTCTTGCGGAGAAGGGAATTGAACTCACATTCTCCCCTGAGGCGCTTGAATATCTGGCATCCAAGGGATATGACATTGCCTATGGCGCCCGTCCTATAAAAAGGCTGCTGCAGAAGGAACTGATCAACGAACTGGCTACCCAGATTATAGGCGGCAAAGTTTCTGGCGACGGCAAGATACTGGTAAGCTGCCCTGATGGAAAACTCTATTTTGGGAATTAGCCCCTCAAGTTTAAGATTTTGTGCACGGAACGCATTTCCGTGCACATTTTTTTTAAGTAGCAACTCTGCTCACAGAATTCTGTCGGGAAGAAATCACAAACCTCTTGCAGACATATTGTATATGCAATAAAAAACATTATCTTTGTAAGATAAGACAACTAAAAAAATCAATAACTTAAAATAAACTATTATGCTAAAGAAAACACTTTCAACCATGTTGGTGATTGCAGTTGCAATGACTTCTGCTTTCGCTCAGAAAAAGGGAAAGAAAGAGGCTGAGAAACCTGCCGGTTATCAGTTTACTGTTGTTAAAGAGAACCCTATTACACCTATCAAGAACCAGGCAAATTCAGGTACTTGCTGGTCTTACTCAACAATTTCATTCCTTGAGTCAGAGGCTATCAAGGCTGGTGCTCCTGCAAATATTGACCTTGCAGAGATGTATCCTGTATGGAACGGCTATTCAGACAAAGCTGTTAAATTTGTAAGATTGGACGGTCACCTTAACTATGAGCAGGGAAGCTCATTCGGTGATGTTATCTACACTTTGAAACATTACGGTATGGTTCCTCAGTCTGAGATGGAGGGTCTTGAGTACGGTGAGAAACTTAACAAACACGGTGAGCTTTGCGAGATTCTTAAAGCTTATGTGAACGCTGTTAAGAAAAACCCTAACAGATCACTTTCTCCAGTATGGCACAAAGGTCTTCAGGCTGTCCTTAACACTTACCTTGGCGAGTGCCCTGAGAAATTTGTTGTTGACGGCAAAGAGTACACTCCTCAGACTTATGCTAAAGAGTATTTGAAACTTAACGCTGATGATTATGTTTCAATCACTTCTTTCACTCACCATCCATTCTATTCTCAGTTTGCAATTGAGGTTCCGGACAACTGGAGATGGGAGCTTTCTTACAACGTTCCTATGGATGAGTTGATGGCTATTTTCGATTACGCTATTGAGAACGGTTACACTGTAGCTTGGGGCTCAGACGTAAGTGAGAAAGGTTTCAACCGTAACGGTCTTGCTATCGTTCCTGACGTTGCTGCAAACATGAAAGAGGCAGGTTCAGACGAGGCAAGATGGATTGGCAAATCACCTGAGCAAAAAAATGCAGCAATGAACAACCAGGATGCTCCTGGCAAAGAGCTTGAGATCACTCAGGAGATGAGACAGGTTGGTTACGACAACAAAACCACTACCGACGACCACGGTATGCATATCTACGGTATTGCAAAAGACCAGAACGGTACAAAATACTACATGGTTAAGAACTCATGGGGTGAGACCGGCAAATACAAAGGTATCTGGTATGCTTCAGAGGCTTTCGTAAAATACAAAACTATGAACATCGTAGTTAACAAGAAAGCTATCCCTGCTGAGATCAGAGCTAAATTGGGTCTATAAAAAACTGTCGGGAGAATAATTTAATACACTTAAAATACACTATCATGAAAAAGACTTTATTGATGGCAGCTGCAGCACTTTGCATTGGCACAGCAGCAACCGCACAGTACAAATATGAGTTTACTGTTGTTAAAGAAAACCCTGCAACTCCTGTGAAAAACCAGGCAAAAACCGGTACCTGCTGGTGTTTCTCAACCAACTCTTTCATTGAGTCTGAGCTTATCAGAATGGGCAAAGGTGAGCACGACCTTTCAGAAATGTTCATAGTGAGACATAACTACATGAAGAGAATTGCCGACAACTACTACCGTTCAGGCAATGGAAATATCAACCCTGGTTCAATTTCCCACATGTACATCAATGCAATGGCTGAGCATGGCCTTGTTCCCGACGAGTTCTACGACGGCATCAACTACGATTCTCCTACCCATAACCACGACGATTTGAGTGGTTGGGTAAAAACCCTAAGCGAGAAATCTGTAGAAATGAAAAAAATGATCCCTGCCCCTATGCTTGAGGGTCTGTTTGATTTCTACTTGGGCGAGGTTCCTGAGAAATTCACTTACAGAGGTAAAGAGTATACAGCAAAGAGCTTCTTCAAGAGCTTGGGTATCAATCCTGCTGATTATATAGAGATTACCAGCTTTACCCATCATCCTTTCTACCAGCAGGTTCCGCTTGAGATTCCTGATAACTGGGATCATCAGTTGATGTACAACGTTCCGCTTGATGACTTTATGGCTATCATAGACAACGCAATCAACACCGGTTACACTGTATGTTGGGGCGGTGACTTGAGCAACGAGCCAGGTTATGCAATGCAGCACTCAATTGCAGTTCATACTCTTGATACCCTTAAGAAAATGAAACAGATTGAGTACAGAGCTACCGAGTTGCCTGTAACCCAGGAGAGCAGACAGAAAGACTTTGAGGCTTTCATTACTGTAGACGACCATCTTGAGCACATTACAGGTATTGCAAAAGACCAGGAGGGTGTAAAATACTACAAAACAAAAAACTCTTGGGGCTTTACCCGCAATGCAGACGGTTACCACTACATTTCAGAGAATTACATTAAAGCAAAAACAATGTACATTCTTGTGAACAAGAACTCAATCCCTAAAGCCATCAGGGCAAAAATGGGTATAAAATAATTTTCCCAAGAGATTCAGGGTGCTCCTCAAAAAGGGGCACCCTTATTTAAGAAAGAGAACATCATATTATGGGTATAACAAAACACATTCCAAACGCCATCACATCAATGAACCTGTTGAGTGGTTGCTTTGCCACAATTCTGGCACTTAACGGAAACTTCAAGACTGCATTCCTTTGCATCATCGCCGGCGCCGTATTTGACTTTTGCGACGGCCTTGCAGCACGTGCACTCAAAGCCTACTCCCCTATGGGAAAAGAGCTGGATTCACTTGCAGATATGGTTACCTTTGGCGTAGCCCCAGCAATGATAATGTACCGCTTCCAGGCAGAGGCAAACTTCCTTGTTTACCTTCCACTCCTTATTGCAGTATTCAGCGGACTGAGACTTGCCAAATTCAATATTGACACCCGCCAAAGCGAGAACTTCATTGGATTGGCAACCCCATCATGTGCCCTTATCTGCGGTTCACTAATCTATGCCAGCCAAACATATCCTTGCGTATATGATTTCCTTACAGCAAACTCATACATTGTTCCAATGGTCTCATTGGTCCTTTGCTATCTGCTTGTATGCGAAATTCCAATGTTCTCCTTCAAATTCAAATCACTCAAATGGGCAGACAACAAAGCCCGCTTCTCATTCCTTGGAATAGTGGCTGTACTTGCCATAGCCGTTGCAGTACTTGGTCTTAACTGGAGCCTTATTGTACTGGCAATATTCCTAACCTACATTATTGTAAACATTTTAAGTTACGTCGTCTTTTTGTACAAGTAACTGATTTACAGGGTGATACAAATTAAGGGTTTACAGTTTTCTGTAAACCCTATTTTTTAATCCGTTAACAATCAACGATTTGTACAAAAAGACGACGTAACTTTAAAAGCTCACGCTGTGACCTACAGGGAATGGACCGGCAGTAACCGGCAGCACACCTTTAGGTGCAATGGCGCCAAAGACAAGTTTGGCAGCGGCACGGGCATTGGCTTTGGTATCTGTATATCCTAGGACGTAAGCCTTAAAGTTCTTATGGTCCGGCATCTTGGTAATAGCATAAGGTGAGCCAAGGTAAACGGCAATCATCGGTTGCTGTGCAGCCCAATCAGTAATGAACTGTACCTGCTCTTCTACAAGATCAAAGTTTCTGTAAACCTGCTGAAGGGTCTTGTTGAAACCAAAGATAACAAGATCATAATCTTTAACCGTCTCTTTAGCAGCCTTCAAATCCTCCAAAGTGGCATCGTTACCAAGAAGCACTGTATCCAACTGGCCATAGTTGGAAGCAGTTGCAGCAAACTCTGCACCCACCTCAGGGTTTCGGAAACCTACATAAGCCACTTTCTTGCCTTCAGTTGAAACAGGCAGACCATAACCTTCAGAATTGTCATTGAACACCAATGTCATTGTCTCTTCACAAATCTGGTTGATCAAAGCCAGTTTCTCCTCTTTAAGGCCATTAATCGCATCTGTATGGGCAATTGGATCATAACCTTTGTCAAGCACTCCCAGACGTGCTTTAAGGGCAAGCATCTTCTTAACCCTCATATCAAGGCTCTCCATGGTAATCTCACCATTGCGCAAAGCCTTCTCAATAACGGAAATTGACTCCTGCACATCCTCAGGCATAAGGAGAATGTCAACACCGGCCTTGTACGCCGCCAAAGGAATATCCTTCTTCTCCAAACCACTGTCCTTTGAAACACCGTGCATATTCAGAGCATCTGTAATGATGATACCCTCAAAACCCAATTTCTCCCTCAAAAGTCCGGTAACAATAGGATAAGAAATTGAAGATGGTGTTCCCGACGGATCAAAGGCAGGTACATTCATATGTCCAACCATAATCATATCAACACCCTCTGCTATCTGACGTTTGAACGGATACAGCTCCAAAGAATCAAGACGCTCAGCGGTGAAAGAGAGCAACGGCAATGCAAGATGAGAATCCACATTGGTCTCTCCGTGGCCAGGGAAATGTTTTGCAGAACCGGCAACACCTCCGTCTTTCATACCGCGCATCATTGCAGATGCATAGTTTGCAACCTTCTCCTTGTCCTCACCAAAGGTTCTGAAGTTTACAATGAACTTATGAGGATTGTTGTTAATATCAACAACCGGAGTGTAATTCACCTGAATCTTCAAGGCCCTGCACTCCTGGGCAATTGATCTGCCCATTACATAAATAAGAGAATCGCTTGACAGGGCGCCCAACTGCATGAAGAACGGATAAGAAAGCACCTCATTCCAACGCATACCTACACCCCACTCTGCATCCAAAGTTACAAGCATAGGTATTTTTGACCATTTATTCAGCTGGTTCATCCTGGCAATTGCACCAGGGTATGATTTCTCTCCCAATGGGATTATTCCACCTATTTTTTCCTTCTTCACAAGCTTCTTCTGTATCTTCTGCATCTTTTTGCTGTCTGCAGAGGTGAAGTCAATTACCATAATCTGTGCTATCTTCTCCCTGGTAGAGAGTGTGCGGAACACAGAATCCACCTGGCGGTCTATCTTCTCCTGTGAAGGGTATTTATACTCTCCCAGATGTTTGTCTTGAGCTGATATACAGAACGGAGCAAACATCAATAGCAGTACAAACCTTTTAAATAATCTTGTATTCATAGAAACTCCTTACTCAACAATGTATTTTATAAAACAGCACATATGCTTTGCAGCCTCTTCTGTGAAAATCTGCTTGCCTGCATATTTACCCATATTACGGAAAACGAACTCCATTTTCTTCACATCTGATTCTGTTGTAATAACTTCAGAGATACTGTATCCTGTAGAATAGACTTTATTTTCAGAGAATTTTGTTGAATTCATTCCAAGTTCAGCCCAAAGTTTCTGTGAAACATCCTCTATGTTGGCATACCTTCGGTATTTATTTACAATAGCCTGAAGGTAATACGCATTCACTTTATCCTCATAACCATAGAATACTTTTGCAAGTGTTCTTGATGCATTTATATCATCAGTATCAAGAAGTTCTCCAATAGTGTCGTCCAAAGAAACCTTGCCACTTGCAAGCAGCTCTGCCACCTGCGGAAGAAGTGAGATATATGCACTCCTCTCCTTCATATTATAAGGAACATTCAAAAGTGAATCGGCTTTTGAACCTACAAAATGATCGTATTCCTCACGATATCTGTCGGGAATAATAATGCTCTCCCCTACTTTAAATGATGCTGCAGTTACAGGAAGGACTCCTTTAACTGGGATTCCGCCAAATACTGCCTGTGCAGCGGCAAAGTTGTTCACCTGGCTCATGCTGTATCCAAGGAGGAATGCAGTGAAGTTCTTGTGTCCTGGGATGCGGGTAATGGCATATGGAGAGCCAAGATAAACAGCTATCATAGGCTGCTCTGCCGCCCAGTCTGTGATGAAGTTGATATCCTCATTCACAAGCGCGTAGTTCTTGTGCGGACGCTGGTCGGTCTGGTTAAAGCCCATAATGATAAGGTCATAGTCACGCAACTTGTTGCGGGCATCCCTCAGGGCTGCAATTGAAGCGTCGCTGCCAAGTAGCAGGGTATCCACGTCTCCGTAACGTTTTGCAAGGGTACCGAATTCGTGGCCAAGCTCAGGGTTCTTGTAACCTACATAGGCAACTTTCTTACCATCAAAGTTTACAGGAAGGCCAAAGCCGCATGAATTGTCATTATAAAGGAGAGTCATTGACTCCTTTGAAATATCCTTTATGAGCTTGAGCTTTTCCTGCATATGCACACCTGTATTCTCCTGATCTGTGAGCATATCCAGTTCATCAATATTCACATAAGGATCATATCCTTTGTCAAACAAGCCAAGACGTGCCTTAAGGGCAAGCATCTTCTTAACTCTCATATCCAGCCCCACCATAGAAATCTCACCACGTTTGAGCGCCTCCTCAATGACAAGAATTGAGTTCTCAACATCCTCCGGCATAAGGAGCATATCAGCACCAGCTTTGTACGCAGCCAAAGGGATATCCTTTTTCTCAAGACCGCTCTCCTTTGCAACACCGTCCATATTCAAGGCATCGGTACAGATGATACCGTCGTAGCCCAATTTCTCCTTCAGAATACCGGTAACGATAGGTTTTGAAATAGATGATGGTGTTCCCGACGGATCCAAAGCAGGTATGCTCAAGTGGGCAACCATTACCATATCAACACCGTCAGCAATCAGACGTTTGAAAGGGTACATCTCAAGGGTATCCAATCTCTCTGCAGAGAAAGGAAGCAAAGGTAGACCAAGATGAGAATCCACATCAGTATCTCCGTGGCCAGGGAAATGTTTTGCAGAACCTGCAACACCACCATAGCGCATACCGCGCATCATGGCAATACCATACTGGGCAACCTTCTCCTTGTCCTCACCAAATGACCTGGTGTTGATAGCAGGGTTGTTCGGGTTGTTATTGATATCCATGTCGGGAGAAAAATTCACCTGAATCTTAAGCATACGATGCTCCTGGCCTATAAGCCTGCCGGCTTCCTCTACAAGATTGTCGTTGCCCAATGCTCCCATCTGCATGAAACGCTGGTATGAAGGGATCTCCTTCCATCGCATACCGGTTCCCCACTCACCGTCGAGAGTAATAAGGAGTGGAACTTTTGCCCAACTGTTGAGAAGGTTCATCCTCTCCATAGCGGGCACAAGAAGGTCATTCATAGGAATAAGGCCACCAATCTTGTACTTCTTGATAAGTCTTTTCTGCTCCGCAAGCCTTTTCTTTCCCTCATTAGAAGAGAACTCAATAACCATAATCTGGCCAATTTTCTCTCTTGTGGAAAGTGTGCGGAATACAGAATCTACCTGACGGTCAACCTTCTCCTGTGACGGATATTTGTAAATCTTTTTTGCGCGGTGATATGCACTCAATGACACCGGTACCAAAAACGATAAAAACAGAGCAGCCAGGGCTGCTCTGTTAATTAGTTGTCTTTTCATATTAATTATATGTTACTCAAACTCTTTTCTTAGGGCAGCAATCTTAGCGTCGCAATCTGCGCCTGTAACACCAAAGTAGAACTTGATCTTAGGCTCAGTACCGCTAGGACGTACAGAAACTACTGCACCGTCTGCCATATAGAACTGAAGTACGTTTGATTTAGGAAGACCTGTCTCCTCAGGTTTGTTGTAGTCAATAACTTTAATCACATCAGAACCTGCAAGCTGTTTAGGAGGGTTAGATCTGTAAGAAGCCATCATAGCCTGAATCTCCTCCAAACCAGCCTTGCCTTTCTTTGTAAGTGAAAGAAGGGACTCCTTGTACATACCGTACTCAGCGTAGATATCCTGAAGCAACTGGTAAAGGGTCTTGCCTTTCTCTGCGCACCATGCAGCACACTCAGCAACCAAAGCACAAGTGATAACAGCATCCTTATCCCTTACAAACTCACCTGCATTGTAACCGTAGCTCTCCTCGCCACCACCAATGAAAGTAGCCTTGCCCTCGTTCTCTCTAACGATTGTGGCAATATGTTTGAAACCTGTAAGGACATTGTAGCATTTTACACCATACTTCTTGGCCATAGCTGCCATAAGCTCAGTTGTTACAATAGTCTTTACAATGTAAGTGTTCTCGTTAAGCTTGCCAAGCTCGCTCCAGCGCTGAAGCAAGTAGTAAGTTAGAAGGGATGCAGTCTGGTTACCGTTCAAAAGGGTAATCTTACCCTCATTGTCCCTTATTGCAATACCTACGCGGTCTGCATCAGGGTCAGTAGCCATTACAAGGTCTGCGCCAATAGCCTCTGCCTGTGCAACTGCCATCTCAAGTGCCGAATTCTCCTCAGGGTTTGGAGAATGTACAGTAGGGAAATCACCGTTGCTCTCTACCTGTGCCTCTACAAGTGAAAGATTGGTGAAGCCCATTTTCTTGAAGATCTTAGGTACAAGGGTGATACCTGTTCCGTGAAGCGGAGTGTAAACCATTTTAAGGTCTGCATGTTTTGCAACTGCCTCTGGAGAAAGAAGAAGTGTTGAAACATCGTTCAAGTAAGCCTCATCCACATCAGCTCCAACCATCTGGATGTTCTCCTCACCGCCAGTGAACTTAACCTGTGCAGGAGAAGTGATTTTTCTTACCTCGTCAATGATGTTGGTATCATGAGGTGCTGTAACCTGTGCACCGTCCTCCCAGTATGCCTTGTAACCGTTGTACTCTTTAGGGTTGTGTGAAGCTGTAACCATTACACCGCTCTGGCATTTCAAGTGGCGGATAGAGTAGCTAAGCTCCGGCACTGGACGCAATGAATCAAACAAGTAAACTTTAATGCCGTTTGCTGCAAATACGTTTGCTGTAATCTGTGCAAAGTAAGCACTGTTGTTACGGCTGTCATAAGATACAGCCACTGAAATCTGAGGAAGGTCTTTGTAGCACTGTTTCAAGTAGTTTGCAACTCCCTGAGTAGCCATTCCTACAGTATATTTGTTCATTCTATTTGTACCTACACCCATGATTCCACGCAAACCGCCGGTACCAAATTCAAGCATTCTGTAAAAGCTTTCCTCCAACTCTTTAGGATTATTGTCCATAAGGTCCTGAACCTCTTTGCGGGTCTGCTCGTCATAATCGCTGCCCAACCACTGCTGGGCAACTGCCAAATAGTTATTTTCCATAAAATTACACGTTAGTTTTAATGAGTGCGAATTTAGCAAAATTTACCTACCTTTGCAACCCTTTGAGAAGAATGCAGATGAATATTAAAAGTTATATACCTTTCTACAAACGCAATCTTTCCCTGGCTATCCCCGTAATGATTACACAGGCAGGCCAGATGATAGTGCAGTTTGCAGACAATATAATGGTGGGGCAGCTGGGAACCAGCCAGTTTGCGGGTGTAGGCTTTGCAAATGCCCTTTTCTCTATGGGGCTTGTTTTCTGCACCTGTTTCACCCAGGGCCTTATCCCTTTCATTGGTCAAAGTTACGGACGCGGAGAACACGGCAAAGTATCTGAATATTTCACCAACGGCATACTGCTCAATGCATTGATGTGCATATCCGTAATGGCAATAATGATGGCTGCAGTACCGCTTATGGACCACATGGGCCAGGATCCGAGAATTCTGGGTTATGCAAGGGAGTACTACAGGATTATGGTCTGGTCTCTTGCACCATTCATCATTTTTTATGTTTTAAGGGCTCTCACAGAGGGGGTGGGAAATACCAAGTACACAATGTACATCACCGTATTCTGCAATATACTCAACATATTCCTCAACTGGGTTCTGATCTTCGGACATTTAGGAATGGAAGCAATGGGTGTAGCAGGTGCGGCATGGGCAACCTTCATCAGCAGATGTGCAATGCTGGGGATTGGAATTGCAATATTGCTGTCGGGAAAACTCTACAAGAGATATTTGGGTGACATAAGATTCCGTGCACTGAATTTCAGCCAGTTCAAAGATGTAATGAAAACATCTTTCCCAATGTCATTCCAGGGTCTTGTTGAAGTTACCACTTTCAGCATTGCCGGCATTATGGCCGGATGGTTTGGAGAGGTGGCTATGGCTGCACACCAGGCTTCGCAAACTATAATAACATTTTCATTTATGGTTGCCCAAGGTGTAGGAGTTGCTGCAACAATCAGGGTATCACACCAATACGGCGAGAGACGTTTTGCTGATGCAAGGAAGGCTGGTTTTGCCGCATCCCATATAAGCATAGCCCTTATGGCCCTTGCAGGAATTACATTCATATTGTTCAATGATGTTATTCCATACATTTTTACCCAGGACCATCATGTGGCGGAAATTGCATCAAAACTGCTTTATGTAGCAGCAGCTTTCCAGCTGTTTGATGCAGTCCAGCTCTCTGCCCTGGCCTCTTTGAGAGCCCTTGCAGATGTCAAGTGGCCACTTGTAACATCATTGTTCACATACTACATAATAGGACTGCCGTTTGCATATTTTGCCGGTACCACATTCGGCCTTGGACCTGTAGGTGTATGGCTTGGTCTGCTTGCCGGACTGATGCTTGCAGCAATCCTGTTCCTATACAGGTTCAACAAAATAACCAAAGGATTTACCACAAACAATTGACCATTCTGACATTGTCCAAAAGTGCAAAATGATATGCTTACAGAAAAAGACATAGAGTTCATCAAAGCCAACGGGAATGCAGACGTAACCCGTCTGCTGCTGGGCAAAGCACCAGAGGGGGTAAATCTGCCACTTTGCGCCAAGTGCATCCAGGCCAGGGCAAAGATGAAGATAAAGGCACCTCTCTGGTGGGAGAATCTTGCACTGGCATACCCTTTTTCTGTTTCGGTAGAGCAAGGGAGTTCCCAAACTACAGCACTCCTCAAGCAGAGGATAATCAAGGAGCTTTTCAATAATCTTCCCGACAGTGATACTCCCTGCAGCATCAAAACAGCCGACCTAACTGGAGGTATGGGAATAGATTCATACTTTATCTCGCAGGCAGCATCAACCCACTATTATTTTGAGCGCACCACAGAACTGTGCGAGGCAACAGAATACAATTTCTCCCAGCTCGGCGCCACCAACATCATTGTAAGCAACCGTGATGTTACAGCAGACGGGTGCGCAGTACTGAAGGAACTGGTACAGAAAGAGATTTCCCTTGTATACATAGATCCTGCCCGGCGCACCGCCACAGGCGACAAGGCCATCCTGCTGCAAGACTATGAGCCAAATGTCATTGACCTGCAGGAAGATCTGTTTGCCATCAGCCGCTATGTACTGATAAAGGTCTCCCCTATGGCAGACATAAAGCTGAACCTTAAATATCTTCCAAACACACGTGCCGTATACATTGTAACAGTAGAGAACGAGTGCAAGGAACTGCTATTCCTGCTCGACCGCGAGCACTCCGGATCCGAACCTTTAATTAACGTCGTCCTTTTGTACAACAAACATAATATCAACGCATTACAAAATGGAAACCAGATTTGTTTTACAAATACAAAAAACCAATCTACTGATAATCAAATAATTGTACAAAAAGACGACGTAACAATAAAAATAAGTGAAGAGGAATCCGCAACAGCCACATATACAAGCAATTTAGGCAAATACCTGTATGAACCCGGAAAAGGTATGCTCAAAGCGGGTGCGTACAAACTTATTTCAGAGAGGTACGGTTGCCAGAAATTGGCTGTAAGCACACATCTGTACACATCAGATGAAGAAATAGCAGACTTCCCGGGCAAGACGTTCTGCATAGAAGAAGTAATTCCATTCAACAAGAAGAGCCTCAAAGAAGTTGCCAAAAGGTTCCCTAAGGCAGACTTCACTGCCAGAAACTTTCCTATGGACACCAATGCCCTCAAAAAGCTGTCGGGAATAAAGGACGGCGGTTCCCACCATATCTTTGCAGTAACTCTCCACAACGGTGAGAAGGTCCTTATCATCACTTCAGCGAAATAATTTTATTATAACAAATGGCGAAGCAGAGGAGACTGCGTCGTCCCCCTATTGGATATCTCATCCTTATATAATACATAAAAAAGACCGGTCATAGGAAACCGGTCTTTATACAATAATCAACTGTCCATTATCTCACAAGAACAGCAGGCACATCCTTTTCCAACAAATGGCGGTACCAGAAAATGTAGTCGCCGGTGGTTGAATGGACAGATTTCCTGCCTCTGTAGCCGTGGAACTCACCCGGATAAATCATAAGGTCGAACTGCTTGCCGGCATCCTGCAAAGCATTGATCAGCTGCATGGTGTTCTGCATATGCACATTATCATCAGAAGAACCGTGGGTAATCTTCACGTAGTTGGTAGAATCACCCTTGTAGCGGTTAACCTTCAGCATCATTCTGGTGTTGGCATAACCGTCGGGATTATCCTGAGGACGGTCCATATAACGCTCTGTATAGTGGGTATCGTACAATCCCCAGTCATACACACCGCCACCTGCAATACCATATTTGAAATAATCATTGCCGGCTGTGCAGGCAAGCATAGTCATTGAACCACCGTAAGAGAAACCAGTAATACCAACTTTTTCCCTGTTCACAAACGGAAGCTTATGAAGCTCCTTCATCCACTCAATGTAGTCTACAAGCTCTATGTTAAGCAGGTTCCTGTGAAGGAAGTTCAAGCCCTCCTTACCGCAGTGTCCGCTGGCCCTGTGGTCAATGGCAATCTGAATGACACCCTCATTTGCCCACCACTGGGTCTTCTCTGAAATACCCTTCCAGGTATCCATAACAGTACCGGCATTAGGACCGCCGTACATGCTCACAAGTACAGGATATTTCTTTGTAGAATCAAGATCCAAAGGCCAAATCACCTGAGCAGGAAGCACATAACCGTCAACAGTAATTGACAGCATCTGAGGAATGGCAAGTTTATACTCATCAAACTTCTCACCTTTCTGGTCTGCAAGTATTTTTACTCCCGACGATTTTTCAAATGCCACCTTAGGGGCAACTTTAGCCTCGGAAGCCTTCTGCGCCTTTTTCACATCCACAACTGCCAGACGGGTTGGGGTGGTTGAATTTGAGTAAAGTGCAGTATAGTATTTGTTGTCGGGAGAAAGTGAAACATTTACAAAATTATACTCTCCAAAAGACAATCTGGTGATTTTCTTGGTTTTAAGATCAACTTTATAGAAATCATTTCTGGTTGAAACCTCCCTGCGGGCAGTGAAATAGATTGCACCACCCTTCATGTCTACCTTAATGAACCTGATACCCCAGTTCTTGCCGTCGGTAATCTTCTCAAGGCGCTTACCGTCGAAAGACTGGAAGTAGATCTGCTCCCACATCTCAAAATCACGCACCATAAAGAAACCGTCCTCAACAAACTGCATATCCTCCATCCAGTCAATCCAGGTCTTCTGCTCCTCGTTGTAGATGAAATCTTTGGAACCGTCTGCAGGATTAACGGTATAAAGTACAAGATTGTTCTGCTCGCGTGGCATCCATGGAATGATGAAACGGCTGCCGTCGGCATTCCAGAACGGAATTCCAAAGTACTGGTCTACAGTATGGTCAAAGTCTGCCCAAACAGTTGCACCGTCCTCTACTGAAACAAAAGCAATCTTAACCTCAGGGTTTCTGTCTCCAGCCTTAGGGTAGCGGGTCTCTGTAATGAAGCCGTGCTTGCCGCGTGAATCATAGATTGGAAACATGGGAATCTGGCTGTCGTCAAACTTGTAGTAGGCAATCTTCTTGCCGCAAGGGCTCCACCAGAAAGCCTTGTATTTGGAAGGTCTTCCAAGAATCTCCTCATAATAAACCCAAGAAGCATAGCCGTTCATTATCACATTTGTACCGTCTGTGGTAAGTTTTTTAACCTCACCACTTGCAGCATCCCACACACACAAGTTGTTTGAAGCATCAGTAAATGCCACTTTGTCTCCCTGCGGTGAAAGTGTAGGGTTCTTCACCTCTTTTGCAAGGGGAAGCCCCATAAATTTGACCATTGCCTCAGGCACAGGAGCAATCTCTTTTGGAGTATTCTCCACAGCTGTCTGCACACCTGTCTTCACATTGTACTCAAACATCTTGAATCCACGGACCTCTCTCTGGGCAAGTTTAAGTACCTCATTATCTTTCCATCCTGCAACCATAGGGAGCTGGTTGATCACCCCCTCAGGCAATCTGCCTATAAGTTCCTCTGGAGTTAGGGCCTTTTTTACCCCCTCCTGCGCATAAGATGACACTCCTGCAGCAAAGCAAAGAAGCACCACCGAAAACAAAAATCTTCTTATTCTCATATCATTCAAAATTTTCGGAATTAAAAAATAAAGTTACCCACTTTTGGGAATCATTCAAAATATTTGTCCTTGAAATTCACAAGATACACCTTTTCCACTCCACGTGTAATGGCAGTATAGAGCCACTTCAGATCATCCATGGAAATATCGTCCTTCCAAAGATTATTGTCTACAAACACGCACTTCCACTGCCCTCCCTGAGACTTGTGTCCGGTAATGGCTGTGGCATATTTTATCTGCAATGCATTGTAATACTTGTCTTCACGCACCTTCTCCATACGTTTTTTTCGCACTGTAACCTCTTCATAATCTGCATACACACCTTCAAAAAGGGCCTTTTGCTGCTCTTTATCCAAAGAGGGTGAAACGGAAGACAATGTATCAAGAATTACCTTTGCCTCAATCTCCACATCATCATAATCCGGAAAACGCAATGTAGCCTGCGCAAAATTGAGTCCGTAACGCTCTTCGTAACCACCTATCCTTACCAGTTCGGCCACATCCCCATTTGCAATAAAATCGAGTTCCGGAACATTCTCCAAAAACTGGTAGCAGTTCTTCACTATCATCAGTTTGTCACCTCTGGTAAGCTGCTCCTCCATAAACAGGACAGTCTGGCGGATACCCATATTATACTTGTTGGCCCTCAAATTTGAACGGCACAACACCACCACCTCATCCAACCCATATTTTGAGATTGCCCCGTCCAGTTCCTCAATCAATTCTCCTCCCTGCAGCCTCCTGAAATCATCAAACCCCTCACATCTGAACACCGGAGCATCAGTATCACCTCTCTCTATCTGCTCCCTCAGACGGGTGGCATTGAAAAGGATACCGCTCTCACCGGCTTGACGCACCACATCCCTCAAAGTTACTGCACGCAAGGGTGCATACTGCGAAATATAATCAAAATCCAAAGCCGGAGACTCATCCATACCAATTGGAGGGAGCTGGGCTGAATCACCCATAAGGATAAGCCTGTTGCCAGGATTCTGTCTTATATATGAAATGAGGTCTTCCAACAGATCTCCGGAACCGAAAATGGTACTCTCCATTCCTGTTCCAATAGTAATGAGTGAAGCCTCATCCACAATATAAACAGTATCTCTGCTCTTGTTGAAATCAATCCTGAAATTTGCCTCTTTGTCGGCCAATGACTTCTGCCTGTAAATCTGCTTGTGGATGGTCTTGGCCTGCACACCGGAATAATTGGAAAGCACCTTTGCAGCCCTGCCGGTAGGTGCAAGAAGAATATATTTATACTTGAGATCCTTCAGCACCTTAATGAAAGCAGATATTGCAGTGGTTTTTCCCGTACCCGCATAACCTCTTACAACAAGAATAGGGAACTCATCCTGCGGCAACGTAAGAAACTCCCCCAGCTTTTCAAACAGCTCCATCTGTCCTGCCGTAGGCTCCATCCCCAGCTTCTGCACAAACAACCCCTCAAGATACTTCTCTACCGCCATTTCCAGATTGAGAACATTATAAGCAATGAATAGATTTCAAGACGTCCGAACAGCATCTGCGCCGAAAGGACAAACTTGCCAAGAATAGGAATCTGTGAGAAATTCTCCAGAGAACCTACAGAACCGAAACCGGGACCCACATTGCCCAGATTGGAAACCGATGCCGAAAAAGCATCCATATAATCAACTCCCATTGCACAAAGTGCCGCAGCACCCACAAAAAGGAAAAGGAAATACACAACAACATAAAGCTGCACAGCAGAAACCAACTGGCTCTCCACAATTGAAGAACCCACCCTCACCGGAATCACGGCACTCGGATGCATCTGTTTCTGCAACTGCACCCTGAAACTCTTCCAGAAAATGATGATCCTGTCTGTTTTCAATCCTCCCGACGTAGATCCCGAGCAGGCACACTGCACAGAAAGGAACATAAGAATAAGCACCGAAAGAGGAGGCCATACACTGCAATCAACAGTTGCAAAACCTGTAGTGGAGATATACGAAACAGTGTTGAAAATACTGTTCCACAAAGTTGCCCAAAATCCGCCGTCAACTCTTGAAGTAAAAAGGTCTACAGCCACCACAACAGATGCAACAGCAATAGTACCCAAATATACCTTGGTTACAGGAGAGGTAAAAAGTTTGGTTGAACGTTTTGCAAAAGTAGCATAGATAAGGCCAAAATGCATACCTCCAACTATCATGAATATAACTGATACAAACTCTATCCAGAAAGAATCAAAAGCCCCTATGGATGCGTTTCTTGTACTGAAACCACCAGTTGCCGCTACGCTGAACGCATGGTTGATTGCATCAAACGGCCCCATACCGGCAAGCATATATGCGCCAAAAGACAAGGCTGTAAGCCCTACAAAGACTGTAGAGATAACCCTTATGGCCTCCTTTGTCCTCAACTTGTAGTTCTCCTTTGAAAGGGAAGACATCTCCAGCTTACTGAGCCTCATTTTGAATGTACTCACCATAGGAAGAATAAGGAGCATAAATACAACTACTCCAATACCGCCAATGAAATGAGTTGAAGAACGCCAGAATATCAGGCTCTTTGGCAGCGCCTCAATATCCTGCAGGATTGTACCTCCTGTTGTAGTATACCCCGAAACACTCTCAAACCAGGCATTTATAAGGGTAAACTCACCTCCCCACAAAACATACGGCAACATACCGAACAGGCACGAAAGTATCCAGGAAAGCACTATGATTGTAAAGCCCTCCTTAATGTGTATCTCTTCATGTTTGCGTACAAAGATAAGCGGAAAGAGTCCGGTAGTAAAAGTGATTACGCCACTGAGCAGCAAAGGGGAAAATGCAGAATCAAAATTATATACAACAGAAACTATAACGCTTATGAACATGAACATAGCGTTAAACAGCAGTGCAATGCCAATATTTCTTGTAACTACACTGATATTCATTCCCTATACGCGTTTACTGAGTTTCCTGTTACTCTCCACAAGCTCCTTTACATTATCGTTGAGCACCTTAAGCTCATCATCATTTTCTACAAGCACATTGTAGCTCTTCTTCCTTAGGATATAGTCTGAAATTCCCTCCGAAATTCTCAGAAGAGGATTCACAAAGTAAAAGTTGATGAAATAATTGAACAGGAACACCATGATGATACCAATCATAACGGTAACCACTCCAGGCATGATGCTTCTGTAAAAGCTTTCTGTCATAGTGAGGGAGTTTTCTGCCAGCGCCTCCTGACTCGTATGGGTAAGTTTCTGAAGATATCCCCTCAACTGTATGTACACCGGATGAAGTTTTGTAAAATACCAGCTTCTCCTCTCGGAATAGTCATCGTGCCATACTTTTGATGCATCGTTCATTATCCATATATAACTGGTATATGCATACAGTACCGAATCTGCATATCTCCTCTCCTGCGGTGTTGTAAACTTGTCACGCACCTGGGCAAGATGATCACTGAACCTGTTGTCATCCTCATCCTTCAGATTTAGCATCCAATGGTCATCACCCATCCCCTCCAAAAGATTGAAATTATATTCATCGGCAACCTCAAGGAGCTGTCGGGAAGTGGTTATGGCAGAAATATTGTCGTTAATAAGGTTTGCTACAGTGTTTCTCATCCTTATGAACTCATAAATGGAAACTACACTTGAAACCAGCAAGATGGTTCCAATCACTACAAACCCTTTTGATATTTTCTTCTTTATTGACATTTTCAAAAACAATAATTTTCAAATATACAACAAAGAAACCAAAGTTGTTCCAATCTTCCGCCAATGGGGCAACTTTGTACCGGGAAAGCCCCATTCCGCACACAAAAAAAAGGCAGCCACATGGTGACTGCCCTATTAGGATAACTCAGTAAAGTACAGATTAGTTAGCTTTGTTATCTGCAGCAAACTGATTGTATTTGTCATATTTCTCCTGGAATGAAGCCTCTTTATCACGGAAACGGAAGAAGATGTTCTTCAAATACTCAGCACATACAACCTGAACGTCTTTGAAGTCTGGGTTTTTGCCACCAATCTCAAATGCTTTCTCAAATGGAGCAATAGCGTTAAGCAATGCCTGGTCAACCTGCTCTTTCAAAGCCATATATTTCTCATCGTCCATCTCAGCCTGAGCTTTCTCGTCAATCTTAATAGCTAGATCATAGTAAGTAGCACCTTCTGAATATGGAGCAAAGATGTAGTTTACGTCAATCTCACCTGCTTTCTTGAATGCAGCAATTGCATCCTCAAGCTGGCCAAGGTTTTTGTAAACATCACCCTCAGCATAGAACAAACTTGCGTTGTTTGGCTCGTTGTTCTGAGCTACTTTCAAAACCTCAAGAACTTTTGCAGGATCCTCGTTAGACTCACGGTATACGTTGATAAGAGCTACAAGGATAGACTGGTTAGTAGGGAATTTTGCGAAACCTGCAGTAAGGATCTCCTTACATTTTACAGTATCGCCAAGAGCTTTGTGCTCCTCTGCCAATGCTGCAGCAACCTCACCTTTCTGCTCAAAGTTGATAGACTGGCAATAGTCATAGAACTTGATTGCTCTCTTGTGGTCGCCTGCCATGGTAGCAGTAACACCTGAGTAATAAGCCAAAGTTGAATCAACCTCACCAACAAAAGGATGGGCAGCAACATTCATAGCGCTCTCAAACTCAACTGAAGACTCAGCGTAGTTACCAAGTGCATTGTGGAACATTGCAGCATCAAAGTGTCTCTGTTTCAAACCGCTGAAAATCTCACCAAGAGGTTTTGCCTGTGCATTTTTTGCATCTAGCTCAACAGCTTTTGAAGCTGCCTCAAAAGCAAGCTGCAAAGTGTTCTCAATTACATTTTTGGTAACAACCCATGCCTGTAGAGCACCTGTCTCGTCAAAATAAAGTACTTTGTCTACATAAGTAACAGCCTCAAGCATTTTGCCACCTTTCTCAACCTGCTCAGAAGAAAGAGCTGGCTGACCTTTCAATACCATATCAATCTGGAATTTTGGAGAACCTGCCAAAAGTCCGTTAGCAGGAGCGTCATAACATGCTATATAAGCATTAGCCAATTTGACCCATGTTGCAGAAGCACCTGCTTTTTTAGGGTTCTCTGACTCAGCTTTAGCTTTGTTTACAGCTTTCACTGCATCATTAACAGCCTTTGTCTGGGCATTGGCACCAGTTGCAACCATTACTAGGGCAACTGCTAGAAACAATAATTTTTTCATCTCTTAAAAATTAAAAATATAAATATTTGTTATTCTTCAACTATTTCTGCGGGTTTGTCCTCGCTCTTGTTCACTACACATACTGCAGCTATGCTGTCACCCTCCCTTAGGTTTATCAGCTTCACTCCCTGTGTAGCCCTTCCGGCAACACGGATATCTGATACTGCAACCCTGATTGTAATACCCGACTTGTTGATAATCATCAGGTCATTGTCCTCAGTAACAGATTTCAATGCAACAAGCTTGCCTGTCCTTTCAGTTATGTTAAGTGTTTTCACACCTTTGGTTCCCCTGCTTGTGAGCCTGTAGTCCTCAAGTTCAGATTTCTTGCCAAATCCGTTCTCACTTACCACAAGGATAGTCCTGTTCTGCTCAACCACCAAAGATGGATCTACACAAATCATACCAACCACTTCATCATCGTCCTCAATGCTGATTCCACGGACACCTGCGCTGGTTCGGCCAATTGCCCTTGCATCCTGCTCGTTGAACCTTACACACTTGCCGTCTCGTCCTGCAATCAGGATCTCATTGTTGCCGTTGGTAAGGATAGCCTCCATAAGTTCATCACCTTCCCTTACAGTAATTGCATTTACACCATTTACCCTTGGTCTTGAATATGCCTCAAGTGATGTCTTCTTTATGGTACCCCTCTTGGTTCCAAGGACAATGTAGTTGTTGTTGATATACTCCTCATCGTTCAAGGTAGGAACATTCAAGTATGCACAAACCTTGTCATCAGGCTCAATGTTGATAACGTTCTGTATCGCGCGGCCCTTCGACGTCTTGGTTCCCTCAGGAACGTCATATACCTTAAGCCAGAAACATTTTCCTTTTTGGGTGAAGAACATCATTGTGCTGTGCATGTTTGCAACATAAATGTGCTCAATGAAATCTTCCTCACGGGTTGTGCTGCCTTTTGCACCTACACCACCCCTATTCTGGAGTCTGTACTCGTTAAGTGGGGTCCTCTTTATGTATCCCAAGTGAGAAATGGTAATTACAACATCCTCGTCGGGATAAAAATCCTCAGGATTGAACTCGTCTGCAGAAGGGACAATCTCTGTTCTTCTGTCATCGCCGAATTTTGCCTTCAAGCCCTCAAGCTCATCCTTGATAATGCCCATCTGAAGGGCAACACTTGCAAGGACATCCTTAAGGTGGTTGATGAGTTTCATAAGCTCATTGTACTCGTTCTGAAGTTTCTCCTTCTCCAGACCGGTAAGCTGGCGCAATCTCATCTCCACAATTGCAGCTGCCTGAGCATCAGTGAACTGGAATCTCTCTACCAATCCCTGTTTTGCATCATCTACGGTCTTTGAAGCCCTGATGATTGCAATTACCTCATCAAGAACATCCAAAGCCTTCAACAGACCCTCAAGGATATGAGCCCTTGCCTCTGCCTTGTTCAGCTCAAACTGTGCCCTGCGTACAACCACCTCATGTCTGTGGCGTACATAGTATTTGATAAGCTGCTTTAGGTTAAGCAGTCTTGGTCTTCCGTCTACAAGCGCAATGTTGTTTACAGAGAAACTGCTCTGGAGCGCAGTGTACTTGAACAATGTGTTAAGAACCACATTTGCCACAGCACCCATCTTCAGTCTGATTACAATGCGCATACCATTACGGTCACTCTCGTCGTTCACATACGCAATGCCCTCAATCTTCTTCTCCTCAACAAGCTCAGCAATCTTCTCAATAAGCTCCCTCTTGTTAACCATGTAAGGGATCTCAGTTACAACAATTGTCTCACGGCCGTGCTCATTCACCTCAATATCGGTCTTGGCCCTTACAACAATGCGGCCACGTCCGGTTTCAAACGCGTCCCTGATACCCTGATAACCCTGTATGATACCACCTGTTGGGAAATCAGGACCTTTCACATGCTCAAGAAGTCCGTCAACTGTGATATCATTGTCATCAATATATGCTATGATGGCATCACAAATCTCATTCAAGTTGTGCGGAGCCATATTTGTAGCCATACCTACAGCAATACCTGAAGCACCGTTCAAAAGAAGAAGCGGAGCTTTTGCAGGAAGCACTACAGGCTCCTGTAGGGTATCGTCAAAGTTATTTCTGAAATCAACTGTATTCTTGTCAAGATCAAGCAATACCTCCTCAGCCATGGCATTGAAACGTGCCTCGGTATAACGCATTGCCGCCGCTGAATCTCCGTCAATGGAACCGAAGTTACCCTGACCCTGAACCAACATGTACCTCATGCTCCAGTTCTGGGCCAACCTCACCATAGCATCATACACACTGGAGTCACCGTGTGGATGGTACTTACCCAAAACCTCACCAACAATACGGGCAGATTTCTTATATTGTCCTCCCGATGTAAGTCCCAACTCGCTCATTCCGTAAAGTACCCTTCTATGAACCGGTTTAAGGCCGTCTCTCACATCCGGAAGTGCTCTGGATACAATTACCGACATTGAATAATCAATGTACGCACTCTTCATCTGATCCTCAATGTTGATCTGATGTATCCTGCCTTGTGTCTCGTCTATTTCCATAAATTTTTGTTAATTATACAGACCCGTACACACGTACGGTAAAAACATACAAATTTAGGCATTTTTTTTGACTTGGTAAAGAAACGCAAACAAAATTACCTATTTTAGCGGAAAATTTAGACAGATGCAATCACAATTGAGCAACGAACTTAACGACATACTTGCATACGCCAAAGAAGAGGCTATGAGACTGGGCAACTATACGGTTTCAACAGACCATCTTGTTTTGGGTATGCTCAGGCATAGGGAAAACGCTGTAGTAGAGACTCTTGTACAGTTGGGAGTGAATACTGCCCAGCTTAAGGCACACCTTGAGGATGCCGTAAGGGCAAAAGATCCCATTCCAATGGAAGAAGAGGGTTCCCTCGCACTTTCAAAGGCTAGCGAGAACGCGCTGAAGGTGATGTTTTTGGAGGCTCGCTCAATGCACAGCGTAAAACCCGATGCAAGCCACCTTTTCCTGGCAATCCTCAGGGCACAGGACGGCAACTCCGTAAAATACCTTGAACAACAGGAAATTACATACAGCAAAGTTAAGGACACCCTTGCTCCCGATGATAAAGACGGAGCAGACCAGGCATCCCAGACATTGGAGCAAAATGGGCTGTCGGGAAGAGAAAATCCACTTGATGCCGCTCATCCCGACGATGAAGTGATGGAAAATTATCGGCATGAAAAGAAAAAATCCCCTGTTGCCGCAAAGATTGAGGCACCTAAGGCCCCTCAGGCAGGAAAGACTCCTGTGCTTGACAGTTTTGGCTTTGACCTCACCAAGGCAGCCATGGAAGACAAGCTGGATCCTGTTGTGGGGAGGGAGAAGGAGATTGAAAGGCTCGCCCAGATTCTTGGAAGGAGAAAGAAGAACAACCCTGTGCTTATTGGAGAGCCCGGAGTTGGAAAATCTGCAATTGCAGAGGGGCTTGCAATAAGGATAGCCAACAGGAACGTCTCACGTGTACTGCTTGGCAAAAGACTGGTTTCCTTGGACATAGGATCAATTGTAGCCGGCACTAAGTATCGTGGCCAGTTTGAGGAGAGAATGAAGGCAATCCTCAACGAACTGAGCAAAAATCCAAACATAATCCTGTTCATTGACGAGATGCACACCCTTGTTGGAGCAGGCGGCGCGGCAGGCTCTCTGGATGCCGCCAACATGCTCAAACCAGCCCTGGCACGTGGCGAGATCCAGTGCATTGGAGCCACCACTTTGGACGAGTTCCGCCAGTTCATTGAGAAGGATGGAGCCCTTGAGCGCCGCTTCCAGAAAGTGATAGTGGAGGCCACCAATTTTGATGAAACCATGTGGATTCTCCAAAACATTAAGGAGAGATACCAGAAACACCACAACGTAATATACACAGATGATGCGCTGAATGCCTGCATCGCTTTGAGCCAAAGATACATAACAGACCGTTGTCTTCCCGACAAGGCCATAGATATAATGGATGAGGCCGGCAGCCGCGTTCACCTGAAGAACATTAAGGTTTCCAAGAAGATACAGACTCTTGAGAAAGCCATTGAAATAATTGTTGCAGAGAAGCATGAGGCTGTTGCCGAATCTGACTTTGAAAAGGCCGCAATCTACCGCGACATTGAAAAAATGAAGCGTTCAGAACTTGATGCCGAGAGGCTTAAATGGGAAAAGAAACAGGCAGCCTCCCCTGCCATTGTAACCGCCGAGGACATTGCCCAGACTGTAAGTATGTCCACCAATATTCCGGTTAGCAAAATAGCACAGAGCGAGGGGAACAGGCTGTCATCAATGGCCGCAACCCTAAAAGAGAAGATCATTGGCCAAGACCAGGCAGTAGAGACCGTAACCCGCGCCATCCAGCGCAGCAGGGCCGGCCTAAAGGACCCCAACAAGCCAATAGGAACCTTCCTGTTCCTGGGCCCCACCGGAGTAGGAAAAACCCAGCTTGCCAAGGTGCTTGCACAATACATGTTTGATTCTCCCGACAGCATCATCCGCATAGACATGAGCGAATACATGGAAAAACATGCCGTAAGCCGCCTCATTGGAGCCCCTCCTGGCTATGTGGGATACAACGAAGGAGGCCAGCTCAGCGAAAGGGTACGCCGCAAACCGTACTCGGTAGTGCTGTTGGATGAGATTGAGAAGGCCCATCCCGACATCTTCAACCTGCTGCTTCAGGTTCTTGATGAAGGTCGCCTTACCGACAGCAACGGCCGTCACATTGATTTCCGCAACACCGTACTCATCCTAACCTCCAACATTGGAACCAAGGAACTTAAGGAGTTTGGCAAAGGATTGGGCTTTTCAAACGCCACCAAACGCGATACTGCAGCCAACAGCCGCGCCATCATTGAGAAAGCCCTTAAAAAGGCATTCACCCCAGAGTTCCTCAACAGGCTTGATGAACAGATCCTTTTCAATTCGCTCACTAAAGAGGACATAGAAAAGATCATAGAAATAGAGCTTAAAGAACTCTACAACAGGGTATCCCAAGCCGGCTACAAGCTTAAGCTGAGCAAAAAGATAAAGAAATTCGTAGCCGAAGCCGGCTTTGACCCACAATACGGCGCCCGCCCTCTAAAACGTGCCATCCAGCGCTACATTGAGGATCCGCTGGCCGAGAAAATCATCAGCGGCCAAGTGAAACCGGGAGGAGTAGTTTCGTTGTAGAAGAGGTTCCAGCGCTGACAGGAGAGTCCGGTTGGATTCCGGGCTGCTCTGGAGATGCGCCGGGTGGAGTCAGGGGCTATTCCGGGGATTTAAGTGGCCTCTTTGTAGGCAATGCGCAATAGAAGGGCATTTTTTGCACACAACACCGTTGCTATGTGTAGAAAATGCCCTTTTTTCGCACATAAGCCTCCACAAAGAACACCTTTGCGCTCTAAATAAGGTATTCAAAAAAAGAAACAGACCCCTTACAGCATAAGGATTTTGCTTTTTCTTAAAATTGATTTTTCCTGAAAACATGATTTATTGGTACAAATCATGGCAGAAACAAAAAAAGCCTTCATTTCTGAAGGCTCTCCTGTGATCCGCCTGGGGCTCGAACCCAGGACCCCAACATTAAAAGTGTTGTGCTCTACCTGCTGAGCTAGCGAATCATCCCGTTTTGGGACTGCAAATATAGGAACTATTTTACAAAATGCAAAATTATTTGTTTTTAATGGAGAATTTTAAGGAAGATTTCATAATTTTGAGATATGGAAAGCATGTTCAAGAGCAGTTTCAGGAGTTTCCTGGATACATCATACATAGATTTTGTGGAATATGGGAATACTTTTATTTTCCCCGATTATGAGTTTCAGGTGCAACTTGTTCCTGCAGGCCAATCCGCACAAGAGGAAGAGCAATCTCTTCCCGACAATGTCTACCTTTATGAAGACCGCTGGTGGGGAGCAAAGGAGATGGTTCAGGAGAGGATTCTTGCCAGGCTTGAACGGTTTACCAGTGTATTTGCAAGGAAATGCAAAGTGCTGTCGGGAAGAGGAAATGCTGCGATGCCTGATCTTGTAAATGATTTTCTCCGTAAACACCATACTTATTCAACCGCCAAATGCCGCTACAGGTATGCCCTTGAGTATGAGGGACAAATTGTGGCTGTGGCAACATTCTCCGAGGGGCGTCCGATGGTTAGAAAGATTGATGAGCCTTTGGTGAATGTCCCCAAGGATGAGCAGGAAGATGCCAGCATCCTCATTTTTGACTCCTATGAGTGGATCCGTTATGCTTCGCTCCCCGGGGTGAGGGTTGTTGGAGGTATGGGGCGTCTTCTTAAGGCATTTGTAGAGGAGCGTTATTCCCGCATTGAGCCGGGCACACCGCTTGAGGTCATGACCTATTCAGACACTGAGTGGGGCAATGGGGAAGTGTATGAGAAACTGGGATTCAAATATGCTGGAAGCCGTCCGCCGGTGAAGTATTTTGTGAACAGACACACCTATGCGCGGCTCTCTGAGCGTCTTTACGAAAAAGAGCTCCTTGCCGGAGCCCTTCCATCTGATTTCTATACAATTGAGAACCTTGGCAGCAGAAAATTCCTGTTGCAGTTGCTGTAATCTTCCCTACCCGGAAGATCCCCTACTTCAGCGCCCTGTCAATCGCCTGCATCAGTTTCTCAAACTCGTCGGGAGAATAGCCTGTTGCAGAATAGATAAGTTTGCCGTCCTTGCCGTAAAGGTAAGTGCGGGGAATGGTCTGGTCGGCGAATTTTGAAAAGACCCCTCTTGCAGGATCGGGATATAGAGGGAAGGTGAACCCTTTCTTATGATTGTATTTTTCAAGTTCTGCATCTGTATGCTCGCGGCCAAGTACCAGCATCTTGAAATTGGCATTGTCCTTGTATTTTGGCCACAATACCTTCTGCACTTGGGCTAGTTCCTGCTGGCATGGCGGGCACCAGGTTGCAAAAAGGTTGATAAGCACAACCTTGCCTTTCAAATCCGATGAAGAAATCTTGCCGTATGTTGAAGATTCTATTGTAAACGCAGGCATTTGAGAGCCCAAAGCCAAATCGGCCCTTGCCGGCTTCCGGTCCTGTGCAGAGATCTGCAATGCAACAAGCAGAACAACAAAGGTAACAAGCAATCTTTTCATAATATCTTTCATAACGTCTTAAATAATACCATCTTTCATCAATAGCCCATCACTCCGTCCCATACAGCCCTGCGCAATGTGTACTGGGCATCATCCTGGTCGTTCTCCCAATAGAACAGGCCAAAGAAATCGCGGTCCAAAGCCCACTCTGCCTTGTATGCAATACTGCGTGGGTTGTCGTAGTAACAATATTTAGCCCCTTTGTAGATTACATACGGAACTTTTGCTGTATCATCCCAGTTGTCAATGGAGTAGTCAGAACCTAAGGTTATGATTTTCTTGTAGGTCCAGGCACCCGGTGAAGAGGAGAATGAAATTCTTCCATAGAAAGGAATTCCAAGAACCAGTTTTGAAGGTGTGGCTCCGGCAGCCCTGTAGGCGTTGTAGGTACGGTAAATGTCCCAATATGCGTGGGACGCCTGCATACCGTTATGAGGCTTGCTTCCGGAATCAAAATCATATGTCATTATGTTCACATAATCCACTATTGGATCAAGCGCAGTAATGTCCATATATTTGTAACCTTTACCTTCAGTCCTTTTGTTGGTTACATAGCCGGCATAGGTAAGTAGATATTTGTCTCCAAGAGTCTCCCTGAGCTGCTTCATCAACAGCACATGGTTCTTTGTATCATTCAGAGGATCACAAGCCTGGCTGCTCCAGCCCAAACCGGGATACTCCCAATCTATATCAATGCCGTCAATTCCCTTCTCCTTGCAGAATTTGAGACAATCCTCGGCAAAAGCCTTCCTCATCTCTGCACTGGCACTCAAAACTGAGAAGCCTTCACCAGGAGCATTGTCGGAATTGGCTACTCCATTTGTAAATGAAAGGATAATCTTCAGTTTTGGATTCTTTTTCTTGAGGGCAACCACTTTGTTGAACCTGCTCTGGGTTCCCTGCAATTTAAAACCGTTATACTTGCCGTCCTTAACATAAAGTTCCGCAAATGCGTAGTTGATATGGGTAACAATTTTAGGGTCGGGCAAACCGGAACCATAATAGGTGACATACGCAATTACAGCCCTCCCTTCAACAAGAGGTGCAGGAACATAAGGTTTTGTCTCCTCTTCTGTTCCAGTATCCTCAGGATCTTCAATATAAGAATCCTTGGAACAGTTTGTCAATGCTACAGCCATAACCAGCAATATTAGATTCAACAATAATTTTTTCATATCCGTTAAAGTCAATTTCCACAAATTTAGTATAAATTTGTATATAATAATACATTTACAACATGTTCAGATACGGTTTTAAGAAACATCTGGTAGAATTGGGTGCAGATTACGGAACATCTGTACTGGCTGCTGTAAGCGGAGGCGTTGACTCAATGTGCATGCTTGATGCACTCATCCATTGCCAGCTGGATCTTAAAATTGCCGTAGCACATGTGAACTTCAACCTGCGTGGCCAAGAGAGCGATGCAGATACCCAATTGGTAACCCAATGGTGCAGTGAGCGCGGCATAGAACTTCACACAGCCAGCTTTCCTACAGAGGAGTATGCCACAGAACATAAAATATCCATCGAGATGGCTGCCCGTGAACTCCGCTATAACTGGTTCTACGAGTTGATGGCTACCCACGGGTATGATTTTCTTGCCATTGCCCACAATGCCAATGACAACGCCGAGACCCTGCTGCTCAACCTCACCAGAGGCTGCGGAATAGAGGGCATCGGAGGTATCAGGGAGAAGGTTTTGCTGGAATTTGAAGAGGATTGTGAAGGAAATTTGTCGGGAAGAGAAACCCCACAATACATCATCCGCCCACTTATGGCTTATTCCCGACAGCAGATTGAGAAATATGCCATGAAATGGGAGGTCCCTTTCCGCACCGACAGCACCAACCTGCAGAGTGACTTTTCCCGCAACCGCATCCGCAATGAGGTATTCCCTCAATTGGCAAGGATAAACCCTTCTGTTATAGCAACTTTCAACCGCAATATCAGACATTTCCAGCAGGCTGGCAACATCCTGCAAAACCATATTGAAGAAAAATGCTCCCAACTGTGCAACTGGTTTGAGACCATTGACCAGCTGATGGAGAGCCCTTTTGCTGCCGCAATGTGCAGCCTCAACTTGAGGATGAACATGATTGAAGAGAGAGGTTCACTGCTAATGTGCATTGTGGAACTTGCACAGCTCATGAAGGAGCCCGAGTGGGATTTCTGGGTTTACCATATTGCGTACCCAATGGGATTCTCCCCAGCCATAATTGAGAACATCAGCCAGGCACTGAAGGAAGATGACGGTCCAAAGAAATTCCTCTCTGCCAACGGAGAAATTATAGCGGTCAAAGAGCGCGGCCTGCTTAAATTCTATATGAATGTTGCCCAGGCTCATCCGCTTGAAATTGACACCAAAGTGATTCCACGCGAGAGCTGGAGAACCCTCAAGGATACATCAGATGAGATCTGCCCAACCCTTTACCTTGATGCCGACAAGATAAAGATGCCGCTTGAAGTACGCCCTGTGGCCCCCGGAGACCGTTTTTCACCTCTTGGACTGCACGGCAGCAAGAAAGTGACCGACTACCTCACCGACATCAAATTTGAGCACCTTCACAAGAGCAGCGTAAATGTACTGTGCGACGCATCAGGCAAAATCATCTGCATCCCCGGCCTGCAAATCTCCAACCACACCCGTATCACCTCCTCAACCCGCCAGGTGCTTACAATAACTATAATTTAACGTCGTCTTTTTGTACAAAATACACATTTACAAATACTTACAAAACAAAGGGCTCTGAATTTCCAGAGCCCTATATTTTTAAATTATTGATTTACAGCTTATTGCACAAAAAGACGACGTAACTTTAAGAGCATTGAGCATCAGGCGCCGGTCAAGTGAGCCGTAGAGGAAGTCCCCCACAATTGGGGCTCCGAGGCCCAGAGGGCTTGAAGCATGGACACGCAACTGATGAGTACGGCCGGTTACAGGGTAAAACTCAACATAGGTACGGCCACCGGCAATGCGGAGTATCCTGAAATCGGTGATGGCCACCTTGCCGCAGTTAAAATCTACCTTCTGCAGAGGGCGGTTCTCAAAATCGGCTGCCAGGGGCAAGGAAATCCTCCCTTCATAAGATGATTTCCAAACAACACCGTCTCCTGTAGTGGCCGGAGAAACCTCTCCGTCAAGTACCGCTTCATAAACCTTCAATACCTTGCGCTCCACAAACTCTCTCTGCAATTGCTTATATGTGGCCTCATTTTTTGCTATAAGAAGAACCCCGGAAGTATGCATATCCAAACGGTGAACAATCTTTAACCCCTCAACAGGATACCCCAAAGATGAAAGAAGTTGCAGGATATCTTTCTCCTCCCCTGAACGGCCCGGAGCGGACAAAATGCCTGCAGGCTTGTTCACAGCCAATAACGAATCATCCTCATACAACACAAGAGCAGAAAGCGAATCGGGCAAAGGATCACACCCATATGTGGAATGTCTGGCAGCAGGATCAACTTTCAACCCCTGTAGCATCCACTCCAAAACCGGTCCGCACTTGCCTTTGCATGAAGGATAAAATTGTCCCTGAACATGGGTATCATCATATCCATACCAGAACTCACCCATTGCAACAGGCTTATAACCATTCAGATAGGCATATTGCAACAAACGTGGGGCCGCACACTCCCCTGTACCTGCCGGAGGGGTGGAATCTCCAAAAATCTCCAGCAATCCCTTTCTCTCCCCATATGCATTCAAAAAAGTAAAATGCTCAAAAATCTTCCGTTGCAATCTTCCCGACATCTCCTTCCTCTTCTCCTTCAACGCATCAATTCGGGCATCTGACTCAGCCTGAACAGCATCACGGGCAGAAATCTCCTCCTTCATCTTCTTTTCTGCCCTCCTTATCTCCCCTTTCTGGAACTGGCTCTCCCTGTTGATAGCCTCCAGTTCTGCACTCAGGGATTCCTTCATGCCAGGATCCCCAGCACTACGGAGCAACTCAAGAATCTCCCCTCGCCTCTTGCTTCGGGCCACTTTTCCCTGCTCATATATTTCCTGCAGCATGGCAATCTTCTCAAGATGACATTGCCTTATTTCTTCTGTAACCTCAATATGTATGAACCGGTAACGGTCATTCTCAAGGTCCCTGATCAAATCGTTGAGCATTACAATCTCATGTTCTTCAGCAGGGAAAAAACTGTCGGGAGAAAGGAGATCATATACTGGAGGGACAAAAAATGGATCCTCCCTAAGATCCTCATGAGTACCCGAATAGGCTGCCAGGTACCCAACCTTTCCTGAGTGGGTTTGCACAACCAGAACTCCAAACATCTTGCCGTCCATTGAGAGCTGCCGCTTCATGCTAAAATCAGCTTCCTTAAGATGCCTGAGCACCTGATGAGACGCCTCAACTACCATAGGGTGAGGTGAGTAACTGAACGGATCATTAAAAAGTGAAGGCAAAGAGTTCTTGTCTGCTTCTGACATGGGTATTCCTTCTGATATAAGGAGATTGTGAAGTTCCATATTAAAAGACCATAGCAAGTGAAACCCCTTTTACGGAGCCGTTATAGAAAGGCATTCCTACAAAAGTAAAGCCATTATCCTGTTTTACAGACTTTTTGCCAAAAAGGCAATTATGTATGTGCGGACATGCCCAATATGCCACCCTTGTGCCAAGGATTCCCACACCGGCGCCTGTAACAAGGTCGTGAAACCAGTGTTCAGAATGCTTGATTCTGGCCATTGAGGTATAGAGAGCGGCCGCATATCCGGCATATCCTACCCAAGGGGCAGAATCCCTGTACTCCAGACGGAGCAGTTCTGCACCCATAAATGAAATGGCTGCATGTCCGCTTGGAAAAGCGTCTGCATCAACACCGTTGGGCCTCCACTCATCCACAACCTCCTTAAGGGCCAAAGTTGCAGCTGCTGTAATACAATATGATGTTAAAGCCAGGGCAGTACCGTCAAGCACACTGTGTGCAGACTTTACACCGCACATGTTCAAACCGTAAAAGGCGGCCACCGGAGCATACTGCACTGCATCCTCCATCACAAAGCCATGATGAAAATGGAGTCCTCCTCCACGCAGGCCAAAATCCAGTTCCTTAACGGCATCAATCTGTCCGCCAATGGCGCCGGCCCCAATCAGGGCAACAGGGAGTACCAGAGATTTTGCATCAAACACACATTTCCCATGTTTTTGGGAATATAAAGGGGCCGCAATTACAAGAAATGCCGCTAAAAGCAATATAAATCTTCTCATGTCCAATCAAGGTGAATACACAAAATTAAGAAAATAATCCCAACTGCATTTAATGAACCAAAATATACAATTGTAGGGACAAACAGCAATATAAATTAAACCCAAAAATTCGTAACTTTGTTTGTTGCATTAAATTTGAAAGAAAATGGTATTTACCACAGGAAATATATTGTTATTGGGCTCAGTAATGGTCTTTGCCGGAATCCTCATAAGCAAGACAGGATTCCGTTTTGGCGTCCCCACCCTGTTGCTTTTCCTCCTTGTAGGAATGCTTTTTGGCACCGATGGGCTGGGACTTGAATTCAACTCCCCTACCGGTGCGCAGTTCATAGGAATGATAGCCCTGAGCGTCATCCTTTTTACCGGTGGAATGGATACCAAAATATCAGACATCAGGCCGGTACTCACACCGGGGCTTCTCCTCTCAACATTAGCCCTGGCAATAACCACTCTCTTTACAGGAGCCTTCATCTACGGAATATCACGCTTTGCCGGAATGAATATGGAGATATCCCTTTTGGCCTCATTCCTGCTGGCCGCAACAATGTCATCTACGGACTCGGCATCGGTGTTCAGCATACTCCGCTCCCAGAAGATGGTGCTCAAACATAACCTCAAACCTATGCTTGAGCTTGAGAGCGGAAGTAACGACCCTATGGCCTACATGCTCACAATCATAATAATACAGATAATCCAGAATCCTGCCCAGGTAAGCGGATGGGGGATTGCCCTTGATCTGCTGCAGCAGTTCGGATATGCAATAATCATAAGCGTGGTTATAGGAAAGTTCATTGTATGGCTGATCAACAGGCTCGACCTTTCCAATACAGCTCTCTACTCCGTACTCCTTCTGAGCATTGTTTTCATTGTATTTGCAATCACAGATATGGTTGGGGGCAACGGATATCTTGCCGTATACATCACCGGTCTGATTGTAGGCAACAGCAAAGTGAAACTTAAAAATGAGATGAGCAAGTTCATGGACAGCCTTACCTGGCTCTTCCAGATGATCATGTTCCTCTCTCTGGGCCTTCTTGTAAACCCACACGAGATGATGAAGATTGCCCCGGCCGGACTCCTCATTGGAGCATTCATGTCGTTTGTAGCCAGACCGCTCAGCGTATATACCTGCCTTGCACCATTCAAGGACATCCCGCTGAAGGCCCAGGCATTCATCTCCTGGGTAGGACTCCGCGGTGCAGTGCCAATCATCTTTGCCACCTATCCGGTACTGGCTGGGGTAACCGGCTCCGACATCATATTCAACATAGTATTCTTCATCACCCTCCTCTCTCTGGTAATGCAGGGAATGAGCATCTCCTGGTTGGCAAAGAAACTCCATCTCAATCTGCCTCCTGAGCCGGAGAGCACATTTGACATTCATATTCCCGACGAAATGAGTTCATCCCTCAACGAAGTAACCCTCACCGCAGATATGCTCACCCACGGCAACACCTTGGCAACAATGCATATTCCGCAAGGACACCTTGCAATGATGGTAAAACGTGGCAACAAATACCTGGTACCCAACGGACAGCTTGAACTGCATGAAGGGGACACTCTGCTGTTCATATCATCAAACGAACATAACCCTGAAGCATAATGAAAAAGGACCCTATAAAGATACTGTACGAAGACGATTATATCATTGTAATTGAAAAGGCTGAAGGAGTGCTCTCTGTAAGCACCTCCCGCGGCAGGGATGAGATTACCGCCCATTCATTGCTGAACAGTTATGTGCGCAACACGGCCACAAACAAAGGATTCCGCGGACGCCGAGAAAATGGTATCCCAAACAGATACGGCAATGAGCCACGGGCATTTATAGTGCACCGTCTCGACCGTGAAACCAGCGGACTTATGGTCTTTGCCAAGAGCGAGGAGATAAAGAGGTTGCTTCAGGAAAATTGGGAGGAGGCTGTAACCCACCGTGGGTATGTGGCTGTTGTGAATTCGTCGGGAAGAATTGATGGAGCACAGAATGTGATGGTGGAGTATCTTATTGAGGAGGATGGAAACGGCCGCGAAAGGCTAAATTTCCAGGAGGGGAGAATTACCAGCTGGCTGAAGGAAAACCGTGCAATGGTGGTATACTCCTCTGCCCGCAACAACGGTGGGCAGCTTGCCGTAACAGACTTCAAGATTCTGGAGAGCAATCCCCACAGCAGGAAAACCTTGCTGCAGCTGGAACTGCATACAGGGAGGAAAAACCAGATAAGGGTACACATGCAGGAGGCGGGATGCCCCATCTGGGGAGACAGGAAATACTTTGGAGCCAACCCTGCTCACCTGGCAGAAAACAAAAAAGCGCACAGGCTTTACCTGCACGCTTATGCTTTAAGTTTTATCCATCCAGTAACGGGAAAAGAGATGGTGTTCAATACCGGAATTCCACGTTCTTTCAGGAACCTGTAACTTTATTTCATTGTCTCAACAGCCTTGTTGAAGATAGCCAATCCCGCATCAGTTAGAGGGTGTTTCAAAAGGCCCTCAATTGCAGAAAGCGGACAAGTAGCAACATCTGCACCAGCCTCAAGACATGCAACAATATGCTGAGTATGGCGGATTGAAGCAGCAAGGACCTCAGTACCATAACCATAGTAGCGGTACATATCTACAATCTTTGCCACAAGGCCAATACCGTCCTCGCAGATATCATCCAAACGGCCTACAAACGGACTTACGAAAGTTGCACCTGCTTTTGCAGCCAAAAGTGCCTGACCAACAGAGAATACAAGAGTACAGTTGGTTGCAATGCCTTTCTTTGAGAAATATTTCACTGCACGGATACCGTCTGCAGTACAAGGAAGCTTAACTGCAATTTTAGGATCGATTGCTGCAAGTACCTCACCCTCTGCAATCATTCCCTCATAGTCATTTGAGAACACCTCTGCACTTACCGGACCGTCTACAATTCCACAGATTTTCTTGTAGTGAGCGTGGATAGCCTCAGTACCTTTAACACCCTCTTTAGCCATAAGGCTTGGATTGGTGGTTACACCATCAAGGATTCCCATTTCCTGAGCCTTTTCAATCTGGCTCAAGTTTGCTGTATCAATAAAAAATTTCATAGTTCAAAAATTTATAGTTGCGGCAAAGGTAACTAAAAATTACCTCCCTTTATACATACTCTCATAATATTTCTCGTACTCCCCTGAGGTGATGTTGTCCATCCACTCCTGGTTCTCAAGATACCATCGCACAGTCTTCTCAATACCCTCCTCAAACTGCAGGCTCGGCTCCCAGCCGAGTTCCTTCTGGAGTTTGGTGGAATCAATCGCATAGCGCAAATCGTGGCCTGCACGGTCTGTAACATAAGTGATCAGAGACTCAGAAGCCCCCTCCGGATTGCCCAGAATACGGTCTACAGTCTTTATCATCACTTTAATCAGATCTATGTTCTTCCACTCATTGAAACCTCCAATGTTATAAGTTTCAGCCACTGCACCATTGTGGAAAATCAGGTCAATAGCCCTGGCATGGTCCTCAACATATAGCCAGTCGCGCACATTCTCACCCTTGCCATACACCGGAAGCGGCTTTCCCTTGCGGATATTGTTGATGAACAGCGGAATAAGTTTCTCAGGGAACTGGTACGGGCCATAATTGTTTGAACAGTTGGTAACAATGGTAGGCATACCGTAAGTATCGTGGTAAGCCCTCACAAAATGGTCTGAGGAAGCCTTTGATGCACTGTACGGGCTGTGCGGGTTATATTTGGTTGTCTCATAGAAGAAATCTTTTCCATAAGCCAAATGGTGTTCTCCCGACGATGCCACAGTTGTAAACGGCGGCTCAATACCCTCAGGATGGCTGAGTTCAAGAGCACCGTAAACCTCATCTGTGGAGATGTGGTAGAACTTCTTCCCCTCATACCCGCAAGGAAGAGACTCCCAATAGATCTTTGCTGCCTGGAGAAGACTCAAAGTACCCATTACATTTGTGCGGGCAAAGGTGAAAGGGTCCTTTATGCTGCGGTCTACATGGCTCTCTGCAGCAAGGTGGATCACTCCATCAATCTGCTCCTTCTGCATCAGTTCCAGAATCCCCTCAAAATCACAGATATCCATCCTCACAAACTTGTAGTTGGGGGCATCTTCTATATCCTTGAGGTTAGCAAGGTTTCCCGCATAGGTAAGTTTATCAAGGTTTATGATGTTGTACTGGGGATATTTGTTCACAAACAGGCGCACTACATGGCTTCCAATAAAACCTGCACCACCTGTAACAAGTATATTCTTCATAATATATAGTTCAGCTATAATGATCAGTTGTTGCTATTTTTCAAATTTGCAATGCACACCTTAAGGGAATCTGTCCAGTAAGGGACCTCAACACCAAAAGTCGCCTTGATTTTGGTTTTGTCAAGCACAGAATAGGAAGGTCTCTTTACCGGACTTGGGAACTCATTGCTGTGGCAAGGATTCACTTTGCACTCAGTTGTGCCGTTGTACTGGGCTATCATCTTGGTAAAATCAAACCAGCTGCACACTCCCTCATTGCTATAGTGGTATATACCGCTCTTTGAATACACGGCAAAGTCTGATTCCGCAGCGCTGCAGGCCTCCGCAGCATAATCATCAAGCACAACAGCTATTGCCCTGGCAAGATCCAGAGCATAAGTTGGGGTACCCACCTGGTCAAATACCACCTTAAGTTCCGGCTTGGTAGCAGTAAGCATCATCATTGTCTTGCAGAAGTTCTTTCCAAACTCGCTGTACAGCCAGGCAGTACGTATTATTACATGCTTGCAGCCGCTCTCCTTTATGTGCTCCTCTCCATGCAGTTTGGTAAGTCCGTATACACCTGTAGGGGTACCGGTCTGCTCCTCTGTGCATGGTGTATTGTAAGGCTCTGCACCAAAAACATAGTCTGTTGAGATATGTACCAGCAATCCGCCCCTCTCCTCCATTGCAACTGCAAGGTTCTGCGGAGCCTTGGCATTGAGCAGCTCGGCCAACTCCATATTGGTCTCAGCCGCATCCACATTGGTATAGGCAGCACAGTTCACTATTGCATCAACCTTGTTGGCAGCAACAGCAGAACGCACTGCATCAAGATCTGTTATATCCAGCTGGAGTGTCTCTACTCCAGGTACCTCAACCACATCTGAAAAGATAAAAGTATGGGCAGACTCTCCTGCCACAAGCCTCATCTCATTACCCAACTGTCCGTTGGCTCCTGTAACAAGTATATTCATGGCTTAGTAGAGTTTTGCGTTATAATCAAACAGTTCCGGAGCATCCTTAAGCATAGGGTGTTTTCTGTCTTTCTCAGACAAAAGGATATCTTCTGCAGGAACTCCCCAATCTATACCCACTTCAGGATCATTCCATGCAACAGCCCCCTCGCTCTGCGGAGCATAATAATTGTCACACTTGTACTGGAACACGGCAGTTTCGCTCAAAACCACAAAACCGTGGGCAAATCCGCGTGGAATAAAAAGCTGCCTGTGGTTCTCTCCACTGAGTTCAACACTCACATACTTTCCAAAAGTTGGCGAACCTTTCCTTATATCCACAGCCACATCCAACACTTTTCCCTGAACAACCCTAACCAGTTTGCTCTGGGCATGCTCCCCCTTCTGGAAATGGAGTCCCCTCAACACACCATAAGAAGACATGCTTTCATTATCCTGCACAAAATCAATATCATACCCTGTTTCCTGAAAGAACCTCTCCTTGCTGTAGCTCTCAAAAAAATACCCCCTTGCATCGCCAAAAACCTTAGGCTCAATTATATATACTCCCTCAAGTTCTGTCTTTACTATACTCATATCTGAAAATTGTCTAATAACTTACAAAGATAGCAAAATTCAGACACCTGAAAACCCTGCAACCTAGTAATAAATGAAATTGAAGATCTTCTCCCAACCGGGATCATCATCCGAGAAACCCTTTGCAAACTGGAGTGATGTAATGTAAAGGAACTTGGTACCTTCGCGCATGTCTCCGTTAATGTAAGGTGAAACTGCAGGCTGAAGATAAAAGTAATCGAGATAATATTCAGGTATGGATCCCTTGAACTCTTTTGGCCCTTCCACTATGTAATCTATATAATCCCCTTTAACAAATGTGAACCGGAACTCTTCATGCAAATCTGTATGGGAATCGGTATAGGTTACCCCCTTATACACAAAACCGTAATCCACATCAATCTCTCCATTGGGGAAGAGTACCGATTTGGGATGGGCCAACCATTTGGCAACAACCTCATTTGAGTACTTCCATACCTCGGGACCTGCAGAAAGCCTCTCCTTACCCATGGTTTTGGAGACACCTACCAGATAGACTGTTTCATAAATGGTAATTTCGCAATATTGAGCAGCATCTACATCAACAGAAGAGTCTGCGCCATAGCCATCATCACCGGTAACCCTTGCTATAAGACGATACTTGCCATTTGCGCCGTTTGGAACAGGAAAGGAGATGGTTCCGGCTTTCCTGTCAACCACGGCATTGTCACCCGGATTGCCATAAATGGAAACCCTGTCATTCCTGTCCCAATAAAAATGGACATCTGCCCTTGGTGCACACTCCAGTTCAAGATCCTTTACCAGAGTGGAGCTTCCAAGATTGGCATTCACCACCATTGAAGGTATTATCTGCAGGATGGGATTTACCACAACATCCATTTCACTCTTCACATCTTCCCTACCCTCTATTTCCAAAGTAATTTTACCGGCAGCAGGGAACTGTACACCATGAGGATACTGCGGTATCACCCTATTGTGAACACCGGTATACCCTGTAACCAGAGTTGTACTGGAAGAAGATATTTTCACACCAAGAGAAGCTGCATGCGGAGGATAGACAGAATACTCCAGATCTTCATAAAAGTGATTATACAGATCCATCTTGTCTGTCGCCGGTACAATCCTCAACTTCTCCACATCAATTCTGCACACAGCACTGGCAGTTCCAATTTTTGCAGTAAGCGTTGCAGTTCCAGGAGCAAGTGCTTTGAGTTTCACTTCTCCCCTGTCATACCCCACAACCTGAACAACAGACGGATCTGAACTCTCAACTTTCAGAGCCCACTTGCCCTCCACGGCAGCAAAGGGGATAACAGTCTCCTCAAGATCATACATTACAGCATCCTCCCTGGCAAACTCCACTTTAGGAGGTATCACATCATCCAGATCCTCCACATCCACACGCCAGCTGTTCTCATCAATTCCGCCATCCCCTTTAAAGGAGACAGTTACAATATACCTGGTATTCCTCTGCACATCATAATTGGCATATGCATCAGCTCCCAAGTAAAATCTGTACACAATTTCACCTTCTTTCCTGTCAGATTCATAATCGGCCACAATCTCCACATAGGTACACACCCCTGCATACAGGCTCTCCTGCGGCCACACCTTATCTTTCTGCGATGTGTTTTCAGGCAACAGTGTTCCCTGCATATTTTCAAGCACATAGAACTGGACACCCTGCGGAAAACTGCCATCTCCATCCCCAAACAGCAACGGTTCACCATCTTTTGCTCCCGACAGTTCAATTACCCTATCATAGCCGAAAAAAGACCCTTTTACAGGCACATTCCTCAACCTCACCTGCTTAACTTTAATGGAGACATCATCATTAAGGCCACTCATATCGCCGTTAAGTTCCACCTTGGCAACAGCTCTTGTAAGGGGGACTACAATTGAACCTCCATCTGAGAGAATTGCAGGTCCATATTTTCCCGACATTGGGAGAACATCTTCCCCAACCATACCCCAATCCATTTCCAATTGCAATATTTCATCCTCACTTGCCGCCATGAGCATGCGTCCGGCATTGGCCACAGCATAAACGGTAAATGATTGTCCAGACCATATATCTGCCTTTATATTGGATGCCCCTTCGGCATAATGGTAGAAGGCCACCGCCCCCTCACTGTTTACCACATAGATATTCACATCTTTCAAAAGGAACTCATCTGCAGCCTTTGCCTTGGATTTCATCCCCTCCAGTGAAAAATTCACACTTACTTTCCCGGTACCTGCAACCGGAAGTTCCTCCCTTGTGCTGCAACCCATAATACACATTACAAGGAGCACCGGCACCGCAATCCTTAAAAACAAATTTCTCTCCATAGCTTTCAAAGGAAAGGAGCGGAAGTATGAGAATGGTAAAATTAGAATATACAAGCAAAACGAATGAACTGTTCCGCCCCTTTTCCTGTGGCAAAAGTATGGTGGGCATTCAGAAAAGTATGCCAAAAAAAGAAAAAGAAACCCCTTCTGCCGAAGAAATTTCTTTTTCCTAAAAAAATTTACTCTGTTTTACCCTTTCAGTCCCTGTTGCCATCTCCATGCTGAAAGAAGGACCTCCTCAATAGGAGTATCAGCACTCCATCCCAGTTCACAGTTTGCCTTTGAAGGGTCTGCCCAATACTGTTCAACATCACCCGGCCGGCGCTCTGCAATCCTGAATTTGAGCTCTACACCCGTTGCCCGGATAAAGGCGTTTACAAGTTCAAGTACAGATAGGCCTTTTCCTGTTCCCAGATTGTATACGTTCCATCTTGCACCTTCAGAAAGCATCTTGTCAACTGCCTTCACATGGGCCTTTGCAAGATCAACTACATATATATAGTCCCTTATACAGGAACCGTCGGGAGTATTGTAGTCGTTTCCAAATACACTCAGGCACTCCCTGATGCCGGCGGCAGTTTGGGTGATGAAAGGTACAAGGTTGTTGGGCACGCCATTGGGAAGTTCTCCAATAAGCGCAGAAGGGTGTGCCCCAATTGGGTTGAAGTACCTCAGCACAGTGGCATTGAGGTTGGGATATGCATTTACGCAATCCTTGAGAATTCCCTCAGCCATCTGTTTTGTGCGGGCATATGGCGATGATGCCTCCTGGAATGGCTGCTGTTCAACTATCGGGAGTTCATCCAATGCCGGTTGGCCGTATACGGTAGCTGATGAGGAAAAGACAATGTTTGCCCCCTTGCCCCTGGTTACCATGAGCTCAACCAGGTTTTCAAAAGAGTGCAGGTTGTTCCTGAAATATTTGAGGGGTTGTGCCACACTCTCCCCCACAGCCTTGTATGCGGCAAAATGGATGGCAGCCTCAATATCGGGATAACGGTCAAATACCTTGGCAAAAGCATTGGCATCTGTACAGTCAACCTCCATAAAATCTATATTCTTGCCAAGGATCTTCCCAATTCCCCCCAACACTGCAGGGGTGGAATTTGAGAAGTTGTCTACACCAATCACATCGTAGCCGGCATTCACCAGTTCTACTGCAACGTGCGATCCTATATATCCGGTTGCTCCGGTAAGCAAGACTCTCTTCATACTAGAACTTGAAGATATCAACAAATACTACTGAATCCTTAAGCCAATATACAAGGAATGCAGCTGCAGCCACAATTGCAAGTGCCAAAAGTGTGTAAAGCACCTTTGCAGAAGCACTCATCCCTTTTTTCTTGTATGGGTCCTTAAGTTTCAAAAGAGGGAATTTGGCCATATCGGTAAGGGTCTCTCCAAACGGAATGCTAATCTTGGCCTCGGCATTCACAGCCCAGCCATTGGCATTCAACAGCGGTGCAATGTTCCTGCGGCGGAGTTTCATCCATGCAATGATCATGGCAGGTCCTGAAATGATTGCAAGTATACCGGCCAATGAAAGTATAAGCTGCCACCACTTGAGGGCAAAAATACCCTTTGCCAAAGAGGCAACCGCTGTACCTATCATACCTAGAGCCATACCAATGGCAGCAAAGATACCGGCAAACTTGGCAATATCGAATGGAGGTGCAGCCGCTGCAGTTTTTCCGTCACCCTCAGCAGGTTTTGCAGGGAGCGATGCAGGAGCTGCATTTATCTTGGCTGTTGCATTTGCCATCATTTTGGCATCCTTATCTGCAGCACTCTTGTTTATAAGGTTCTCAACTACAGTGGCCATTCTGCGGTAAGGGCTCCAGAACGCCTGTTTTACACTTATAGGATTGTCTATAATCTTGGTAATTACAGCATCCCACTCAACACCTTTGTTATCATAGTAGATGGCATTCTTTCCAACTATAAGGTTACCAATCTCTCCAACGGTAACTGCTGCAACAATCTGCTGTTTGGCAGCACATGATTTGGTTGTGCAATCGCAGTAAAGCAGACACATTCCGCTGGATGCTGCTGTAGCATTGTGTTTGCCCATATCAAGAACATTCATACACATTCGGCACTCCCTCTGGTCTACAATAAGACGTCCGTTCTGGAAAATTGCACATTTGTCCTTTGCGTAGAAATCGTCAAAAGTTATGAAGTTTCTCAAAAGTCTGTAGAAATCCCTGAAAATATAAAGGAACTTCAACACCTGGGCAATATTGTCGGCCTCGGTTGCAAGGGCAAGATCCTCAGCCACAAGTGCCATAAGGGCATCTTTCCTATTGTCTGCAAGCAACTGTTTAACGGCATCATATCCCAAAGACTCAACCTCAGCACCGGCTTTTGCACCTTTCCATCCGGTGTATGCTGCAAATTTAGCCCCAACTGCAGCCCAATCCGCCTCAGTAAGGGTAGAATTATCGGGAAGGGCAACCGTTACAACTGTATTGAACTGTGCTGCCCATACAGGGTTTACAGGCTCAGAAAGGTTGATTTCTGGTTTGCCGGTAACCCTTGCTATAGGATACTGTGCAATCTCATCACCCTTCTCTGAAAGGTTTGCCGCACTGATTGCCTCAATCTGGGCCATCTGCACATCAAGTTTCTCTGTGCTTGCAGGTGAATATGCAGCCAGTTTGCTTCTCATGAAAAAATCCTTAACCTTGGCATCCAATGCATTGTATGCTGCAATAACAGCATCTGTATCTGCTCCGAACGGTGCCCCAACCTCTGCTTTCTGCCATGCATCATAAGCGGCAAGGGCTCCGTAGAATTTTTCAATGATATCTGCATTCACACCCATGGCACCGCTGCGGTCCATTACACCTGCAAAAGTTGCAACAGCAGCCTCAATGGCAGCCTTGTCTGCAGCCTCATCAGAACTTCCCACAGTAATCACGCCATCACCGTTGAAACGGGTCTGCGCAAAAATTTTGGTCATATCGGCAGCATCGGCAATTGAAATCACATTCTCACCTTTGCCCAAATTCTCAAGGATCTGTTTTGCCGAACCATACAGATTCTTACCCAAATCGGTAGCGGTATCAAACTCCTCAATACTTATGCTGTCATTTCCCTCAAGGATAAGGTCATGATTCTTAATGGCCGAAGTTACCCATTTTGAAGTGGCAACGATATCGCTCACCCTAATCTTGCCGTCACCGTCTGCATCAATGTAAGCAAGGCTCGTGCTGTCAATCTCAAGGCCGTTAACCGGACATGAAAGTACAGTCCAAAGTTTCTTGTCAAGTTTATCAAGATTTGCAATATCTGCACCTTTTCTGATCTTTACTCTTGAAGTTCCACCCACATTCTGGAACTCCCAATTGTATTTCTCTGATTTTCCCATAGTTAAGTATATTATTTTTCTTTTTCCCGACAGCATACTGCCACAACACCCTACTCAATCTCCTGAAGGTTCCCCTTACGGGACTCCTCAACCAGATGCATCAGATACTGACCATACTGGTTCTTTATCATAGGCTGTGCAACCTGCTCAAGCTTCTGGGGAGTAATCCACCCTTTGCGGAAAGCAATACCCTCAAGACATGCAATCTTGAGCCCCTGACGTTTCTCAATCACCTCAATGAAGGTGGAAGCCTCACTCAACGAATCATGGGTACCGGTATCAAGCCACGCAAAACCGCGTCCCAAAGTCTGCACTTTAAGTTCTCCGGCCTGCAGGAACTCCTGGTTTACAGTAGTTATCTCAAGTTCACCCCTCGCAGAAGGCTTTATGCTCTTTGCCACCTCAACAACCCTGTTGGGGTAGAAATAGAGTCCCACCACAGCATAATTGCTCTTGGGCTCCTTTGGCTTCTCCTCAATGCTCATGCAATTTCCCTCCTTGTCAAACTCTGCCACGCCATAACGCTCGGGATCGCTTACCCAATATCCAAACACTGTAGCCTTGCCGTCCTGCTCAGCTGCCCTCACAGCCTCTGTAAGCATAGGGGTAAAATAACTTCCGTGGAAGATGTTGTCTCCCAATACAAGGCAGGCGCAATCATCGCCAATGAACTCCTCTCCTATTATGAAGGCCTGCGCCAATCCGTCGGGAGAAGGCTGCTCTGCATATGAGAAATTCACTCCATAATCCGATCCGTCCCCTAAAAGCCTCTGGAATCCCGGAAGATCATGTGGAGTTGAAATTATGAGAATGTCCCTTATCCCCGCCTGCATAAGTACGGAAATAGGGTAATAAATCATAGGTTTGTCAAAAACCGGAAGCATCTGCTTGCTCACACCCTTTGTAATTGGGTAGAGCCTTGTTCCCGAGCCTCCAGCCAAAACTATTCCTTTCATACTTTTACCGTTTGATTAAAAAGTCCATTTGGCACCGATTGCAGGCATCACCTTAAATCCGTCTTCAACAAAGTTTGAAGATATCTCCAATTCGCCGCCAACACTCAAATTTATCTTTTCCCAACCTTTTGCCTTGTTCAAGTTTACCCAGAACTGAGGCTCAGCAAGGAATATGTATTCGGTATCTTGCCAAGGTCTTGCCTCTCTCCAGAAATCTGCAAAACCGCTGAATGAGCACCAGCCCTGTGCAAATGAAATGCCCCAAACACCTGTAATCTGGAAGTTTGCCTCCTGTTTGCCGCCATCAAGGCCATAAGTGTCGGGGATATGCTTGTACGACGCTGTCAAAGACCAGGTCTTGCTGAAATCTGCCGAATGACCGGAGTATGTTAGACCGGCAAGCCATGCATTGTTGAACGATCCTGCTGCTGAATTCATTCCGCCGTTGTACTCAACATGTACCGAAAGCCAGTTCAAACTGCTCTCCTGCCACCAGCACAACTCCCTTGCAATCTCCCAATATGCGCCGCTAACCTTAGGATTATAATCAAAATCAGCAAAGAAGAAAGTGCTTCCGAATGCATCCGGTTTGAACATCTCAATTGTAGTTGTCTTGCACTCCCTTTCAGTATCATACAGCAACTGCACATTCTGAGCCTCAACTTTGTTTGCCGCAAAAACGGACATTGCAAAGAATGCAACAAAAAACAGGAATCTTTTTTTCATCTCAAGTTTGTTTAAGTTATTCTACAAATATAGTGAATTTTGAATACCTTTGATGTTGCGAATAAAACAAACAACAGATAGAACCATGAATTTCTTTAGAAAACTGTTCAAGGCAGGTGCCCTTATGGCAATTTTGGCACTTGCGGGCTGCAACAGCAACCCATCACAGAAGTATTTCAAATCAATTCCACAGGAGTTTGATGCAATGTGCCAGCGGGCAATTGACGAGTGGAAAGTTCCGGGAATGGCCGTAGCCGTAGTTAAAGACGGCGAGGTGGTATTCCTTAAAGGTTTTGGACATGCCCACCTGGGAGACTCAACAACTGCACCGGTTCCGGTTACCCCACAGACTCAGTTTGTAATTGCCTCAACCTCAAAGGCATTCACTTCAGGCCTTTTGGCAAACGTTATGGATGAGTACCCCGAGATCAAATGGGATGCTCCAGTAAAGAACTATCTTCCAGATTTCAAACTTTATGACCCATGGGTTACAGAGAACTTCCAGGTAAGGGAGATAATGTCACACCACAGCGGTTTCAACAGCTATGCCCTTGACGACCTTCCAACCTGGGGATACAACCGCGACGACCTTTACCGCATCTATGCAACTGTAAGGCCTACCTACAGTTTCCGTACAAAATATGCCTACAACAACAGCATGTACACCATTGCTGCCAAAATCATTGAGAAATATACCGGCAAAAGTTGGGACGATGCAATTGCTGAACGTATCTTCACTCCACTTGAAATGAAGAACAGTACAACCGGAAACAAGTCATTCTATACAGCAGAGAACCTTGCCCAGGGATACAGGATGAGAAAGGCTGAGGACAAGGATGAGATTACAGTTGTGCCACGTACAGACAAGGACCACGCTTTTGCATGGCTTTCTGCTGTTGCCCCTGCAGGTTTTGTGATTTCTACCGCAGAGGATATGGCAAACTGGGTTAAAATGCACCTTGCACACGGCACATTCAACGGCAAGGAGGTAATTTCGCGCAAGAACCACAATATGCTTTTCTACCCACAGACAATTACAGGCAGCGATTCAACCCGTCTTACCAACTACGCACAGGGATGGACAGTTGAGTTTGGCCAGCAGGGACGCTACATCCGCCACACAGGATTGGCATACGGCTACACAGCATTGGTTGGTCTTGTACCTGACCTTGACCTTGGTTTTGTATTCCTTACAAACAACGGAAGCTCTTCAGACCCTCAATCGGCCCTTGGCAGAGACCTTATTGAACTTTACAGAGGCACCAACAGAACCACCCATTTTGACGAGTACTTTGCCGACTACAAAGAGGATCTGTTTGCAAAAGACGAGGAGAAACCGGCTGAGGAGAAAACTCCTGTTGCACCTTTGGCAAACAAGGCATACACCGGAAACTACTACCTTGATGTATTTGGTACCGCAACAATCTACGAGAAGGAGGGCAACCTTTACTTCAAGCTTAAGGATGTTGATGCCAAACTTGAGCACAAGAACGGCAACACATTCAAGTTCTTCCAGCCAGGTTCAGGTACCTATGACCTTATTTTCACTGTAAAAGGGAACCGCGCAAAGTCATTGACATTTGATATCAAGGATCCAGTGGGTGACTTTGTAAGAAAATAGTGCCCTTTTTGACGTCGTCAAAATGGGCACTTTCCCAAAAAGGCCGCAGTAAAGATTTTTACTGCAGCCTTTTTCTTTATGTAGTGTAGTTAGGTTTTATCTGTTTATTTGATTCTCATCCAGTAAAGGGTTACACCAATACCAAAGATGGTTCCCTCAAGACGGAGTTTGTCGGGAGTCTCAAACTGTGCCTCCACATTCACCTTGATACCTTTTGAAGGGTCATAGATCTTTGTACCGCCCCAGGTCTTGTCTGAAGAATTGTATTTGAGTCCGTCTACAAGAACCACCTTGTCAATATCAACATTGCGGAGCGATTTGTCGGGATTCTTCACATCCTTTCTCTTGTTGCCGTCTGCATCCAATGAATTCTCCACCCAGAAAACCTGTGCTGTATAGGTGCCGTTTACATTTTTGGTAACACGCACCTTGCTCTTTTTGCCACCCCTGTCGGTAGAGTACTCTCCAATAATGCTGTCGGGATTGGAATTGATATTCTGTGCAACAGCTGGAAGTGCCATAAGGACGGCAGCAATTGTCATAAAAATAAATTTTCTCATATTTGCGTAGATTTAGGCTGCAAATATGGCAATATTTTTACACTTTACAATAGTACTATTGTGTAAATTGCTATATATTAGGCAGAAATTATTATATTTTTACACTCAAAATTTAATTGAGGAAAATTATAGGCTATGAAAAAGATAAAGAATCCTTACGCTGGAACTGCAGAAGGGATGGGATACAACTGTTTTGCATGTGCTCCGGAAAACCCATGCGGACTGAAGATGGAATTTTTTGAAGATGGTGAAGAAGTAGTGTGTTTCTGGGAACCCAACCCCAATTTTCAGGGTTGGCTTAACACCCTGCACGGAGGGATACAGGCAACACTGATAGACGAGACAGGCGGCTGGTTCATATCACGCAAATACCAGACCACAGCAATGACCACAAACCTGAGCATCAAGTACAAGGCCCCCGTACCTATTGAAAGCAAATTGGAGATAAGGGCACGGCTGAAAGAACAGAAGAGGAGCTTTGTGATTATGGATATAACCCTCACAGCCAACGGCAACCTCTGCTCAACAGCAGAAGCCACCTTCTACTGCTTCCCCAAAGAGAAGGCAGAGAAGGAGTTCCATTTTAAGCCGTACGAACTGGAGGAGTAACTCCTCTACTCGGTTTCATTGCTCACCAGAACATCGCGTTTCACATCCGTCTTTTTGGGCGGATATGCAATGCGCGCATGGTAGATTTCCTGAAGGTGTTTCTTGAACACGGCCTTAACTACATTTATCTCCTTGATTGAGATATCTGCCATGGCCAGCTGGGAATCGGAGATGCGCTGGCTGGTAATGCCGTCTACAAGTTTTGAGATACTCTCTGCAGAGTAATCCTTGAGGGTACGCGAAGCGGCCTCAACCGCGTCTGCCATCATCATTACCACCTGCTCCTTGGCTGTAGGGAGTGTACCCTGATAAGTAAAGTCTTCCTTGTTTGCCGGATCACCACCGTTATTGCAGTACTGCATATAGAAATAGGCGGTTTGCGAACGGCCATGATGGGAAGTGATGAAATCTATCACCACCTGTGGAAGGTTGTTCTTCTTTGCAATCTCCACACCGTCTGCCACGTGCCTTATGATATCCCTGGCACTCTCCTGAGGTGAAAGCCCCTTGTGGTACTCCACACCAGGAGCCTGGTTCTCTATGAAACACTGGGGATTGTTTATCTTTCCAATGTCGTGGTACATGGCACCTACTTTAACCAGACGGGAATTGCCCCTTATGGCAAGCACAGCCCTCTCGGCAAGATTTGCCACCTGCAATGAATGCTGGAATGTACCGGGAGCTTTGCGGGCAAGTTCCTGCAACAACCTGTTGTTTGTATCTGAAAGGTCTTTCAGAGTTGCCACCGAAACCAGCGAAAATATCTTCTCAAGAAGGAACACTAGAGGGTATGCAGCAACTACAAGAAATGCATTTGCAAAGATCATTGATATGGTAACATATCCGCCCGATGCAAACACCTCTCCACTCATAAGCCTGAATGCCAGATGAATGACAATCATACCCACAAAAATTATCAGCGAATTGAGGAACTGCAGCCATCCTTTGTAAAGGAATGAGAATGACACAAGGGCTATTCCACCGGCAGCAACATTGAGCATATACAGTTCCACTCCGTTCTCGGAAATTACAAGCAACGGAAGAAGCATAATCATATATACCGGAAACACAAGCCTGTTGCGGAAGAAAGCCTCCATATAAAGGGCAAAAACAGCATAAGGCACCATATACATGAAATTAGGCGAGAACTTCCTGGCAAATACAGTTACCAGAAATGCCATAAGTACAACAAGGAGGATGAAATTGAAACGGTTGCTCTCCCTCAGGATATTGAAGTTTACAAAATAGATTGTAATGTATACCATAAGAAGCACCACCAATGCAAATATCGCATGTGACAACTTGAGTTTCCACAGATTTCCGGTATATCCGTAGCTGAGTTCATACTCTGCCTTATATGAGTCAAGCATCTGTTCTATATCTGCTGTAATGGTCTCTCCCTCAGTAACAATCAACTGCCCTGCATAAACCATCCCTTTTGTAGGCGAGATGTAGTTTATGGCCTCCTTATGCAGCAGATTGGTATTCTGCTGGCTGAAAACAAGGTTGGGCTGCACCAGAGATGCTATTCCATAAGCCGCAAAAAGTGAATCATTGTTGTATTGCGGCATATTTATCTCAAGATCATTCTTCACATACCCTATAGCGGAAGAAACTGTAAACAGCTGCTGCACAAGCTCCTCGCTCGCCCTGCGGTTCTTCTGCACCATAACGTAACTTGTACGGGATGTGGCTGTCTCGGAATTGTCGGGAATAATACCTGTGTTATAAACATGCTGGAGGGCCTGCGATACCTCCATCTCCCACTCAGGAGGTATGGAATGCTTTATCTGCAGGTGGGCAAGGGCTTCTATCTGGGCCGCTCCGGTCTTCTCCTCATAAACATAGTAAGGGATTACCTTTGATGCTGCTTCATCCTTCTCGGCATACAGTTCAGCTTCCGTTTTGAGAATTGGAAAATCTATTGGGGCTATCAGGGTCTCATACACCCACGGACGCCCTTTATGATACTCATATTTGAACCTTCCCTCATTTGGAAAGAAAAATACCATCACTACAAATGCAAGCGCAAGGCTCACATACACAGACCTCTTCCTTAGAATGGCCTTATTTTTATTTATATTTATAATATCCATATCGCAAATTTAGTGTAATTTTGCACACTATAACCAAAAAATGACTTATAAAATTATGAATCGATTTACTGTAGCATTGGTGGCCATGATTCTGTTTGCAATCAATGCCAACTCACAGGAACTTGTTGTAATTGAGAGCAAAAACCTCAAATGCAACGACTCAATTCTTATCTTCACCCCTAAAAATGTAAACGAAAACACTCCTACCCTGTTCCTTCTTCACGGATGGAGCGGATGCTACAAGGATTGGAGCAACAAACATAACATCCAGGAAATCAGCGATAGAACCAACTTCAGAATCATTTGTCCCGACGGTTTCTACAACGGCTGGTACCTCAACAACACCAACCCGGAGAAGATGCAGTGGAGAACCTTCTTCTGGAGCGAGCTGTTCCCAATGATGGAGAAGAAGTTCAACCTCACCCCAGAGAAAACCTTCATCACCGGCTTGAGCATGGGTGGCCACGGTGCGATGAACCTTTTCATTGATAATCCCGACAAATTCAAGTCTGCAGGCAGCATGAGCGGCGTGCTTGACCTTGAACTTACCCCATTGAAAAACAAGGGGGAGAACAGACTTCCTGATGTAATTGGCGACAAAGTTGAGCGACTTGCACAGGAGAGTGCCATCAACCGCATACACAAGCTTGAAGGAAAGAACAAACCATTCATCATCAGCTGCGGTTACGACGATTTCTATGTAAGGTGTACCGACCTTTTCTCTGAGAAATGCCGCTACATGGGTATTCCTCACTTCGTACTCCTTACCCCTGGCAAACACTCATGGCCTTACTGGGGCTTTGCATTGGAGCAGCATATCCACTTCTTCCAGACTCTTTTGAGAGGGGAGAATCTGGGATATTAAAAAAAAACAATAAAAATTCTCTCGTGTCACAAGTTGACAAAACACCATAGTACTTTTGCACTGTAGACAAACAGTACAAATTAAAATACCAGGTGTTATGAGAGAATTTTTAGTTTACACAATCGGATACGCAACAATAGCTGCATTTGTATTTACAGTAATCTATACCTGGAGCGAAACCAACAGGATGCTCAAGGAGATTGAGAAGGCAAAATAATGCTCTTTAACAGAAACTTCATATTGGTAAATTTGGGCAACTTCCTAATGTACAACGCATTCTACATGCTGTTGCCCATATTGCCGCTATATTTGGCCAATGAACTCAGCGCCAGCGAAGCCCTCATTGGCACAATATTGTCGCTATACACAATAGCCGCACTGGTAACCAGGCCCATTGCCGGCTTCTGTCTCGACAAGACCAGCCGCAAGCCCCTTATGATGTGCTTCTATCTGTTCTACATTTCAATGTGCCTAAGCTATACACTAGCCGCAACAATTGGACTTTTCTTTATAATAAGGTTCGTACACGGCATTGCGTTCGGATCTGCCACCGTTGGCATCAACACCATGGCAGTTGATATCATCCCGCAGGAGCGTCGTGGAGAAGGGCTTGGGATATACACCTCATCCACCAGTCTTGCTATGGCAACCGGCCCGGTAATCTCACTCTTCATGCACGAGAACGGAATAAGTTTCAACCAGATATTTATGACTGTATTCTGCGTAGGACTGGCAGGATTTGTGGCAACATCAGGAATAAAGCCCCAGAGAGAGGTAGAGCGTTCAACCAAAAAATTCAGAATCTCAAACCTGCTCCTTAAAGCAGGACTGCCCGAGGCTGCCGTAATGTTCCTTCTCACATTCGGATACGGAATAATTACAGTATACCTCTCAATATACGCCAAGGAAGAGGTGGGCATCACCCAGGGAACAGGCTACTACTTTACAATATTCTCGGCAGGGCTGGTAACTGCACGCCTTTGTTCAGCTATGATACTCCGCAGCGGCAAATTCATAACTGTATTTGCCCTGGGAATCATCTCCCTTATCATAGGATTCTTCATAGTGGCATTCGTGCATAATCCAATTGCATTCTTCAGTTCCGCCATATTTATGGGAGGCGGATACGGACTCATCTCCCCTACAGCCCAAACAATGATCATCAACCTTGGGCAGGACTTTGAGCGCGGTGCCGCCAACGCCACCTACCTCACCTTCTTTGATCTGGGTGTGGGTGCAGGAGTATTCTGCGGAGGTATCATTGCACAATACAGCAACTACTCTACTGCCTATGCAGTAAGCTTCGGCTTCACCATCATAGGACTCGCATACCTGCTCACAGTAATCCGCAGGCACTTCTACGCAAACAGGCTCAGATAATATGAAACTGCATGTTTTAATAGACAACCTTCCCAACCCGGAAAATCCCATGCTGCAGCATGAGCACGGGTTGAGTTTGCTTCTCCAGACCCCACAGGGTAAGAATTATCTCATAGACACGGGAGCAAGCGGCAAATTCCTTCAGAACCTGGAACTTTTGAGGGAACAAGCCCCCTCCCTCCCAACAGCCGCAGAAATAGATGCCGTAATAATCTCCCACGGTCACAACGACCACACAGGAGGTCTGCGCACCTTCCTTGAGCACAACACTACTGCGCCGGTCTACCTGCACAACACCATCAGAGGCAATCTGTTCTACTCATGCCGCCCAAAAAACGGCATCCGTGAAGCCCGCAACATTGGAATGGAGCAGGCCCTGTTTGCAGAATACGGCCACCGCTTCAGAGAAATTGACAGCCTCACCGGCATCTCAGAGCAAATCACCCTCATCCCGGTTTCATCCTCAGCCGGACACCCCACACCCATGGGCAACAGTTTCCTCCACTGCAATGATCTTCCCGACAACTTCACCCACGAGATTGCCATCCTTGCAGAGTATACCCCCGGAGAATTTGCAATTATCTCCCCCTGCAGCCACAACGGCATACTCAATATCCTTGAAGTTACGTCGTCTTTTTGTACCAAAGTTACGTTGTCTCTTTGTACAACAGCCTCAAAATCAGTAGGGTTTTTCATAGGAGGGCTCCACTATGTAGACTATTTGCACCACGATGATACAAAAAAAGAAGCCGCCCATATAGTTCAGGCGGCTGAATATATTAAGGAACATTATCCCAATCTGAAAGTGATCTCCGGGCACTGCACCGGCAACGATGCAAGACAAGTGTTACAGAACAGCTTGAAGGAGAATTATACCCATTTCTCTACAGGTACTGTAATTGAGTTAAAGTAGAAGATCATCCAAGCCCAATTTAGGGACAAAATGGAGACCGTCCTTGCGGTAATAGGTAAGGCTCTCCCCCTCTTTTACACGGGTAAGCTGGATATGCTCAGCCCCCTTTCCAATGGCAAGGACAAGCACAGGCTCATGCTGCAAAGAGAACTCCTCTACAACTGCATTCTTGTTGAAAGCGCCAATGCAAATACCATTGAGACCCATCTCCACAGCTTTTAAAAGCATGCTCTGAGCTGCAATGCCCAAATCTATATCCACCCATTTGTTCTCGGGAACAGTAGAACATATGATTATGAATGCAGAAGGCTCAGTACCTTCAAACGGCAAATTGAGCTCAGGCAAGGCCCCTCCCCATTTGGTATACTGCTGCAGCCTTGGAGCATCTTCTCCCGCCACAAGCTTGAACCTGAGGACCTGCTGGTTCTTTGCGCTCGGAATTTTGGTGCATACCTCTGCAATTTGCTTAAGTTCTTCCACCAAAACCTGTCGGGAAGAATCATACCCCCTATGACTGCGGTTTTTGAGGAGCAGGCTGTTAAGGCTAAAGTTGCCGGATGATGTCTTATGTTTTGATGCAACCCCTTTTCCGGAGTGGAACTCTTCAAACTTTTTCTCAAGATAATTGTCGGCCATAATTGAAAATTTTAAGTAAAGGTAGAAAAAATTGCTTTATTAATAAGTTAAAGCGTAATTTTGTAGAAAAGATAACCTAAAATCAACCAAAAGATGTTAACCAAACTATTCGGTTTTAAAAAAGGTGAGATGAACGTCCGCACAGAAATCTTTGCAGGTCTCACCACTTTCCTTACAATGGCCTATATTCTGGCTATCAATCCAAACATTCTTGGAGACACAGGAATGGACAAAGGGGCCCTTTTCACCACAACCGTACTGATTTCTGGATGTGCAACAATCTTTATGGGACTGTATGCTAAACTTCCGTTTGCTTTGGCACCGGGAATGGGACTTAACGCATTTTTTGCATACACAGTATGTATTGTACTCGGATACAGTTGGCAGTTCGCCCTTACAGCCGTATTCCTTGAAGGTCTGATTTTCATTATCCTTACCCTTACAAACATAAGGGAAAAACTTGTATACCTTATTCCCGACACCCTCAAAAACTCCATCAGTGCGGGTATAGGACTTTACATAGCATTCATAGGCCTTAAAAGTGCAGGTGTAATTGTAAACAACGACGCCACATTGGTAAGTCTTGGCAAAATCACCTCCGGAGCGCCACTTCTATGTATCATAGGCATTGTAATCACATCACTGCTAATGGTAAAGAACGTAAAGGGAGGACTCCTCATAGGTATCCTTGCTACCACCATAATAGGCATCCCGATGGGGGTTACCCAGTTCAACGGAGTAGTAAGTACCCCACCTTCAATTGAGCCGATATTCTTCAAGTTCCAGTGGGATCAGGTCCTTACACAGGACATGTTCATTATTGTATTCACATTCCTCTTTGTAGACCTTTTTGATACAATAGGGACCATCATTGGTGTAACCACCAGAGCTGGCATGTTTGACAAAGACGGCAAAATCCCCGGACTTAAAAAGGCATTCCTTGTAGATGCAGTGGCAACTACAGCAGGCGCTGCAATGGGTACCAGTACCGTTACAACCTTTGTTGAGAGCGCAGCAGGTGTTGAGCAGGGTGGCCGCAGTGGTCTTACCGCTTTCACTACAGGAATATGTTTTCTTGTAGCAATGTTCTTTGCACCGTTCTTCCTGGCAATTCCAGCAGCAGCTACAGCCCCTGTACTGTTCCTTGTTGGTCTGATGATGATGGCTGCAGTAACAAAAATTGACTTCTACAACTACACCGAGTCAATTCCAGCATTCACCTGTATCCTTATGATGCCACTTACTTACAGCATTTCAGAAGGAATTGTCCTTGGACAGCTGGCATATGTAGCTTTAAATGCCCTTACAGGCAACCATAAGAAAGTAAGCCTCGGAATGTGGCTTCTTGCAGCATTCTTCCTCATCAAATTCTTCATTTAGAAGAATTTGATGCTAAAGTTTCTTCTCCATAGTGAGAACATTCCTGTCCTCTATGCGTTCATATCTCACCTCATTCATTATCTGACGGATAAGGAAGATACCAAGGCCGCCGATAGGGCGGTCTTCCGCAGAGAGGGTAATGTCTGCTTCCGGAACCATTGTAGGATCAAACTCCTTGCCTGTATCCGTAAGTACAACCACTATTGAACCCTCACGCATACTTACTGATAGATATATTTTCTGGTGCTCTTCTTTAGGATAGGCATAGTTTATTACGTTCACTACGGCCTCTTCAAGAACAAGATTAAGGTTAAATATCATATCGGGAGCAAGAGAAAATGCTTCTCCAACCTCATCAATAAACTGGGTAAGTCTACTGATCTGGGCAATATCATTGTCCAAGATGATTGTCTTTTCCATATCACTACCTGTATATTTTAAACACATTACAGTTATATCATCACTTTGTTCAGCGCCATCTGCATGACTCCTGATTTGTTCAAAAGTAACACTGATTATCTCGTCTGTATCAAGTGAAGAGTTGTTTTGCAACAATGCAACAATTGCATCATCGCCAAATTGTTCCTTATTGTTATTCTCGGCTTCATTCACGCCGTCGGTGAAGAGATAAAGCATTGCCTGTTTCTCTATTGTGATTTCCTGGCTCTCGTATGGGAACCCTTCAAACACACCCAACGGAAGATTAGAGACAACATTGATTGGAGTTACATTACCTGCTGGATCTACCATCAACGGAGCATTGTGGCCCGCATTGCAGAATTGAAGATGACCTGTCTTAAGATCAAGGATACCAAGGAAAGCGGTACAGAACATGTTTGAGTCATTTCCATCTGCCAAAGAATTGTTGAGCGATGCGATAATCTCATGTGGAGTATTCAGATGTGATGCCACAGATCTGAACAGGCGACACGTTACCGCCATCACCAACGAAGCCGGTACCCCTTTGCCGGACACATCTCCAATGATGAAGTAGAGTTTTCCATCCTCAATGAAGAAATCATACAGATCTCCTCCTACCTCCTTGGCAGGAACGAGTTTTGCCGACAACGAAACGTCATCGCGCTCAGGGAATGCCGGGAACGATTTGGGAATCATACCCATCTGTATAGCATGGGCAATTCTCAATTCACTCTCAATCCTCTCCTTGTTGGCCGTGGTAGACTTAAGTTCCTCAATATATGCAACAAGGGAATCCTGAAGATACTTGAACGAATCGTGCAGTTCCTTCAGCTCATCCTGCGACTTGATTTTAGGCAATTCCGCCTCAAAATCTCCTTTTGCAATCTTTTTGGCAACACCCGAGAAATCTTCAATAGGGGCAACAACCTTACGGATTCCGTTGTAGCTGAATGCAATCAACATCATCAGGGCAATAAGACACAGCACAATAAGCATGCTCCTGAGGGTCTTGGCTTTCTTGTAGAGCTCACTCCTTGCGCAAACAATGGCTACTGTCCATTGTGTTGTCTCCACTGGAGAGTAAAAAACAAAGAATTTGTCGCCCCACATATCTCTCAGCACCTCACCGGCCCTTCCGTTAAGGATATCATCCTGCAATTTCTTCAAAGACTCTGATTTGTCGCCATATGTAGAAGAGAAGATGGTTTCGTTAAGGATAAGGTCCCTATCGGGATGAACAATATATGAGGCATTCCTGCTTATCATAAGATTGTAAGACTTGTCAAATGCCTTGATGCCGCTTACAAGTTCTGCCAGCCACTCCAGTGAAAGGTCTGCAGTAATTACAGCATACATCTTGCCTGTACTGTCATATAGGGGTTTTGAATATGTGGTCATCATCATATCACCGCCACCGTCATCGTAATACGGTTCGCTCCAGTATGGCTTGTTGAGCAGCTTGGGAATCTGGTACCAGTCCATGTGGTGGTAATCATATGTCTCAGTACCAAGCTGTCTGCTCCTTATTTGTCCATTCTTTCCCCTATAGGAGTAAGGTGAAAAATAATAACCCTCCGTACTGTAATAGTTGGGCTCAAATGCAATGGCTGAACCAAAAATGAACTCATTATTATTGAGAAGCCTTTCTGTAATGCCATACAGTGATTCCGGGGAGTCGAGATTGTACGGTACAATCCAGGCTGTATTCTCCACTGCTATCTCCACAGCATGCAAAATGGCATCAATCTGATGGATAGTATTGGAAAGTTCGCTGTGGGCATTGTCTGTAGCCTCCTGTCTCATCTTGTCGGCCGCCATCCTCAAGAAGAGTGTAAATGTAAGTGTAAAAATGATGGCAGATACAATCAGTACCCTAACCATCAGACGGCCCGAAATGGAAATATTAGGCTTTAATCCTGAAAGTTTCATAGCTCTCCTCCCATTAATCTTTTATATTCTACAGGCTTGGAAATGAAGCCATACTGGACAAGTGTCCCATTGACTCTGTTAAAAGCCTCCTCACTTAATTTGTACGAAGGAGCTTTTCCTTTAACATCCTCTTGAGCCTCAAGCAGTTTATCAAGCATAACCTTCTGATTGTATATATTGGTAGGTACATTCTCCTCCTTCACATATTTCATCACAATCTCCAGTGCCTCCTCACGGTTGTTGCGCACCCACTCCCAACCCTTTCTGGAAGCCTGGGCAAACTTGCGGCACAACTCTGTATTTCTTTTATAGAAATCCTCAGTAACATATAATCCGTCCTCCGGAAAATCAAATCCCATCTCGGAAAACTTCAACACACTTCCCGGGGTTATTCCCGACATTGAAAAAAGTATCTTCTCATTATAGCTTTTCACCAATGTAGCATCAATAGCACCAGAAATATACAGATTAATGGGATTGATGAACTTTATCCACTCAATGTTCAGGTTCTGCAGTTTATTCAATATATGTGGGATCTCATTGAAGCCAACTTTCCATGTACCTATCCTGAATCCGCGCATCTGGAAAATACTGGTCACATTCTCCTTTCGGGCCAGCAATTCCAATGTGGAATGCTGGGTTGTCTGCAGAAGGTTTACAAAAATTATATCCTTGTCTGCCGCCTCCATAGCCTGAATAAGCTCTCCTGTAATGATGTCCGAACTGCCGTCGAGAAGCATATTTACAGAACTGTACGAAGTTGCGGGGTGGACGATGTTCACATCAATCCCCTCCTGGGCATAAAAACCCTTCTCCAACGCCGCATAATATCCTGCAAACTGACTCTGTGGAGTCCACTGTGGTGTAAAGGTAACCTGCTGTGCATGCATGGCAGTAAATGCACTACACATAAAACACAACAGAAAAAGGCATCTCTTCATATTCTTTATGTTGTTTATTTCATATAATTCTCTCTCAAGGTATCCATCATCTGCCCAGTAACCCCAATACACTCTTTGAGATAATTGGCAAATGACCCGTATATTGCATCAATCTTATCCAAAGCCCTCTCAAAAATTACCGGATTGGCTCCAATAAGGGTATTGATTACTACACTTTGAGCCTCTGTCTGAACAGGTATCCTGGCTACTATTGGTGCATAAAACTCACGGGACAAATTGTAGTCTGCCATAATAAGGCTGCGGTCTGCCCCCAAAGCTGCCAAAAGCATGGCAGATGCACATCCAGCACGGTCTTTTCCCTGAGTACAGTGCCATAGCACTGCCCCATCATCGGGATCAACAGCAACCAGATCTGCAAAGAACTTGCGATAAACCTCCTGGGAAGACTCCTCAAAGAAGATGATGTCATACAGGTTGTCGCACATTTTCTGGATAGCAGGATGTTCTGCATTCTCAAGCAACATCCCTATTATTGCCTCCTGCGATTCCAAATTCATGCTCTCTTTGCCATTTCCTCCAGAAAAGGAAATTGAAAGGGGAAGGTACCTTGCTCCCGACGGAACCACATCCGGATCAGATACAAACTCATCCCCTCCTCTAAAATCATAAATGCACTGCACCTTAAATTTGCTGGCCAGAAGAGTTGAGTCTTCACCTGACAGTCCGGAAAGTTTTCCACTGCGGATCAGCACATCTTCCCTTATGGATTTATTGCCAATGCGGTATCCTCCCAACTGTCTGGCATTATTGGCATTTTCAATACCTATAAGCTGGCTTTTCAAATCAAGTTCCTGCATATTTTCATCTGCATTAGCCGTACAAGATACAAACAATATGGCACAACCCACAAATAAACTTATAAGGCGCATTATGCTTTGTGAATATTGTCAATTACACTAATAAGATATTTTACCCCTCCAGCTATATTCTGAATATTAGGGAAGAATACATTACGGGCCATATCTATAATGGCCTGACGGTATTTCTCTGTATTGCTAGAAGTGAAACCTATAGCAAAAACTGCACGGATAAGGCGCAAAGCATCAAACATCTGGGCATACTTGGCAATCATCTCCTTATCTTCTGTCTTGAAATACTTTCTGATAAAACACTCCTTCAAAAGTGCAACGGTTGCATTGTCCATGCCGGCTATGTGCATTATCATCTCATCTGTCCTCATACCGTTAAGGACAACTGCAATGGAAATAAGGTCATAGATAGGATGTCCTGCACTCATCTGCTCCATGTCTATCCACAACATTTCTCCGTTCTGGATCATGATATTCTTAGGATGAGCGTCGCAATGCACAAGTCTGTCACCCTCAGGAAGGGCATCAAGAATCACTTTAAGCAGCTCTCCCTCCTCAGGAGTAAGGAATTTTGAAGCATTCTCCACCTGATTACGGTAATTGTCCTTTGCACTTCCAAAAACCGGATTGTCAGAACGGGTTGAATGAAGAAGGTTCAACTGCTCAACATACATTTCGGTAAGTTCCTCCATACGCTCAGGATTGCTCTGTATGGTCTCTCCCAAGGTAAGGCTCTTGATGGTCTCGTATACAACACCTTTCTTGCCTTCACCACAATCTACCATATCAAATGAAATGGCAGTAGGAATTCCCAAAAGGAAAGCCTCCTTGGCTTTGGCCAGCTCCTTATCCAAACCTGCATATGTCTCAGGGTTGAAATTCACCTTAACAATCTCATCCTCGCTAACACGGTAAACTGCTCCGTTTCCCCCTTCGCCAATCCTCTCACACTTGCTGAGGTCAATTCTGCGCAACGCCTTGCTTATATTAATGATCTTTGAGAATCCTGTCATCTCAAAAACACTGTAAACAGAAGGAATAACATTCACAATTCTAAAGCTCTTTACACTCTTTGCCATCTTGAGAATTGTACGCAGACCGCTTGAAGCAATATATTCAAGACCTGCAGCATCCAGTACAAGAACACTATGCGGGTTCTCCTTACAAATATCTGCAAATGCCACATCCAATTTTCCTGATGCCTCAGTGTCCAACCTTCCCACAAGTGAGAAGGTAAGGACATCGGCATCCAATTTATAACTGTAATTCATAAATTGCTTTTTGTCATTTTTACATACTAGAAAGTGATACCCACCGAAAGTGAAGTATACAATCTCTTCTCAAACAGCTCATCATCTGGCGAATAGTACTGGCATGTACCTTTCACAAACAAAGATGTAGCCTTATTCACAAGGGTTGAATATGTAACCTCTCCTCCTACGGTAATGTAGTCAGATGACATGTATCTGATATCTTTCGCATACATATCCTTAACCACATCAGACTCTGCATAACCGCCCTCATACACATATTCACTCTCTAGGTTGTCATTGAAGCCCAAGTTGATACCTGCAAGAAGAGAGCTTTTTCCACCGCCAAAGTTGAAGTTTCTCTTGGCGTATACTCTCTGAAAATCATTCTCAACCTTCAAATGGGCAGCAGGGAGAATATACTCGTCAGACTTCTTGGAATGGATATAATCCACACCAAATTTCCATTTATATCCGCTTCCCTCTTTAATGAACCACTCATAGTTGATATCAGTAGACTGGTACGAGTACTTGCTGCGCAAATATTTGGCAATGGTAATCCAATCACTGAAGTCACCAACCTGGCCAAGTTCCTGAATGTACTCAATACCGTCGGTCTTGCGGTTTGTATAAGATATGGAAACTGTCTGCATACGGTTGTCGCCCTCTTCCACCATCTTAACTGCAACGTTCCACAAGTTCTGCTTGGTAGAACCCATATTCTGCTTCTTGGTTGGTGTCTGGAACGCATCCTCTACCTTATATGAGTATCCTCCATCTACCAAAACCGAGAAATCATCTCCGGTATAACCGTACTGAAGGGCTCCGCCAATTTTGTTGCCTTTATAGAAGAAAGTACCTACACCTACAGATCCGGAAACCACGCCGGCAGTATAGTTGCCCAAACCTCTCATAATGTATACAGGATAATCAATCTCCGTATCGCTTCTGTTAAAGGTACTTCTCTCAAACAGATACTCGTAATTTACAGAGAAACCCACATGGTTCTTCTCTGTTATCTCAAACAAAAAAGAAGGGGTTGCCTTAACATTGAGAAAGTAGGTAACGGAACGTGGGTCGCGCTGTTTTGCACCGGTATTGGTATTGTACTGCAAATCAACACCAGGAGTAACAAAACCCCACAACTGAGGAAAAGCAACCTTCACACCTAAGTCATATGACTGTTTCTTGAACTTGCTCTCCACACCGTCAGCCACATAATAAGGCATGTCCCTGGTAGGATCATAAAGGTTGGTAATATATTTTGTACCATCCTCCACAATGTTCTTATAATCAAAATTTCCCCAAAGGTATGTCTTACCTACAGCAGTTGCGCCGTTGGTATTGAAACCTACAACACTCTCCTTCTCACCCTGCTGCTGCATCTTGAAATCACCGTCTGCACCATTGTAGCTGAAATCCACAATGCTGTATCTGCTTAGCGGTGCAACCGACATTCCGGCCACGTTGCTGCTGCTGAACCACAGAGAACGGCTCATGTTCATCTCTATCTCCGGCTGTCTTACAACAGAAGGTATGCTTAGCGGTGCTGCTGAAACAGCAGCCGACAAACCTATCAAACCCAATAAAACTTTTATCTTTTTCATAATCAAATCCATTTTAAAGTCCTACAATCAGTTTGCCCATTCATTCCACGCAGGTATACCTGCACCGTTCCTTCTCAAGACAGGACTCACTACCTCAAAATCCTCAAGGGAGTTGTTTGTATCCTGATAGATTACTCTACCATCAGGCAATGTCTCCTTAATCTTTCTAGTAACACTCTTTGCAAGATATGTACCCCCTACCCATGTAGCACCGGCATCAAGAACAGCAGGCATACGTTTCTGGGTAATCTTGGTCTCATTTAGCATAAGCTCAACAGCATCTACAATGCAGTCGATAGGAACATCCTTACCTTTAGTTGTATAACCTACCGGGGTTACCCATGTTGAAGCATAAAGCTCCTCATAGTTTGGCTCGTACATAACAGACTGCATCTGCTCGTCGGGATAGAAAATTGCAAATGCACCGCCGTTTACAGTAACCAGCCACCAAGAGGTGGTAAGTTTCCAGAACGCACCAACCATATTATGTGCAGGGTTATCTTTTGTATAGGCAGTTGTCTTAAGATAGAACTCAAACTCTGCCTGCGACAAATCTACAGGACAATCCGGGTTCAGCTCCGGAGTTCTATGGTCATGTGCCATCTGTGCAATGATTACAGACTCTCCCGGCTGCAAAGGATAAAGTTTGTTGTTTGGATTATTACGGTCAAAAGGGATCTGCCAGATGGTCTGGAAATAGATATAATCCTCCTGATTCTCCCTGTTCCATACATATTTGATTGCAGAAGTTCCTGCAGGGTTGATGTTACCTATGCAAAGGCCATCGAGGTACTGTACAGTGTTGCTGTTGTTATACAGCTCATAGTACTGGTCCCTGAAATAAGATGTCTTGCCGCCAATCTTACTTCCGCAATAGTAAATCTCCTTAAGGAGGATACTGCCGGATTTGGCTGCCGCCATCTCAAGGTCGAATGTCATACCATCCTCAACGATAACCTCATTGGAAAGGTTTCCGTTAAACATATATGTAAATCCATTAAGGTAAGACTCACCAGAAATGGATACCGAATATATGCCTGGAATAACATCATCTACATTAATCACGTCACCTGCAGCAATCTCTTTTACAATCTCAAGATTCTCTGCATAGTTGTTAAGTTTTACCTTATATTTTTCAGGTGCAGGGATTGCATCATCCTTTTTCAAGGAGATATCCACACCAAAAGAGATATTCTCTACAGTCTGGACATCCTTAATCTCTTCAAACTGCCCGCATCCGCATAGCGATACAAGAGCAATTGCCAAAGCGTATATCTTTTTCATCTTCTCTCCTCCTATTTAATGTTGATTTTAAGGTCAAATCCAAAGAATGTAGGGATACCTAGCTCAATATAAGAGCCAGGGTACATTTTCCTCTCATACAACGGTCTTGTATTGAAGATGTTGTTGGCAAAGAACGACGCTGTTAGAAGGTCTCCAATCTCTTTGGAAATGTTGAGGTTGAAGATTACATAAGGATTATATTTCTCCTTAATATATCTGTTCTCGTTAATGGTCTCAAACAAGTTTGCAAACTCAGGAAGCTCCTTAAGTGCAGGATTGAAGTCATAAACTCCACCAGCCTTGTAAGCTTTGCCTGCGTACTCAAAATCCTTGTATGAGATGAATTTCTCAAACATCGCATCGTTGCCGTACTCTGTCCAGGTCTTTGTAAACCAGTTTGCCTGAGCAGCAAGGGTAACAACAAAACCAACCTGAGGAATATGGTGTGTAAAACGGAAAGTTGTGTTGAACACCTCATTGAAGCTGTGCTGTACACCTTTCTCATATACACCAATATGGTGCTCAAGATTGTTTCCACCTGTAGCCGAGCTGTATGAGTGGTTGTTGTTGAACTTCTCTACATGCATATAGGCACCGTTAACATTGATGCTGGTTCTGATAGCATCAATCTTACCAAGGTTCAACTCATACTCAATACCCTTGTTGATGGTAGAAAGTGAGTTCATAGGGGTAGTGTGGCTAACAAATACATTGTTTACCTCATCAACCTCAGCAGTATAGCGTCCATTGGCATCCTTCTTCACATTCTTGTAGGTAACATAAGGGATAAGGTGGTAGCCGTTGTACAAATCTGTACCCATAGCATAACCGTCCTTAAGCTCCTCATAGAAAGCAGTTACCGAAAGGCCAACTTTCTTAGGACCTATCTTAAGGTCAAATCCCAACTCAGATTTGGTATTTTTTGCAATCTTAAGATCAGGGTTCTCGGTCTTGAACACTCTGGTAGTACCAATAAGAAGCTGCTCATCCTGTGGAAGCTTGTTGTCTCCAAGTGTATTGTAGTTGACAAACTCATAGTATGCATCCTGAGGATACAAATACAAGGATGTAGGAGCCTTAGCCAAAACTCCCCAACCTCCGCGGATGAACAAAGCCTGAGGAATTACCTCAAACGAAGCGTTGAAACGTGGGGTAAGGATGCTCTTGCTGTTGATCTGATCAAAACGTGCACCGGCAGTAAGTTTCAGCTCATGTTTGCCAAACTCATGTGTAAACACATCCTCAACATAAAGGCTGGCCTGGTTGATGAACGGAATGTCCTTGAATGCCCTTGGGCGGTAAGCAGACGAGCTGCTGTTGCTCTGAGGAGGGGTAGCAATGTCATAAACGGTACCTCTACCCAAGTTGCCGTCCAACTTGTAATCAAAACCTACAAGGATATTGTTGTTGCTGTTCTCCCATCTCTTGCTGAAATGAGCCTTCAACGAAGCCTGGAAGTTAAGCTCTTTACCGTAGATATCGTATCTTGAGAAATAGCTGTAAGGAAGATAGGTACCATAGTAACCCTCCTCACCTACAGGGATATTTGTAATCTCTTTGCCATCAGTACCGTAAATCTTCAAACCAGGGATGCTTGAAAGCACTGCACCGTCTGTAGAAGACATAAGGTATGGAGCATATGCATTTGAAAGCATGCTCTCACGGTAAGACTGTTTGTCTGAGTAAGAGAAAGACAAAGTATAGCTCAATCTCTTCAACCAGCCGGCATCAGGCATTGTAAACGAACCGTTGCTGTTCAATCTGAAACCAATCTCATCAGCACCGTACGCAATCTGAGAACGCTCATCATCAGGGTTCTTCTCACGGGTATCCTTACGGTATTTGAGGTCCAATGAGGTATTGGTAGTAAGACGGTCGAAGAAAGTCTTGGTCCACAAACCTCTAAGGGTAAATCTCTGGTAATACTGATGGGCCATCTCCTGCTGGCGTGCATCGTAAGCATAATCACCGCTGATTGAAAGGGCACCCCCCTTCTCGCCCAACTGCATACCTTTTGAAGCAGAAACAGAGTAGGTATAAGGGTTAAGGTTGGCCTTGATCCTCAATGGCTCCTTACCTGCTTTTGTCTTGATGATAACCGCACCTGAAGTAAGGTCGCCATACTGTGCAGAAGGGATACCGCGGATAACCTCAACACTCTCAATGTTGTCTGTAGAGATACCACGCAAATCCACACCTGCAGCAGGGGTAGAACCCACACCAACATTGGAGTTTGCTCCATTCATTGTTCCCGACAGCAACTGCATGTTTGCATTGTTAGAAAGTGCAGCACCATCCATGATCACCGCTGTACCCAAACTGTTCATGTTTGCATGGGCATCGTCAGTTGCAGTAGTTGCACTGCGTGAAGTTCCTGTAGGGGCAATGGTTCTGATATAAATATTATTTGCCACAGACATGTTTGAGTTCTGCAGGCTTGCTCCAGGAAGAAGCTGCATCACGTCCTTGATGGTTGCTGCCTGAAGGTGGTCAATAGCCTGTCGGGAGATATTTGAAGCTGTTGCCTCACCTGCCTTGCTCTGCTCTGCAAGCACTGTAACCTCCGAAAGGCGGAAGTTGGTCTCCTTCATTACAAAGTTGAGGGTGTAAGTCTCTCCTGCTGCAAGATTTACCAATGTATCAATTGTCTCCATACCCACAAACTGCACAGAAATGGATGTTTTTCCAGGCTCAAGATTTTTCAATACATATGAACCGTCCAACTCTGTAGATGCATACACATCCTGTGGAAGAAGGTGCACTGTGGCAAAGCTCACCGGCTCACCCTGTGCATTTTCCATAGTAACCTTTCCCTTAATCTGTGCAAACTTGCCGTTTTGTGCAAAAAGGGCAAGAGGCAACATCATAAGCAGAAAAGCCACTGTTCTTCTAAATTTCAACATATAATGTAAGTTTAAGTTATTTCAATCTGTTAAGGGTCTTCAAAAGCTCAGCCTTTGCAGCCTCATCATTCACTTTTGCATACAATGCCTCGCACTGTGCAATGATATCGGCCTTGGCACTTGAATACATATACCAGCCAATAGCCTCAATTGCTGTAAGTTTCAACTCCGCATCATTGGTGGTCTCAATCATATGCACCAAAGAAGGGATAAGTTTGATCTCACAACCGTTACGGCGTGCACGTGCAAAGCTCTTCTGATCCTTAAGGCTCATTGAACCGTCCTTTATTGCAGAGGTCTCAGCAACAAAATCCTTCTCGTAGTTGTCAATCATCTTAAGCAGCTTGCCAAAAGCAACCTCTCCCTCCCAATAAGGGGCAGAAGCATTCTGTTTCACAAACTCTGCTTTAAGAAGTTCAGCATCAAATCCTTTAAGGTTACCTTTAAGCTGGAAAGCAACCCTGTCTGAAGTTGTAGGATCCATATAAGTCTCCACTACAGCAGGAAGAAGCTCATTTGAGAAGTTCTTTCCAACATACATTGCTGCAAGACGCTGCAAAAGCTCATAATCATCGTTCAAACCAAGAATGATAGCTTTAGCAAAATTTGCGTCCGCAATCTTTCTGCAAGTATTGAAAGCCTCAAGTCTCAACACCTTGCTGCTGCTGCCGGCCAAAATATCCAAAAGCTCATCTGATGTAATTGCCTTGTTGTTGTAAAGCATCTGGATTGCAAGAGACTTGTAATCACAAGCCAACTCATCAGCAACTTTTGCATCAAGCACTTTTCTCCAGAATTTCACATCATTCTTCTTGGAAACAATCACCTCATTCACATTGAACTTGTCACCGCCATAACAAGCAGGGATATTCTGTGCACCAAACTCATAAGTAGGGTCACCAAACAGGTGGCTCTCCAAAGTAAGCTGGCCTTTAGCCCAGTTACCTGCATTCACGCCCCAGTTCAAAAGACCTATAAGCTCAGTTGTCCAGGTATCCTGAAGTGTATTAACACTGTTAGCCTTAACCACTACAGTGTTGCCGGGATTGAAGATATAGCGTGCAGCAATATAATCATCCATATTGAAGCTTCCGTTGTAGCAAGCATCAAGGATAACCATTCTTGCACCACTTGAATAACCGTCAAGATCACTCAAGAAAATGTCCATACTTGCCGCATAAAGGCTATCCTCCTTCTCCCTCTCAGGAGTAAAGGCATCATCACACCATGAAGCAGGAATATCATACTGCTCAATAAAACGTGCCCTTGTCTTCTCCTTGTCCTTTGCAGAACGCATCTTGGTACGGAAATAGTTTCTTGCAAGTTTTATCCAGCCCTGTGGATCAGCTACAAAAGGAGAACCGTTAAGGTACTGTGTATCATCTGCACCGTGGTGGTGAAGCATTGCAAGATCAAGATCCTTGTCTGCCACAGCAGCCATTAGACGGGTCTTTACAGAATTGTCATAAGTGTGGTCTATATAATTGAGGTCTGCACCCTTGCCGTTAAGGAACTGGAAATGCTCTGCAAACGCAACAGCCTCATCCACACGTGCCTGCATACTCTCAGAGTTATAGCCGTGTCCGCCAAAATGAAGAAGTTTGTCCATAGGGGCACTGTTCTTCTTTGCAGCAACAGCCTTCTGAAGATAAGCTGCAACAAGCTCATACTTGTTTGCTCCCTCAGGTGCTTTTATTCTCGACGAATAAATGTCACATACAATCTCCTGGTCACCCTCAGCCAACAAAGAGTAGTAGAAGAACAGCTTGTTCTTCTCATCCTGTTTGATGAACTTGAAGTTAAGGTCGAAATCATCATAGAAACGGTCAGACGGAACAGAAGATCTCTGAATATTCATCTTCTGGTTCATCTTGAATGCAGTTGTAAAATGCTGTGCATCCCTTAGCATAGGGATTGGAATGTCGCCAATAAACACAGCACCCTCAAGATTCTGCTGGGTATACATTCTGTAAAGCTCAGCCTTGATTGAATCAGGGTTAAACCATTTGTCAACCACAAGCACACCCTTTCTGGTTGCGTTGCCTACAGACTCAACGTAAGCATCAACTGCAGAAGGAATCTGCTGGTAGGTTTTCTCATCTACAACCACAGCTACGGTTGTAGTGCCTTTCTTGGCAACTGCCTGTACTGAAACCATCAGCGCCAAAGCGGCAAAAGCAAATTTGAAAAATCTGTTCATTATATATAAGTATAAAAATTATTCTTCTACAAGCTCAAGGCCCATATCAATACCCTTGTGGGTAACAGGAACACCATATTTCATCCACACAGGCATAGGTGCTCCCTTAAGGAAGTGGTCCATAAACTGTGAAAGCCTGATTGTATAGTCAAGAGCATTTACCCTCTTGCTTATATTGTGGCTCTCACCATTGTACTGGAGCATCCAAACCTGCTTGCCCAAACGGCGCAAAGCGGTAAAGTACTCAATGCCCTGGTACCATGGAACAGCCTCATCAGCATCATTATTCATAATAAGAAGCGGAGTGTTCACCTTGTCTGCAAAGAACAGAGGAGAGTTCTCAATGTAAAGGTCAAGGCCACCCTCATCCCAAAGGGTCTTGCCAATACGGCTCTGGGTATGCTCATACTGGAAATGCCTTACAACACCGCTACCCCATCTGATACCGCCATATGCACTGGTCATATTGGCAACAGGAGCACCCGATCCGGCACATTTGAACATATCTGTCTGGGTAACAAGGTAAGCCACCTGATAACCTCCCCAGCTCTGGCCCTGAATGGCAATGTTATCCTTGTCTACCCAAGAATTCTTGCAAAGTGCCTCAACACCGGAAACAATGCAGTTATAAGCGCTCTTGCCCGGATGGCCCACTGTATAGTGGATATCAGGCATAAACACAAGGTAACCGTTACTTACAAAATAAGAAATGTTTATTGTAGAGCGGCTCACAGCAGGTTTTCTGTAAGCATGCTTGTACTGGCTTGAAGTCTCATAGAAATACACCACCATAGGATATTTCTTTGAAGCGTCAAAATTCTCAGGCTTGTAAAGCAGACCCTCAAGCTCACGTCCATCATGGGCAGTCCAGTACACACTCTCGCAAGTACCCCAATTGTACTCGGCCTGCTGAGGGTTTGAAGCGGTAAGCTTCTTGCTGCTCTTGAACATGTCTTTGGTAACCCAAAGGTTGTTGCTCTCAACAAAATTGCCTTTGGTATAAGTGATCACATTTGCATTCTTGGCCTTGTTGAGGTAACCCAAAGAGAAATCTGGCTCCATAATCAGCTGTTTCATAGGCTGAAGCTTGCCCCTTTTGCTCTCCCTCATAAAATATCCGTTACCCTTTGACTTGTTGTCAAATGCAGTAAAGTACACATTATCTTTCTTCCCGATAGGGGTCTTCTTCACACCTGGAGTGCCGTCGGGAAGCTGCATTGCATCCCATCTCATCATCTTGAAGGTGTAACCTTTCTCCCTACCCATTCCCTGGGTAAGCATCTGAGGTGCCCTCTGGGCAAGAGGATCAACCTCCCACACATCATATTTGTCGTAAATGTAGAAAGTCTTTTCATCTGCACTCCATCCTCCATTTCCGTAGGCAGGAGCCATCTCAGGCTTGTCGTGAGACTCCTTCCAAAGAGGGAAATGTATTCCTCCCGATATCTCAAGCGGCTGCGCAACCTCATGTATCTTCACACCCAAATCTTTGTTGGCCTCACGCATGTCCAAAGAGAAGAACTGCTTGTGCTGAGGATTGTACCACACAAGGAAATTGCCCTTTGGTGAAGCGCTGATGTTTGTAGCATAAATCTCCTGTGCAATCATCCTGGATGAACCGTCCTTAAGTGAAACAAGATAAAGGTCACAAACAGGATTGGCATCCCACTGGCTGCGGATTGCATACCTCTGGCTGCTGAAACAGTATGCATAATCTGCATTCCACTCGGCAGGAACGGTAACAATAGGATACTCCGGCTGTGCAAGACGGATCATCTTCTCTGAAACAACCTTGTGGGAAACGGTATCAAGCTCCACATAGCTTATATAGCTTCTTCTGAGCATCTGGCTCTTCATGTGCTGCTGCTGTGTAGAGATATAATTGTCATTGTAGTGCCAAACATCAAGCTTTGCCTGCTCCTCCTTAACGGTAGTATCCTTCTGAGGAGGAAGTACGGTAACGCCAAAGAACAGACGACCGCCATCCTTGCTGAATGTAAGTGCACGGTAACGGGTAAGAAGCATCCCCTCAGGAATGCCTGCAGTATTGTTGTCTACAACAACCTGCGCCTTTGCACCCTGTGCATAAATGTCGTATGTATAGATAGATACATTCTCATCAAACTTCTTTGTAGAGTCTGTATTTGCATAGAAAGCTATGAACTTCTCATTTGCAGACAAATAAGGCTTTAGAATATCACCCTTGCTGCCGGTAGTAATGATGGTATCACTTTCCAAAGTTGCAGGATTGTATGAGAACAGCTCCTTGCCCTTCTTGGTCTTGCTTATACAGAACAGACGGTCTCCCTTCTTGGTAAACGAAAGGGTCTCAACATTCTTCAAAGTATCAACAGCCGCATTCTTTGCAAAGTCATAGATTACGGTAATCACCTCAGCCTTTGGCTTTGCGGTTTTCTTTGCTGCTTTTGCTTCCGCTTCAGGGCTGTCGGGAAGAACAACTGGAGTATGCTCAACCTTGAATGCAATAAAATTGCCCCCCTCACGAGGTGCCTCAATTCCCTTAAGAGCCGGGAACTTTGCAATCTTGCCGGTAGCCAGCTCAAGGATTCCCAAAGTATCCTTTGGAGCCTTGTCGCCTTTAAGTTTCTTCAGCTTTGCCTCCTTCTGCTGCGCAAAAGTTGGTCTTATGGTAAAAGTGAGATGTGTTCCCTGCGGATTGAACTTGGTCTTTGAACCTCTGGGAATCTCAATAGTGGAATTGCTCTTGAGATTCATGACAACCACCTTGCCGTCATTCTCCTCCCTGTTTGAGTAATATGAGACCCACTCACCGTTATCAGTGATTGCATAACCACCAAGTGTCTCCCACTTGTCATAAACCGAATGGTCAAGCGGTTTCTTCCCCTGCACCTGCACTGTTCCCTGCGCGTTTAGCTGTGGCTGCGCCTGGCCCTGCGCCTGTGCTGCCGCCGAGAAGATAATTACACCCGCCAAGAATGATTTCAAAAGTTTCATACTATATACCTTAATAAAAAATAGGGCGCAAAACTACATAAAAGTTTTACACCCTGCAATATAAATAACTAACTAAAAACGGTTAATTTCCTCCCGGTTTTGCCCCCATAACCAGGATGTTTTTCTCTGCAACAACATTTCCTCCAGGATCTGCCCCCTTTTCCGGGATATTTCCTGCTCCCGGCAGCAGTTTCGCCCGATTTTATGGCTCTTCCCGGGACATTCTTCTCAACCTCGGGGAATACTGGTTTGTATTTATTGGTAAATTGCCGCGCTGGAATTATATTTGCAGTTTATCACACATATGGAATGCAATGAAAAATAGAAACGCATATATCTCAGGATGCCTTGCTGACAATTCGCAGCAGGTAGTGGAAGGGAAAGGAAAAAATATCATTCCACCTCCCGAAAAGGAGCCGTTATGGAAACTTTATCTTCAAAAGTTCAAGGACCCCATCATCATTGTACTGATGGTAGTATTCTGCTTCTCTGTGGGGGTAGCCCTATATGAGATTCTGTGTTTGGGCAAGGGATGGTCTTACCTTCTGGAGCCGTCGGGAGTACTCACAGCATTATTGTTGGCTACTGGTGTAGGATTCCTTTTTGAGGTTAAGGCAGAGAAGGAGTTTGAGATTCTGAATCAGGTAAAGGATTCCCGTCCGGTGAAGGTGTACAGAAAGGGCGCTGATGGTGAAAAGCCGCATCTGCATGAGGTGAAGAAACAGGATATTGTTGTGGGAGACATTGTAAAACTGGAGGCTGGTGATGAGATTCCTGCAGATGGTATATTACTGGCCAGCACCTCATTAAGGGTTGACGAATCCATATTTACGGGAGAACCGTACGCCAACAAAACCAGCATTGAGAGTGAATTTGATGCAGATGCCACATACAGGTCAGACTTTCTCTTAAGAGGTGCCATCATAATTGAAGGTGAGGGAATCTACCGGGTTACTGCAACCGGAATGGATACAGAGGAGGGAAAAGGTGTTGCCCGCACCCAGGAAGGGAGCGATGTGGAAACTCCACTAAACCGTCAGCTGGCACAACTTGGCAAAGGTATTTCTATGGTAAGTTTTGTCATAGCAACACTAATCATTGTGGGAAGGCTGATCTATTTCTTCTTCATTGACAACAGTAGTCCACACAGTACCGGTTTTATAGAAATTGCAGAGTTTGTACTTGCATCAATAATGATTGCCGTTACCCTTATTGTTGTTGCTGTTCCGGAAGGTTTGCCAATGAGCGTTACTGTGAGTTTGGCCCTGAGCATGAGAAAGATGCTTAAGGAGAATAACCTGGTGCGCAAGCTGCATGCCTGCGAAACAATGGGGGCCGCAACAGTAATCTGTACCGACAAGACCGGCACCCTTACACAGAACCAGATGACAGTAATGGAGACCGACTTCTACGGCTCTGAGAAGGAGAAGGAACTCATCATGCAGAATATGGCTGTAAACTCCACAGCCGAGGTCTTTACAGATACCGATGGAAAACTCACAACCATTGGAAACCCGACAGAAGCCGCTCTTCTCAAATGGCTCAGAAACAATGGAGTAGAATATGAAACCTACAGAAGCGCCGCAACTGGTGTACAGCAGACACCGTTCTCTACCGAGACAAAATATATGCAGACAATTGCAACAATGGAAGAGGGTGCCAAAGCTATAAGGTTCATAAAAGGTGCACCGGAAATTGTACTGCAGATGAGTACCAGCATAGCAGCCGGAGGTGATAAGGAGCATATTGCAAGAAAACTGCAGGAATATCAGGGGAAAGCAATGAGAACCCTGGGATTTGCATACCAGATAACCGGCAGCCAGGAGATTGTATTCCTTGGCATTGTGGGCATTGCAGACCCAATCCGTGAGGATGTTAAGGAGGCAATTGAAACCTGTATGCACAAGGCCGGCGTAAGGGTAATAATTGTAACCGGAGACACCCCAGGCACAGCCAATGAGATAGGACGTCAGATAGGACTTCTTAATCCCGACGACACTCCACTGAACATCACAGGACCGGAGTTTGCAGCATTGAGCGACCAGCAGGCCCTTGAGCTTATAAAGAACCCTTTGTTCAAGATCATTTCCCGTGCCCGCCCGGATGACAAGGCCCGTCTTGTAATGCTGCTGCAGAAACTTGGAGAAGTAGTTGCCGTAACCGGCGACGGCACCAACGATGCACCTGCCCTAAGCAAAGCACAGGTAGGACTCTCAATGGGAGACGGCACATCACGCGCCAAGGAGGCCAGCGACATCACCATCATAGACAATTCATTCTCGAGTATAAACAAAGCCATAATGTGGGGCCGTTCTCTATACCTGAACATCAGAAGATTCATCATCTTCCAGATGACCATAAACGTTTGCGCCTGCCTTATTGTACTGCTTGGATCCTTCATAGGACTTGACTCTCCACTAACAGTTACCCAGATGCTATGGGTAAACCTCATCATGGACACATTTGCGGCAATGGCCCTCTCATCACTCCCTGCAGACAAAGGGGTGCTGAATGAGAAACCACGCAACCCGGAGAGCCACATCATAAGCAAACCAATGCTGAAGAGGATTGTAGGTACAGGAATAATGTTCTTCATTATACTTGGCGGCATATGGCAGCTTCTGGCTCACACAAACGCCAACTCGGTAATGGAGCTCTTCAACTTCCAATTTGTAGAGAGTTCAAAAGCCTACCTGAGCGCATACGACCACGGCCTGTTCTTCTCAATCTTTGTAATGCTGCAGTTCTGGAACATTTTCAACGCAAAATACTTCAAGACCAACCGCAGCCTTATCCAGGATATCATAGACCTGCTGAGTGGCAACAAACAGGCAGTAAAAGAGACCTACAGCATGGGCTTCATCTGGATTGCTTCGCTAATCATTGTAGGACAAATTATCATCGTAACCTTCGGCGGCCAGATGTTCACAGTAGCACCCCTCTCCCCTTCAGACTGGGGACTTATCCTGTTGCTCACATCACCGGTGCTTATTGTTGCGGATGTGTTCAGATATATAAAGAACAGACAGACAGCTTAACACAATATTTCAAATACAAAAGATGGCGGCCAAATAATTGGTCGCCATCTTTATTCTCTACTTACTTATCTTAAACCCCAACTTGCAAATAAGTTTTAGGGTTCCAAGAGCGGTATCACGGTCATATGCCTTTTCAATCTCGGGAAGATCCTCATATGGAATCAGGCACGGATGTGTCTTAAGGGCATCGCTCCTCTCCTGGCCATAAACCCATCCTTGATCTATACGGCTCTGTGCCCATACCTCGTGCACATTTTTTGCCATCCTCTCAACCAACTCATTCAACTCTTCTGGCAGCTGGACATCACTTGTGTCCATAGGCTGCGGTACATATCTCTTTTCCATTGTCCTTAAAATGATTTTACATATAGAACAATCATAAATGCCAATTCTATCACTGATACAAAAAAATTATCCCTCCCTCTCCACATCAACAATATTCCTCACAATGGCGCGGTCATAATCTTTTGAGCCTTCCATAAGATCATTGTACGGGGTAATATCCTTGTGCTTGAAAAGTTTTGTCTTCAGATCCTTGTTGATGGCACCATGGTCGAGCTCGTGGGGAAGAGAGTTGGGGCTGAGGGCTGCTGAAAGTTGCTTAAGATCATCAGCTGTCAACGGCTCCCCTTTATTCAGCTTCTTCATTGCCTTACGCTGCCCTACTGTCAGGGCAGAAAATCCCATAAGGAGCTTCTCCATGTTCCACCTGTTGTGCTCAATTCTGGCAAGGGTTTCAACTTCATCATCTGTAAAGGCAGGACAACCTCCGGGAACAGAGAGATTCCGCTGCATAAGACTCAATTTGACGGGAATTGATGCTGCTGCGTAAATATTGGAATACATAAGCACATAAGAGGTGATATTGTTCCACAGGGCCTCAATCTCCTTCTGCGAGCCCATGGCAAGATAAGGTTTGCCATTGTTCTGCAGGTCGTACAGATAATTTATCTTCTTGGCCTTTGAAAGCCTGTTCTTGAACAGCGGGTCGTAACAGTCCGATTTCATACCAAACGGATACACATTGCTATACTTGCCGGTACCATTTGCAAACGACAATATATCCCCCTCATCAGGCTGATAAACAAATACCGGAACATTTTTATCGTAAATGGTATCAGGCAAATAGAGTGATGCTGCCACATTTGAGTTTGAATCGTGGTTACAGATGGCAATGCTGAGCTTTTCATTTTCATCTGCAGCATAATCAGAGAGGAGTTTCCTCACATGCACATCCTCAATTGAACCGTCAATGAAAACCCACTCAACATCAAGAAAATCGCCGTATTCAGCATTTGGAACATCCTTTTTTTGAGTCCAGTCCCACTTACCATTGGGCTGCAACTCATACTTCATATAAGTAGAATGGGACAACTTGAACAATGACTCATAATGCCCCTTGAAGAAGTTCATCTCCTGATGGATATCGGGAAGAACAAAACATATTTTGGTCCTTTTTGTATTGGCACCTTGCCCCTCAACAAAGTTCGGCTTGTGTACAATATGCGCCACAGTTGTAGCCATCACATAGGCCATCTGGGTCATGCCAAATACCACAAACCTCACATCCTTGGCAAAATCCTCCTCAGACTCGCCAATAATTGACGGATATTGTTGGGATTCATCCATCACTCTGGCAATGAGGGTTCTCTGGGCCCAATTCTCCAAAGAGTTGATTACAGTAAGCCTCAATTTTCCATTTCCTTCATTACTGCTGAACTGGAACACATGGAAAGAAGAGAGCCTGTCTACAATCATAAAACATTGTATCTGGTAAGATATCCCTTCACAAAGCCTTTGGATTATTCTCCAGCACCTGATGTTTTTGGAATCATGGTCCGGCTCATTATCCTCACCAAGAATATAGATTGAGTGGGCCTCATCGGCCTGAACATATTTTAGTGTCTCCTCCTGCTCCCTCAGGCCATACAGAAAAGTAACATCGAGTTTTTTGGCATAATCCGGAAACTTCACAGCCACAGAATCCTGCAGTTTCTCAGTATCGTTCTCCGTAAGTACCACCACCTTCTTCTTGCACAGCTTACTGTCTGAAGCAATCTCCTTGAGCATATTCACAAGCATGGAGTTTGCACCCAAGATAAGGATATGATTATCAAAATCATACCTGAGCAACCCCTTCTTAAACTCATCAATCCTGTTGCTTACAATATTCCCGATGACTGTAATGAGCATGGCACTGAAAAGTACTGCTCCCGATATGGCAACAACCCACGAAAAAAATACCGGAAATTTATTGGCATTCACACCGTCACTACCCAAAAACGCACCCGGATCCATCATAAGTTCAAGGATCCTCATAAAATTGCGTTTACCCGGAAACGACAACGCAATCAGATACCATAAACCAATAAATCCAGAAATTGTTAAAGTGAGAAATGTCACCTGATCCAACCAACCGCGGGAGAAAGAGCGGTCGAACCACCTGAGGTAACTCTTCCAAAGTTTCCTTACAACCATACTGTGAATTTTTCTATTTTAATTATTTATTTTTTGATTATCTCATATCCAAGTTTCTTCAGCAACTTTATGGTATTTATGGCCATCTGGCGGTCATACTCCTTCTCGGAATCGGGAAGCTGGCTATATGGAACCATATCGGGAGTCTGCTTGAGGACATCATCCCTGCGCGGGCCATAACTCCACCCCTCCTTCTTGCGGTTGAAGGCCCACACCTCATGGGCATTCTCGGCAATGGCCTCCCTCAGTTCATCAAGAGAGGCATCCAATTCTATTCCCTGCAAATCCAACGGTGCAGGTTCATACTCCATCTGACCTGGGGCAGCCGCTGCAACCAGATAGTTTCCGGAGTCCTCCCAGGCATCAATGAACCTCTCCAGAGGGATTGTCTGAAGGAGGGATGCACTGTCGGGATTAAAAATCTGAATGGAATTATTCTGCAGATCCAGTGACACAACCACCACTGCGTGGTCTGGAATTGTGCCAACTATAAGGTCTTCTATCTTCTCCTCAAGAACCTTCTGCGGGTCAAGTTCCCCTCCATCAACCGCTGCCATGAGGCTTGCCCCCTGGACGAGGAATTTTACAATATCATTAAGATTGGCATTGTACTTCCTCACAACGGCAAGTCCAGCCTCCTCAAGGTGGCGTCCCATATTGTGCAGCGGGGTACCCTCGTCCTTCAGCCAGTTGTGGTCTATGGCACTCAGCAGCATCTGCTGATCATTGAACGGGATATCACGCTGCTGGAGAATGAATTTCTCGCATTCAAGGCAGCACAGATTGTCATCCTGGCAAGAAGCGGCCATAGCAGCCATAGGAAAACTTGGAGAAGCATCAACCGCCATTGAAATGGCCATCAGCTCCCTAAGGTCCCTGTCATCTGAGAGTGCAGAAATCACCTGCTCCGTCTCACGGGCAGTAGCATTGCCGTCTAGATATGCAGCCAACACCTCTGATGAAATACTCATTTTGTCAGATTCCGGTTTCATACTCTGGAAATTCTTTGAGGGCAATCTTGGTAAGCGCCGCAATGGCCCTCTTTTTTATATTGTAAAGATTGGGGACCGTAACCCCAAGCTCCTTTGCAACCTCTTCAGGTTCAGCATCCTGCATCACCAGCCTCCGTATCACATACAGGTACCTTGCATTGGTAAGCCGGCCCAGCAGTCTGCCCAAATCCATCCTTGTATCGCATCCGGGCCCCTCATCTGCAGCACGCCTTCCCCCCTGCTCCTCTAAAAGAGCCTCCTTTGAAACATCTTCTATCATCCTGCTCCTCTTGGCAATAAAAAATCGTATTGCCACCACCTTCAGCCACTGGTAAATGGAACTGCGCCCCTCAAACTGCCTCAACCGGGCCGCATCGTTCTCCATGATGTAAAGATAAAGTTCATTCACAAACTCATCATAATCAACAGGATACGAAAATACATTATTTATGATTGACACAAAAAGAGGCCTGCACTTCTCAAAAAAGAAATGCCTTGTAACCGTCTCATCCTTCTCAATGAGTTTTGCAATTATGATTTGTGTCAGCTGCATGATTCCCAAAGATAGTGAAATATCCCCACAAAATAAACTTTCACCACATGTATTTGTATTAGAGACAAAGACCTTGCACACCATGAAAACCACCAGCCATCAACGCAACTTAGCCTACACTCTTTGCCTGATGCTGTTTTTACCTGTCATAACCGCCTCATGCGTATCAAGTACCATAGCGGAAGAAATGGAAACCAGATCTGTAGAAACAGGGGAAGGATGGCTTGCCCTAACCATCCTCAACAACGCAGAAAACACATTGCTGCTGATAGACAGCCTTGAGATTTGCAACGTAGCTGTACAATGCAGCCAATCCACCCAGCTGGCATATAGGGCAGACACAACATTCCCGCCATTGCAATTATGTGTTCAAACCCTGCATCCGTGGCTTCCCACTGAGAATCCTCTCAGCCCACATGGCGCCTACGCCACAATCTATGGCAGCATCTACACCCTCAACTCCTCAAGCGGCCTGTTCCTTCTGGCCCAGGGCCCAATGTACACCCCAGTTTCCGCCACCATTACCGCAAACACAACCACTCCGCTCACCATCACCCTCTACCCCAACTGCCCGCTATACATAAGCCACAACGGCACGTTGGAAAAGGTTTTGCAGCCCATTCAGTTCAGCCCGGTGGTTATTGGGTGGGAATGATGCTGACATGCAAAGACTCTTTATTTCTCAACTTTATCGTTGTATTTTATTATAATATTAAATATTATTCCTACTTTTGCAAAAAGAAAAAGATTTGTGCAAGATGGGAAAGATTACAAAAGAACAGGTACAGAGTTTCCTGGAACAATTTCACTCTAAACTAAAGATATATGACATCCTTTATTTAGACAACCGTGAAAAGAACAAGAAAACTCTCGAGGAGTTGGAAATCATACCTTCATACAGAAAAGTTGTGATTGAAAGTTTGAGAACCGAAGACTACGTTGAAGGGCCAGTTATAGACACATTGAATAAACTGGGTGAAATGTGGGTATTCGGCAAAGACGTAAAAGGAAGGGAAATCTACATCAAGATTATGCTAGGAGCCGCAAACTGTCAAACAATATGTATATCTTTCCATATTGCTGAATACCCATTAAAATACCCTTTAAAATAACCTCATATGAAAAGCCCATTTACAGGAAAAGAAATGAAACTAGTGTACGAGCAACGCACATGGAATTTCAGGGGCGAGGAATTCAATTACACCCACGCCTCTTGGCTATGTGCCGACAGTGGGGAACATTTCACAACAGATGAGACAGACAATGCAGCATTTGCACAAGTGACTAACCAATACAGAGCAAAATATGGCATACCATTTACGGATGAAATAATCCAAATCCGTAAAAACTATGGCATATCTGCATCCAAAATGTCAAAACTATTGGGATTTGGAATAAACCAGTGGCGTCTATATGAAGCTGGAGAAGTACCTAGTGTCTCAAACGGCAGGACCATCAGCTCAATATCAACTCCTGCAGGATTCCAAAACATACTGGAGAGTGCCAAAAACACTATAGAATACAAAGACTACCTTAAAATAAGCAATCATATAAACACCTTATTGTCAACACAAGAAAACCATCTGCTAAAGCAATACAAAACAGAAAGGATCTTCAAATACAGCAGAAGCTTTGACAACGGTTTTGGCGCAACATCGCTGAACAAAACAAAAAACATACTCCTGTATATCCTCAACGAATGTGGCAAAACATTCCAAACTAAAATGAATAAGATCCTCTTCTATGCAGATTTTCTATCATACAGACAATACGGCATATCTATCAGCGGCTTAACATACAAAGCACTTGAATATGGACCTGTACCAGAACATTGGGACAGAATATACAGTCAATTTGATGAAATACAGCAAGAACAACGCATAATGGGAGAAAAAGAAGGAATAGTATTAAAAACAACAGAACAGCCAGACACCACAACACTTTCCCAAACAGAACTACAGATTCTCCACACAATATGCACAAGGTTCAAAGACACATCATCCGCTGAAATATCCCGCATAAGCCACAACGAACCGGCATGGATTGAATGCGCAAGCACCCACTCAAAAATTCCATTCAACTACGCATTCACATTAAGGGCATTCTAACCTAAACAACACACCCCGCACCCTCCTCCCGAGACCGCAGGGTGTGCCCGACTTAATCTGACTTAAAAAAACTATTTCATATACATAACAAACTCCCAGATATAAAGTTCAATCTTCCCACTAACCCCACAAACTATTTCCATGCCTGCAAAAATTCAACCGCAACAGAAGCCATAATTCTATGTCCCTCCTCATTGGGATGAACAGCCTTTCCATCCGTATCACCAAATTTGCTCTTGTCAACATGGGGATTCAGACCGGAATTCTTATAGAAATCAATCACAGGAATAGAGTAATATGAACATATCTCAATAATTGCATCCGAGTAATCTTTCAAAGTATAGCCCAACGAATTCTTTGCCCCCTGATAATTGCACCAGTTCTGATACCTTTCTATTGGAGTCACAAAAACAATATCCTTGTTCTTGTAATTATCCTGCAGATATCTGCAAATTGTATGTACTGCCCCACAAAACGTAGAATGCGTCAAATCAGTTTCATCCTCAGGAATTGAAATATAAACATATGCATCAGAAATGCTGCCTGAAAATGTTATAGAAATATAACATGCATCCTTAGGCGCAACAAACCTGAAACTCTGGTCCTTAAGGTTAACTGTACTAAGCGCCTTCTTGTCTGCATCCAAGAACCAAGACCTGTAACCTCCCTTTACCCTATACTCATAGCCCGGGACAACAGGTATATCATGACAGACAGTATACCCCGCCCCAATAGCCAAAGAATATTCACCCGCAAGAAGTTTCATTCCACTATGCAACTTACCCAATCCAATAAGATTTGCAGATTCATAGGATTCATACTTCTGTTTGAGCTCCTCCAGTCTCTTGGAGGAAACGCCACCAACACTCCCAAAAGGACATGCAGCAGTATAAAAATCATTTGTACCCACAGCAATTCCAATAAGATCAGCATCAGGATGCAAAGCCACCATCTCCTTCATTCTCTCAACAATAGCCCATCCCCCAGTTTCAGAATTGGCCTTCCAAGATTTGCCGTCATAATAATAGATACGGCATGGCTTTGCCGCATTAACATAATCTTTAACAAGGTATTTCTTAGTCTTGTCAACCACCCCGGCAGAAACATCCTCAAGCCATTTGTCATAATCCCAATAATATGTTTCAAAAGCCCCCTTTGGTTTTGCAGCATAAGAACCTCCAATGGCAAAATTATACACATCCATCCCTAATGCATCTCCAACCAGATAAGGATACGCATCTTTAGCAGGAGAACTCAACCAGGAACCATAAGAAATACTGTTGCCATTCCATACCATTTTCTTGCCAGCCCAATAATCCTTCTCCACATCCTCACTATTGAAAGTTATTACCGGAAAAGAAAGAAGCGACGATCTCTTCACCCTGTTTGCCGAACTGTTTGTAAATGTCTTCCCATTATTATCTGCATCAGTAACCGTAATCCTTATCCCCTGCAGGAACTCAACTGGAGGAACCGCTATAATAAATGTAGCAGGCTCATCCTCACTCAGTCTTATACCGTCACCACAATCAAGAACCACACTTTTGGATGCACCTTCAACTATCCTTACCTCAGGAGCCCCGCCATCAACATAACATGATACCGTAGCATCTCCACTTATCGGCTCCTCTCCAACCCCCTCAAGCCTTATTGACATGATTGTACCTGTCCCCTTGAACCTAAGTTTTATACCTCCGCATATATTCCTGAAAATAAGATGGTTATCAGAAGAAACCGCAACCATAGGGAAGACACCATCACCAAAAGAATTCTCCGCAAAATGTTGCACTTGAGGAAGAACAACTCTCAGTTGATAAGATTCTGACGCCATATTGTCATCTCCCTCTGAACATAATACTCCCGACGAGTAAGGATAATAGACAACATTATGGCCAATCTCCTGCCCCTGCTCCAAATCATCACTGCCTCCCTCAGCAACCTTGCTGAATGCACCGGTTGTTGTACCAACATACTGTCCCTTAATCTCATACCGGCTTCCGTGCGCAGTCTTCATAAACGCCACAATCTGGTCCCCAGCGCTCCACAGCACATTATAATTCTCATCCAAAGATGTCCTTGTAGCACCCAATGTTTCCATGGATGTATAAATGTCGGAATCAACAACCTCCTGCATAACATCAAGAAGTCCAGTCTTCTGGCACTAAACCACAACTGCCAGAAAAAACAACACCGAAAAAAGTTTTTTCATATAAGCAACTAATTCTCCACTACACCATCAGAAGCTATCACTGTAGTAAATGAAAACTCCTTTCCATATGATGTTCCATAAGCATTCTTGGCATAAGCCCTTACAAAATACTCAGTACCACCCTGCAAACCTGTCAACTCCGCCACAAACCTATCATTTGCAACCACATATGACGATTCCAAAGTAGGATCCTCCTGAGTAGAATACACAAAACCCTTTTCAACAACATCCCCACCACCTATTCTCACAACATCTGAATACAAAAAAGCCGAGGACACTCCTATACCAGACACAGAAACCCCATCCAGCTGCGGCAGCGGATCATAAACAGGTCTCACACACATTTTTGAACTGCCTCCACTAAGGAACGAACTTGCATACACATACGCATCAAGCAAGAAATAACACCCATAGCCATATACTCCCGACATATAATTTGAAACTCCATACAAATCCTGAGGCAAAAATATACGGTTCTGCAAAACTACACCACCATCTGCATTCACATACCGCTCCGTTGAATAGCTCTTTCCCACCAGTTCATTCCATTCAGCCATTGTAGGCAACCTCCACTCAGGGCCCCACAAAGCTGTTGCCGGATCATATTGGGTACCTGTAATATCCATACTCACAATACTATAATCAAATTCATCATCAACAGATCTTCCACCCCATACCAATTTGACACCTCTATCATTCCTACAACTCGCGCCCAAATTCCACTCTGCCCATTTTACACTCAAACCCAAATCAATTGGACTTGCCTCAACTCCGGCACCATCTACAGCCGGCAAAGTACTCATACTACATCTGGTATCACATGACACATTCCATCCCATCACATTATATCCGGCATAAATATTATAATTATTGCCAGAACCAAGTCCCGTCACATTAAAAACACACTCTCCACCATTTGATACAATTCCATCTACCCAGTATGAACTACTGCCTGATATCTTCAATCTCACATCCAAATCTACCCCAAAGTTATCATAACCTTCAATCTTGACTACAACCTTAGCACTGTTTGTCCCAATTTCACCGGCAGTAATTCCTACCTCAGGATAAACCCTCACAGCGCCCTGTACCGGTCTGTTAAACTTGCCGGAAGACAACAAACTTCCTTCTGGAGTCCAGACAATTCCATATAAATAATCATGATCTTCTGTAGACCTCTCCCTTGCAGTACCAGTCCAATACACCACATTTGGAAGGAAAATACTGTTTCCATTAGGCCCGGTAACCAAATTGCCCGACACGCCATCAATCGTAACAGATTTCCACGAACACTTCTGTTCCAATTCCAAAAAATCAAATGCCGTAGGCAATCTCCAATTGCCTCCAAGCCCTTTCTTTACAAGATCATCCCCCGAACCTGAAATATTCATATCCTTAGGATATGAGACATCCTTACCTTCCTCATGGCCCCAAGTAGAACTGGTTCCAAGCCCTGAAACAGAAGATGCCCCCATATTATAATTTGCCCACTTAACACTCAATCCCAAATCAACAAGAGCAAATTCGTCGGGATTAGTAGGCATCATATTGCCACCCTTCTGGCATATAGTTATCACCTGAAGGGTAACTCCCTCCATATCAGCAATTATCACATCCGCATAACGCGCCTCAGACGTATTGTTGGCTGCAATCTCCAAAACAATTGTTTCCTCTTTCATAACCTTGGTACCTGTAAATCCAATCCACCCTCCAGCTCCTTCTGGAACAACAACCTCATACTCCTGATTAGTGACAACAGGAATCTCAATAACTCCACCATCCGAAACCACTTCATAAGAAGTAAGGGCACCATCAGGCAACTCAAAAACGCCCTCCTGCCTGTAAGTTATAACCGGAAATGACAAAAGGCTGGATCTTGACACCTTATTGCGGGATGAATTGGTCAAAGTCCTGCTCAAACCATCAGTATCAGTAACAGTTATCTTCATACCACGTGAAAACTCCACAGGCGGAACAGCCAAAATAAAAACAACCGGTACATTCTCATCCAACTGCACACCATCACCACAATCCAACACAACCGTTTTGGCAGCTTTAGAACTGTTCATTGTAATAGATGGCGCACTACCATCCACATAACCTACAACAGTAGACTTACCACTGATCAGTTCTCCAGCCAAACCCTCAAGTTCAATAGACTTGATTTTATCCACACCCTTGAACTGCAACTTCACACCTCCGCAAATATTCCTGAAAGTAAGCTGATTGGAAGAAGACACCGCCAACATAGGAAATGCACCATCTGCAAACGACTTCTCCGCATAATGCTGAGTCTGCGGAAGCACCACATTCAACTTATATGATCTGGTTGGACTATAGCTGTCATTCTTCATACACCACACATCAGTAGAATACGGGTAAAGGACAACATTATGGTCAATTTCCTGTCCCGATTCCAAATCATCACTGCTTCCCTCTGCAACTTTGCTGAATGCACCAGTTGTTGTACCAACATACTGTTCCTTAATCTGGTATCGACTGCCAAGAGTTGTCTTCATAAATGCCACAATCTGGTCCTCATCACTCCACAGCACATTATAATTCTCATCCATAGACGTCTTCGTAGCTTCCAACGTCTCTATGGAAGCATAAATCCCGGAATCAACAACATCCTGCATAACATCAAGAAGTTCAGTCTTCTGGCACGAAACTACAACTACCAGAAAAAGCAATACAGAAAACAGTTTTTTCATATAAGCAAAATATTAGGTGAAGAAACAAATACAATAGCCAACAGCCAATGCGCTGCCACACAAAATTAGAAAAAAATTCCCCTACATTTGTAAAAATCCCCAAAAACAACCACTATGAAACCCACCCTCCCAGTCCCGACCGCAGGCATGGGCAGCCGCCACCTTCACCCAAAACCCAGAACGTGAAAAACCTTGGGGCACCGGCCACGCCACCCTAATGGCAGCAGAAGCCATTGTGAGCTTCCCCAATCAAATTTCCTTCAATAACTTTATTATAATCCGATTTAATATTAATCAGCCTTTTTAAGGGTGCTGTAGATAGGCCAAAATTAATATCTTCAGGATTAGGATACGATGTAACAATCTCACACGTCTTACGGTATTGGGTATCGTAAGTGTCCGATGAAATACATATTGTAGCAGGGAGAGATCTCTGCTACAATATGTATTTCATCGGATGCTTACACCCCAACTGCCCGCTATACATAAGCCACAACGGCACGTTAGAAAAGGTTCTTCAGCCCATTCAGTTCAGCCCGGTGGTTAGTAAGCATCCGATAAAGTACATTACCAACCTATAGTATGCAATTAGCCGCTATTACCAGTCAATTGTAGGTAATAGCGGCTATTAGTTTTAAAGTTGCTGGTATTAGTGGCTATTTCCAGCTAATGGTTGCCATTGATGAGGTAATAGAGTGTCAATATCCTTTTCTACGGGTATTCTTTTCAATATATCCTCAAGCCATGTGCGCAGGTCAATATCATGAGCCTTACAGCTGCTGAAAAGTGAGTAGACAATAGCAGCTCTGACAGCTGCATCATGATTTCCGCAGAACAAGTAGTTCTTTCTTCCTTATGTTGGCAAGCTAGTTATGTTGGCATCATAGATAAGTAGTTGTGTACTTTATACTTATTGCTATTCTTGCCAACATAACATACTTATATAGACATCAGAAAGTCAAGGAGAGATTTGTCCTTCTTCCATATT
>JAGBTG010000055.1 GCA_017631435.1 Bacteroidales bacterium | reverse complement strand
ATATAGGGTCGTGGGAGACTACCACGTTGATAGGCCGCAGATGTAAAGGCAGTAATGTCAAAGTCGAGCGGTACTAATAGCCCGACACTTCAGTTGTGGAGTGTGCGACCTCTAAGGGGTTGCATTAAAGCAAAATAGACTGACATTTTTTCTCTCTCTTACACCATATACTGGGTGGCACCCAGCAAAAACAGCCAGTACGCAAGTACAAAAGAGAATAAATAATGGTGGTAATAGCGACGGGGATCCACCTCTTCCCATCCCGAACAGAGAAGTTAAGCCCGTTAGCGCCGATGGTACTGCTATACCAAGTGGGAGAGTAGGTAGCCGCCAACCTTCAGAGGATAATCAGAAATGGTTATCCTCTTTTTTTTTTGCATCCCTGAGTGTTGAACTATTTGTCTGCAACTTTGTTCTGTTTAAAAATGTCCATGTCATGTCAATTAAATCATATCATAGAACACAAAAACCGAAAGTTACCAGTCTTGCTGAATACACTAGGATTGTGGCCATTTTTATAATGATTGCAGTTGTTGTGTTGATTGCCATACTGAAGTAATGCTTTCATGTAGTGATATTCATACCATTTCCTTATATTTGTAGTTTACAAAACTATAAATATGGAGAGTTTGAATACTTTTATAGCGTCCATAAATGATGTTTTATGGTCGTATGTTCTGATTGTAATGCTTATAGGGTGTGCCCTGTATTTTACATTCAAGACTAAATTCCTGCAGTTCAGGATGCTGGGGGAGATGGTGAGGCTTTTGGGCGATTCTACTTCAAATAATAACCAGGATGGGGAGAAGCAGATCTCCTCTTTTGAGGCTTTCATGGTTTCGTTGGCCAGTAGGGTAGGTACCGGAAATCTTGCCGGTGTTGCAACAGCAATTGCAGTAGGTGGTCCCGGTGCGGTGTTCTGGATGTGGGTGATTGCCCTGCTAGGCGCGTCCTCTGCGTTTGTTGAGTCTACATTGGCCCAGCTTTTTAAGGTTAAAGGCAAGGATTCCTTTGTTGGAGGTCCGGCATATTATATGAGAATAGGTCTTAAGAAGCCTTGGATGGGTGCGTTGTTTGCAGTTCTGCTTATTTTTACTTTCCCTTTCTCTTTTAATTCAGTGCAAAGCAATACCATTTGTGCCGCTTTTGAGCAGGCATTCAATTTTGATCCTCTGATTGTAGGTATTGTACTTACTGTTTTTACATTCATGATTATTTTTGGCGGTATCCAGCGTATTGCCAAGGTGAGTTCTCTGATTGTCCCTATTATGGCAGTAGGCTATATCTTGCTGGCGTTGTATATTGTAGCAGTAAACTTTAAGCAAATTCCTCAGGTTCTTGAGCTTATTGTATCCAGTGCATTTGGATGGAACCAGGCTTTTGGCGGTATGATTGGTGCGGCACTTATGAATGGCATTAAGAGAGGCTTGTTCAGCAACGAGGCAGGTGAGGGTTCTGCACCTAACGTGGCTGCTACTGCAGACGTAAGCCATCCTGTAAAACAGGGACTTATCCAAACCCTTGGAGTGTTTACAGATACCCTTGTAATTTGTACATGTACTGCATTCATTATTCTTTTCAGCGGTGTGGCCTTTACAACAGATGCCAATGGCATTCAGCTTACACAGGCAGCCCTTACAAGCCAGATTGGAAACGCTGGAAATATATTTGTAGCCGTTGCAATTATGTTCTTTGCTTTTAGCAGCATTATAGGAAACTATTATTATGGAGAGGCTAATGTAAGGTATCTTACCAATAATAAGACAGTTATGCTTGTTTTCCGCCTGTTGGTGTGCGGTATGGTGATGTTTGGAGCACTTGCATCACTGGATCTTGCCTGGAGCCTTGCAGACTTGTGCATGGCACTGATGACTGCATGTAACCTGGTTGCAATTGTCCTTTTGAGCAAATATGCAGTACTCCTGTACAAGGACTATATGACACAAAAAAAACAGGGTGTCAAGGACCCTGTTTTCAAGAAGGAGAGCATGCCTGACATCCAGAATGACTTGGAGTGCTGGTAGCATCCTCTTATTTCAAATAACCTATTTTTTCAAAAGATCAGGTCTAAGACGGGCAGTTCTCTCAAGGGACTGCTCTTCTTGCCATTGGGCAATCAGTTTTGGGTTTCCCGACAGCAATACTTTTGGAACCTCCCAGCCATTGAAGTTTGCAGGACGGGTATATACCGGTGCCGAGAGGAGATTGTCCTGGAAGCAGTCGCTTAAGGCAGAGGTCTCGTCAGAGATTGCTCCAGGGATAAGTCTGATTACAGCGTCGCAAACTACTGCTGCTGCAAGCTCACCACCGCTCAATACATAGTCTCCAATGGATATCTCCATGGTAATCAGGTGCTCACGGATTCTGTGGTCAATTCCCTTGTAGTGGCCGCACAGGATCATGATATTTTCCATGCAGGAAAGTCTGTTGGCTATAGGCTGGTCAAGCACATTGCCGTCGGGAGACATATATATGATCTCATCATAGTTCCTCTCTTCCTTAAGTTTGTTGATGAGGGTGTAGATTGGCTCAATCATGAGGATCATGCCGGCATCCCCACCGTAGCTGTAGTCATCCACCTGACGGTAGTTTCCTTTGCCGTAGTCTCTTATGTCGTGGATGTGGATCTCTACAAGTCCTTTATTCTTTGCTCTTTGTACAATGGAATGGTTAAGGGGACTTTCCAATAGTTCCGGAACAACTGTAAGTATGTCTATTCTCATATAACGGATGTTTCTGTCTGTAAATCAAAGCTCGTGCAAAGATATAAAATAGTTAGCCTATTGTCAATTTTTACTATATTTGCAAGATTGTAATTTTATAGTCTGCGCGTTATGGACAAAGAGAAAATTTCTGCGGCTCCCGTTGATGAAGGACAGGTGCCGGATGTTGAAAAGAAAGAGATGAACTATGCTGCTAAAGTTCTGATTGTAGAGGAGTTGAAGCAGTTGCTTGAGAAGGCGGAGGATGTGTCCGGAACTTTTCAGACTTTCAGGGAATTGCAGGGGCGATGGAAATCCATAGGTGTTGTACCGCAGGCTAAAGTGAAGGATTTGTTGGAGAGTTACCAATATTATGTTGAGAAATTCTACGACTATATAAAGATAAACAAGGAGTTCAGGGATATGGACTTCAGAAAGAACATGGAAGCCAAAGAGGCTCTATGCATCAAGGCGGAAGAACTGGCGCAGCAGGAGAATGTCGTTGATGCATTCAAGGAACTTCAGAAACTCCATGAGCAGTGGAAGGAGACGGGGCCGGTGGCCAAGGAGTACAGGGAGCAGATGTGGGAGAGGTTCAAGGCTGCAACTTCTGCAATAAACAAGAGGCACCAGCAGTATTATGAGCAGTTGAAGGAGACACAGAAGAGGAATCTGGAGGCAAAGACAGCATTGTGTGAGAGGGCGGAGGAAATTGCTGATACTGTTCCCGACAGTTCAAATGAATGGAATGACCTCTCCAAAAAAATGGACCAGTTGCAGGCAGAGTGGAAAAATTTGGGTTTTGCTTCAAAGAAGGACAACCAGAAGATTTATGACAGGTTCAGGGCTGCATGTGACAGGTTCTATGCCAACAAGAGGGACTACTACACAAGTTTCAAGAACGGGATGCAGGAGAATTTTGCCCTGAAACTTGAGTTGTGCGAAAAAGCTGAATCCCTTATGGACAGCCAGGACTGGAAGGGTGCTACTGATGAGATTATAGGGCTTCAGAAACAGTGGAAGCAGATAGGTCCGGTGGAGAGGAAACAGTCTGATGAGGTATGGAGAAGGTTCAGGGCTGCATGTGACCGTTTCTTTGAGAACAAGGCAAGGGCCCTTGATGAGGAGGACCAGAAATATGAGGAGAACCTGCAGCAGAAACTCCAGATAATTGCCCAGATTAAGGAATACAGGATGAAGAATGTGAGGGAGGAGGACATAAGGGCAATGAGGGATTTCCAGAACAGGTGGAATGAGATAGGATTCGTCCCTTTCAAGGAGAAAGAGAGAATACAGAAAGAGTACAACGAGGTTATGGATGCCCGTTTTGCCGATATCAGGTCTGTGGAAAGCGAGAAGCAGCTCAAAAAGTTCCGCAGGATGGTAACCGAGGTGAAGAAAACAGGCAAAGGGGCAAGAGGATTGAAGTTTGAGAGGGAGAAACTTGTGCTCAGGTACAGGAAGATTGAGCAGGATATTGCCACATTGGAGAACAATATGGGCTTCTTTGCAAAATCAAAGAATGCAGATTCCATGATGACAGATGTTGCCAGGAAGATAGTGGCAGCCAAGGATGAACTGCTGAAGATAGAAGAGAAGATAAAAATTATTGACACATACTTTGAATAATCAAAAAAACAGACAATATGAATAAAAACACGGTTATTGGTTTTGTACTGATTGGTCTGATCCTTTTTGGATTCAGCTGGTACAACACCAAGCAATTCAACGAACAGGAGAGAGCGAGATTTGTAGCAGATTCAATTGCTCAGGCAGAGGCCCTGAAGAATGCCCCTAAGGTGGATTCGGTAATCATGGCTTTGAATGACAGCGTGGCAAGGGCACAGATGGCCCAGGCTTATGCTGCCCCAGTCTACAAGGATTCATTGTTGGAGCAGGCAAGCAAGGCTCAGGAGGAGTTCTTTACATTGGAGAACAACAAGATTAAGGTAACCTTCACATCAAAAGGTGCACAGGCTTCACAGGTCCTTGTAAAAGATTACTATACCCACGACAGTCTCGACCTTTACCTTATGAGAAAAGGTGCAAGCCAGTTTGCAATTGACTTCTACACCGACCAGCAGATTTCAACAGCAGACTTCAACTTTACAAAAGTTGCCCAGTCAGACTCATCACTTACATTCAGACTCCCTTTTGGAGAGAATGCCTACATTGAGCATGAGTATGTCCTTAATCCCGACGAATATATGGTTGACTTCAACCTCAGAATGGTGGGAATGGACCGATACATCTCAAGAAAATCTGGTGTTGCTGTAGACTGGAACCTTGATATCCCAAGACTTGAGAGAGGTTATGAGAATGAGAAGAACTACTCTACAATCGCATACAAGTTCCCTGGTGATGAGAAAGTGGAGGATTTGGGCTTGAGAAAGGCTGATTCCAAAGAGGATATCTCTACAAAAGTTGAGTGGTTTGCTTTCCAGCAGCAGTTCTTCTCTGCAATCATGCTTGCAAAGAATGACTTTGAGAGCGGCAAACTTTCATACAAGTTCTACGATGTTTCAGATGAGGATTTGAGACTTATGGACTGTAATGCCGAGATGAATCTTGAGTATTCAGCTGCACCTGTAGTTGAGTATCCTTTCAGTTTCTACTATGGTCCTAACCACTATAAGACCCTTAAGAGCTATGATTATGGCTTTGAGAAGATTGTACCTCTAGGCGGGTGGCTTATAGGATGGATCAACAGGGTAATCATCATCAACTTCTTTGATTATTTGAGCCGATTCATCTCAAACTTCGGTATCATTATCCTTCTTATGACTATTGCAATCAAACTGTTGATTTCACCTCTTACACTCAAATCATATGTCTCTTCTGCAAAGATGAGGGTATTGAAACCTGAGATTGACAAGATCAATGAGAAATATCCTAAGCAGGAGGATGCAATGAAGAAACAGCAGGAGATCATGGCATTGTACAAGAAAACAGGTGTGAGCATGTTCGGAGGCTGTCTTCCAATGTTGCTTCAGTTCCCAATCCTGTTTGCAATGTTCCGTTTCTTCCCTGCTTCATTTGAGTTGAGACAACAGGGCTTCCTATGGGCAGATGACTTGAGTACATATGATGCAATCTTTGAGCTACCTTTCCATATTCCATTGTATGGCGACCATGTGAGCTTGTTTGCTATCCTTATGGCGGTTTCAATGTACTTCTACTCAAAGATGAACATGGACCAGATGCCAAGCGGCAACGAGATGGCAGGCATGAGAACCATGCAGTTGTACTTTATGCCAATCTTCCTTTTGGTGTTGTGTAACAACTTCTCAAGCGGTTTGAGCTACTACTACATGTTGTCAAACCTGTTTACAATTGCACAGACTTGGGTTATCAGAAAGTACTTTGTAGACGAGAAGAAACTATATGCACAGCTGCAGGCTAAGGCTGCAAATGCAAAAGCTCCTAAAAAATCAAAATTCCAGCAGAGATTGGATGAGATGTACAAACAGCAGCAGGAGTTGCAGAGACAGCAGCAGCAAATGAGAAACAACAAGAGATAATCATGAGCATTTCAAGTGAAATTGAAAGACTGAATAAGGAGCTGCCATCAACTGTAAAGTTGGTGGCAGTTTCAAAATTCAACCCGTCTGAAGCCATTATGGAGGCATATCAGGCAGGGCAGAGAGTATTTGGAGAGAGCCGTCCGCAGGAGTTGTTGCAGAAAGTGCAGGAGCTTCCCCGTGATATCCAGTGGCATTTTATAGGACATCTGCAGACCAACAAACTTAAGATGGTTCTGCCGTATGCCGCTTTAATCCATTCAGTGGATTCTGAGCGTCTTCTTATGGAGATAAACAAGTATGCTGTGAAGAACAACCTTAAGGTTAAGTGCCTTCTTGAACTTTTTGTGGCCCAGGAGGAGACCAAGCAGGGATTCTCAAATGAGGAACTTATGGAGCTTATGGAAAAACTTCAGCAGGAGCCGCTGCAAGGAGTTGAGATCTGCGGCCTTATGGGTATGGCCTCTTTTGTGGAGGATGAGCAGCAGATAAGGGGTGAATTTGCAGCCCTGAAGGAGACCTTTGACCAGGTTAGGGAAAAATATATCTCCACCCACCCCAATTTCAATGAACTCTCTATGGGTATGAGTGGAGATTACAGGATTGCTGTGGAGATGGGCAGTACAATGGTCCGTATTGGAACAACAATTTTTGGCGCCCGCAATTACAGCAAGTAATTAGTCTATTTCAATATCACATTCAAATACGAAGGTGGCAGGACCGGTAAGATATACATCTGTGAAGGTCTTGCTGCCTTTGTTGTAGTTGAAGCATACAGAAAGGTCATCTCCAAGAGCGTGGATATCGTATTTTGCGTACTCAACACCCTCTGCAACCTCTTTTTTCTCTGCATGACCCTTCTCTGGAGAGTACATGTAGGTTGAAATGGATGAAGCTGTAACACCGGTACCGCAGGCAAAAGTCTCAGCCTCAACACCTCTCTCATAGGTTCTTACATTTATGCAGTTGTCTTTAATCTGCACAAAGTTCACGTTGGTTCCTCCAACGAAATCGGGGTGGTATCTCCAGTATTTTCCTTTCTCGTCTACAGGGTAGGTTGCAGTATCCTCTACAAACTCCACATAGTGAGGAGAACCTGTGTTAAGGAAGTATGCGTTCTCCGAGTATTTGTCTCCTGCCTCAAGATCTACCATCTTAAGTTTTACAATGCATCTGTGAGGGGTGTACTCAAGAACTTCTGCTATATGATATCCGTCAATGGCGTTGAATTCAAATTTTTTGATGCCTCTGTGTGCAGCAAAAGCTACAAGGCAGCGTCCGCCATTTCCGCACATGCTTCCCTCATAACCGTCTGCATTGAAGTATCTCATTGAGAAATCGTATTCATTGCTCTTTCCCAAAAGCATCATTCCGTCTGCTCCAACACCAAAGCGGCGGTCGCACAAAAGTTTGATCTGTTGGGGAGTAAGGCAGTCATATTCTCCGTTTCTGTTGTCAAAAATCACAAAATCATTACCAGCACCCTGGTATTTGTATGCGTGTACTATCATGATGTATATTATTTGTTTGTCATTTTCTTAAGTTCGTCTGTCATGGCCTTTGCTACTTTTGCAGAGGCTCCTGCGCCGCCAAGTATGGTGCGCACGTCTGCGTAGTCCTGAATCATCTTGGCCCTGTATTCTTTATTGTTCAGCAGTTGGTCGAGCTCCTGGCTGATTAGGGTAGGGGTGCAGCTGTGCTGGATAAGTTCCTTGAACAGCCCTTTGTCCATAATGAGGTTGGCAAGGCTTATGTATTTGAGTTTCACCACCATCCTTGCAATCTGATAGGATATCTCGTTGCCTCCGTAGCACACCACCTGAGGAACACCAATGAGTGCCGCCTCAAGGCTTGCTGTACCGGAGTTGATGATGGCTGCATCGGAATGCCTCAAAATTGAGTATGTCTCTCCCACAAGGAGTTTTATGTTGCTGCATTTATTCCCGATAATTCCTTTGTAGAATTCAATGTCCATTGATGGTGCGCAAGCCAGCAGGAACTGGTATGAAGGATATCTCTTTGCCACCTCAATCATTCGTGGAAGGAGGTATTTTATCTCTCCGCGTCGGCTGCCTGCAAGGAGTGCCACTTTGGTTTTGTCGGGATTAATATTTGCCCTTTTGCAGAATTCCTCTTTGCTTTCCGTTGCGCTTGGGTGGTTGTCTACACTGTCGAGAAGAGGGTTGCCGTTGTAGATGGCGTCAATGCCCCATTTTTTGAAGTACTCTATCTCAAAAGGGAATATGATGAAAAGGCGGTCTACAAACTTCTTGAGGCGGTGTACCCTCTTCTCCTTCCATGCCCAAACTTTTGGTGCTATGTAGTAGAATACCCTGAATCCCTGCTTCTTGGCAAACTCCGCAATGCGGAAATTGAAACCGGGATAGTCTATAAGGACAACCACGTCGGGATTATAATCAATGATATCCTGCTTGCAGCTGTTAAGGTTTTTTGAGAGTTTGCCCAGGTTGGTGAGCACCTCTACAAAGCCCATGATGGCTCCTTCTTTATAGTGTTTTACAAGATCTGCTCCAGCCTCTTTCATCAGATCTCCGCCCCAGCACCTTATCTGTGCCTGTGGGTCTGTCTGGTGTATTCCCTTAATGAGATTTGAACCGTGCAAATCTCCCGATGCTTCTCCTGCTATTATGTAGTATTTCATCTGTTTTCTGTTTGTGTTTTTTGCTTTCACCCGCAAAATCTGCTCCGGCATAGCTTGCGTGTGTCCGTTATTGCTTCTGCGCTGTGTTTGTTACAGCTCCCATCCGTTTTCCAGCTGCTCCATTGTGGCGTAGCAGGTGGTGTCAATCTTGTGCGGTACTATTGTAATGTATCCCTGGTCCATAAGGTTGTGGTCGCCGTTGTTTTCAGGATTTTGCTCAAGGTCCTTGAAGTTGCCGGTCATCCAGTAATAGTGACGGCCGTAAGGGTCTTTTCTCTGCTCAAACTCCTTGTGCCACATGCCGTTGCCCTGTTTTGCAATCTTTATCCCCTTTATTTCTTCTGCCGGAACGGCCGGGAAGTTCACATTGAGGTATACCCCCTGAGGAAGTTCTTGATCCATTGCGTTTGCAATGATTTTTCTCAGATGGGGTTCTATTTGTGTGAAATCAGGATCGGGATGGTGGGTGTTGATGGAGAGCCCTACGGATTTTACTCCATATATTGCCCCTTCGGCCGCCGCTCCAAGCGTGCCCGAATAGAGCGATGCAATGGATGCGTTTGAGCCGTGGTTGATGCCTGAAAATATGATGTGAGGCTTGTATCCCCTGTCTGTAGGGTCCTGCTCCACTGTCTCGCTTCCGCCAGCCTTGAAGAATTTGTTCATGGCCATCTTTATACAGTCTACCGGTGTGCCGGTAAGGGAGTATACAGTTATGCTGTTGCCGTGATTTCCAACGGTTTGTGATTTTTTCTCAAGTCTCAGGGTCCTGCCCATTGAAAGTGCCGCAGACATACCGGACTGTACCACTTCCGGGGCAACAACGGTAACATTGCCGTATTCTTCAAGCAGGTTTGCAAGGAAGTTTATTCCCTTGGAAGTGTATCCGTCATCGTTGGTAATCAATATTTCTACAGGCTGTTGTTTCATAAGGTAAAAAATGTGGAAAAATCATTGTAAAGATAGTTATTTTTTTCTCCCATTTTTATATCTTTGCACCGTTTTTGTAAAAACCTTGTTATATAAGGAAATGTCTAATTTATAAATATAGTAGAAATGATTAAAATTGGTATTAACGGTTTTGGCCGTATCGGCCGCTTGGTTTTCAGAGCTGCTCAGGAGAGAGACGATATCCTAGTAGTAGGTATCAACGACCTTATTGATGTTGAGTACATGGCTTACATGCTTAAGTACGACACAATGCACGGCAAATTCAACGGTACTGTAGAGGTTAAAGACGGTAAATTGGTTGTTAACGGCAACGAGATCCGCGTAACTGCTGAGAAAAACCCTGCTGACCTTAAATGGGACGAGATTGGTGCTGAGTACGTAGTTGAGTCAACTGGTCTATTCCTAACTAAAGAGAAAGCTGAGCTTCACCTTCAGGCTGGTGCTAAGAGAGTTGTTATGTCAGCTCCTTCAAAAGATGATACTCCTATGTTCGTTTGCGGTGTTAACTTGGATCAGTATGTTGGTCAGTCAATCGTTTCAAACGCTTCATGTACTACCAACTGTCTTGCTCCAGTAGCAAAAGTTCTTAACGATAAATTCGGTCTTAAAGACGGTTTGATGACTACAGTTCACTCTGCAACTGCTACCCAGAAGACTGTTGACGGTCCTTCAGTAAAAGACTGGAGAGGCGGTAGAGCTGCTTGCGGCAACATTATCCCTTCTTCAACTGGTGCTGCTAAAGCTGTAGGTAAAGTTATCCCTGCTCTTAACGGCAAACTTACCGGTATGTCAATGCGCGTACCTACCCTTGACGTTTCAGTTGTTGACCTAACTGTAAACCTAGAGAAACCTGCTACTTATGCTGAGATCTGTGCAGCTATGAAAGAGGCTTCTGAGACTTACCTAAAAGGTATTCTTGGTTACACTGAGGATGCAGTTGTTTCTTCAGACTTCCTAGGTGACAAACGTACTTCAATCTTTGATGCTACTGCAGGTATCGCTCTAACTGATACTTTCGTAAAAGTAGTTTCATGGTATGACAACGAGATCGGTTACTCTAACAAAGTTCTTGATCTAATCAAACACATGTCAACTGTAGCTTACAAATAATTGTAGGAAACTATAAGTACAAGAGAGAGGGTGTTCCGTTTGGAGCATCCTTTTTTTGTTGCAGCCGTAACCGGTTTTATGCGGATGGCATTTTGTCCCGGAAATAGGGCGGAAACTGGGATATTTTTTGGTTGTCGGTGTGTTTTGTCCCGGAAATGGGGCGAAAACCGGGATAAAATCCTCATTTAGGCCCCACAAGCGTATGCAAACCCTCCACAACCTCCACAATGAGCCAGCAGTACCACGAGACGCCCCGAGATACCCCGCGGTATCCCCAAAACCTACATCCTGTCGGTAAGCTTCTGTACAACCTTGAAGTTTGAGAAGAATTCCTTGGCAAATACCCTCAGTACTGTGTAGGCTGGGATTGCTATGAGCATGCCTACTATCCCTGCAACGTTGCCGGCTATGAGGATTACAAGGAAGATCTCAAGTGGGTGGGCCTTCACGCTGTTGGAGTAGATGTATGGTTGGAAGATGAATACATCTACCAGATGGGTTAAGGCAAAGGTTGCTATCAGTTTGATGGTGAGGACCCCAAGGGCAGGGTCTGCTCCGGCACTGTAAAAGGAGATGATGGCCATCAGGGTGCCGAATGCTCCTGCAGTAAGTGGGCCTATGTATGGTATCACATTCAGTATTCCCGACAGGAATGCCAGCACTACAGACATCTGGAAAGATACTCCGCAAATGAAGTGCAGACCAAGAGTGTTGAGAACAGTGATGCAGAGTGTTTCCATGCTGATTCCGGTGAAATACCTGATAAGCAGGCTGTTCACGCTGGAGATTGCACGGCGGGTATTCTGTTCATATTTGTCGGGAATAAAGATGAGCACCATGTTGGTGAAGGTACTGTTGTCTTTAAGGAAGAAGAAGGTGACAAATATGATGGTGAATATAGAGATGAATGTGTGTGCCAGGAAGGCTGTTATTGAACTGAATGCATCGGTGAACAGCGAGAAGCTGAAGATGGATTTGATCTTTTCCATTATCATGTCCTCAATTGCAAAATCCTTGTCCATGGTTGGGAAGAACTCGTGCATGTAGAGGTTTATGCTGTGGAGCGGAACGGCCAGTTTGTTGTTTATCTCCTCAAGGTTGATGGTGCTCATGTCGCTTACAATTTTTCCTACAAGAGGAAAAATGAAGCAGATTAGTCCGGTAAGTACCGCTCCAATTGCAGTAAGGGTGATGAGGGCGGCAATGGATGCCGGAAGCCTGAATTTGCCTATGTTCAGTGATGAAAGGAAATTCATCATTGGATTGCCAATAAGGGCCAGCACTGCAGATACAAGAATGCAGGTAAGAATATTGCTGAAATACCATGCCAGGAACAGTATGCCGGCGGTTATTGCGCAAATGATTATATATTTTGAAAGGTTGTTCATAATTTTATTCTATTTAACCTCAAATATAATAATTAGTTGCGTGAAATGGGATTTTTTTTGAGTGAAGTTTGTTGTTAAGGTGGTGCAAAAAAATTAACTTTGTGTCCCGTATGAGAAAGATTGGATTTGACAACGACAAGTATCTAAGGATACAATCCGAGCACATCAGGCAACGAATAAGCCAGTTCGGAGACAAGCTATACCTTGAGTTTGGGGGTAAACTTTTTGATGACCACCATGCCAGCAGGGTGTTGCCGGGTTTTCTTCCCGACAGCAAACTGCAGATGCTCGTGCAGCTGAAGGAGTATGCCGAGGTGGTGATGGTTATCAGTGCCCTTGATATTGAGAGAAACAAGACCAGGGGAGACCTTGGCATTACATATGACGAGGATGTACTCCGCCTTCGCAAGGAGTTTGAGAAGGTTGGCCTTTATGTGGGTGGTGTGGTAATTACCCACTTCAACGGTCAGGCCAGCGTTGTTGCGTACCGCAAACGTTTGAGAAGAATGAACATAAAGGTATATTATCATTATACCATTGAAGGATATCCTCATAATGTAGCCCTTATTGATTCTGATGAGGGATTTGGCAAGAATGACTATGTGGAGACAAGCCGCCCTTTGGTTGTGGTTACTGCGCCCGGTCCGGGCAGCGGAAAGATGGCGGTATGTTTGAGCCAGCTTTACCATGAGCACAAGAGGGGAGTGAAAGCAGGCTATGCCAAGTTTGAGACCTTCCCTGTGTGGAACCTTCCGTTGAAACATCCTGTAAACATGGCTTACGAGGCTGCAACTGCAGACCTTGATGATGTGAACATGATTGACCCGTTCCATTTGGAGGCTTACGGTGATATTGTGGTTAACTACAACAGGGACATTGAGATTTTCCCTGTACTTAATGCCCTGTTTGAAGGTATATATGGAGAGAGCCCTTACAAGTCACCTACAGATATGGGTGTGAACATGATAGGCTCGTGCATGAACGATGAGGATGTGTGCTGTGATGCTGCCCGTGACGAGATTATCCGCAGATACTATTATGCGCTGTGCAACCTTGCAGAGAAAGGAGATAACGAGAATGAGGTGAACAAGATAGGTCTTCTCCTTAAACAGGCAAAGATTACTACGGACTACCGCAAGTGTACTGTGGCTGCCAAGGAGAGGAAAGAGAAGGAGGGGGTTCCTGCTGCTGCCATTGAGCTCCAGGATGGTACCATAATCACTTCCCGTACCAGCGAATTGTTGGGCCCGAGTGCCGCACTTATCCTTAATGCAACCAAGCATCTTGCAGGCATTCATCATGATGTAAAGCTTATCCCTGAGGATATGATTGAGCCTATCCAGAGGACAAAACTGGAGTTCCTTCACGGAAACAACCCGCGTCTGCATACAGATGAGGTGCTTGTGGCCATTTCAATGCTCAGCAACCAGGATGAGAACTGCCGCAAGGCGTTGGAACAGCTTCCTTCCTTGCGAGGATGCCAGGTTCACTCAACCGTTATGCTCAGTGAGGTAGACCACAAGATATTCAAGAAACTTGGAGTAGGCCTTACTTGTGATCCTGTGAAAAAGATCAAATAAACCGGAACTATAAATTTAACCTTATTTAATATGAAAAGATTTGCATTGTTCCTCCTTGCATTGTGTGCAGGCGTTTCTGTTTTGAGGGCAGACGAGGGTATGTGGCTCCCTTCCGAGATATACAAGAATATCCAGGATATGCAGGCAAAGGGATTCAAGCTTACCGCTGAGGATATCTACAGTATAAACAACTCGTCGCTGAAGGATGCGGTTGTCCATTTTGGTGGCGGATGTACCGGAGAGATCATCTCTTCTGAGGGTCTGCTCATCACCAACCACCACTGCGGTTACGGACAGATACAGTCGCACAGTTCTGTTGAGCACGATTACCTTACAGACGGCTTCTGGGCTATGACCAGAGACCAGGAACTTCCTAACCCTGGCCTTACTGTTTCATTCCTTGAGTATATGGAGGACGTTACTGAGCAGGTGCTTAAAGGCTACAAGCCTACAATGACAGAGGAGCAGCGCATTGCCTTGGTTGACAAGAATATCAAAGCCATTGAGAAGAAGGCTAAAGGTGACGTCCCTTACCTTAAAGTGCAGGTAAAGGCCCTTTACTACGGCAATGTGTATTATCTGTATGTGTTTAAAGTGTATTCAGATGTAAGGCTTGTAGGTGCTCCACCTTCATCAATCGGAAAGTTTGGCGGTGATACCGACAACTGGATGTGGCCAAGACATACAGGTGACTTCAGCCTTTTCAGAGTGTATGCCGGCAAGGATAATGAGCCTGCAGAGTACTCTAAAGACAATGTACCTTACACTCCTAAGAGATTCTTCAAGATAAACGCAAAAGGTATTGGAGAGGGTGACTTTACAATGGTGTACGGTTTCCCTGGCAGAACCAACGAGTATCTTATTTCTGATGCTGCAAGATACACTGCGCAGGTTTCAAACCCACATAAGATTGCCCTAAGAACCCTACGCCTTGATATCCAGAATGCAGAGATGGCAAAGGATAAGGCAATCAGAATCAAATATGCATCAAAGAATGCTTCTGTCTCAAATGCATGGAAGAAATGGCAGGGTGAGGCTAAAGGTATCATAAAGATGCGTGCTGTTGAGAACAAGGAGGAGTTTGAGGCCAAGTTTACAGAGTGGTCTAAAGGCAAGCCTGAGTATGAGAGACTTGTTGCAAAATTCCATGAGCTTTACAGCGCAATTGAGGAGCTTTCGCTTGTTCAGGATTACCAGAGTGAGGCTTTGAATGCTGTTGAGATTGTCTCTTTTGCGGGCCGTGGCCAGAGAGGTGCAGAGAAGTTCTGGAAAGATTATCATATGCCAATTGACAAGGCATCTTTCATAGCCCTTTACAATGCATACAACAAGAATATTGCAGACAAATACAAATCTCCTTACTTCAAGGAGAAATTGGCTGAGTACGGCTCAATTGAGAAATGGGCAGATGCTTTGTTTACAGAGCAGCCAAACCTTGAGATGGCAGCAGAGATCTACAAAGAGACCAACAAGCACTTCCGTGAGAACTATGCTCCAGTGCTTGATTCTGTAAACAAGGAGATTACTCTTCTTTACCGTACATACATGAGAGGCATGATGGAGTACAACAAGGCTACCAGAGGCACCAAGGTGTTCTATCCCGATGCAAACTCAACCTTGAGGGTTGCTTACGGCCATGTTAAAGGTTACTCTCCTTCGGATGCTGTTTACTATACTCCGGTTTCGAGCCTTGACGGTATCATCCAGAAAGACAATCCTGAGATTTATGACTATAACATTCCGCAGAAACTCAGGGACCTTCACGCTGCCAAGGATTATGGCCAGTGGGAGGTGAACGGTTCAATCCCTGTAGCATTCATTGCTACCAACCACACTACCGGTGGAAATTCAGGCAGCCCTGTATTGGATGCTGAAGGAAACCTTATTGGTGTAAACTTCGACCGCGTATGGGAGGGTACAATGAGTGATGTGGTTTTTGACCCTGAGGTTTGCCGCAATATCTCGCTTGATATAAGATTTGCGCTGTTTGTAATTGACAGACTTGCCGGTGCAAACCACCTTATTGAGGAGATGGAGATTGTAAAATAAAGCCTATCCGGCAATGAATGAAGTGCTGCTGTTCAGAAAGGACAGCAGCATTTTCAGTATATACAGGGCCGCTTCTCCAAGCACCGGCACCGGTTGCAGCAGCATGGCAGCGGTAAAAGAATAGAGGATGGCAGTGGCAGTTGGTACTGCAATGAGGTTGGTAATGAGAAAGTACGGTGCACTGCTCCCAAAATGGTACAGGGAGAGAGGCAGTGTGGCAATCTGGCAGCATACGGAGAGCGAGATTGTGTTCCATAGCCATTCCAACGCTTTTCCGGCCATCCCGCCAGCCCATCTCTTCCCTGTACTGAGCAGTTTGTATGCATCTGTGCATACGGGAAAGAGCATAAAAATTCCAATTACCGCACTGTATGAGAGCTGGAATCCTATGGAGGTAATCTGCAGGGGTGAAATTGTACAGCTTATGAGTGCGGCCAGGGCAATTGTTTCTGTCTTCCCCACCTGTCGGAAGCATCCTTTGGCAATCCTGTAGATGAAAATCATTGTAGCCGCCCTCACCACAGAGGGAGAGCATCCCGACAATATCATATATCCTCCAATGAATGCCAGTGCGGCAACATTTCTGGCAACCTTCCCGTAAGGGAGGAGCACCAGCAGCCCCAGTATCCTGTAGATTATTGCAAAGGCGATTCCTATATGTAATCCCGACAGGGCCAGCACATGCATCGCTCCGGCAGCAGAAAAGGAGTGCTTCATTTCCCTGGTCATGTATTGCCTGCTCCCTATTGTGAGGGCGCAGAGGGTGGCGTGCCGGTTGCTGTCGGGAATAAGGGTGCGCAAAAAGTCTGCAGAGTTTTTCTGGAAGGCTTCTGTGTATTGTGCCGTGATTTCCTGGATGGGGCCGGGTGGGAGTGTGCGGCTTTGGATGGCCATTGTGCCTGAGGCCGCCCCTGTGAGAAATATTGCCAAATGGGTGGCAATTAGGAACAAATGTGCCCTCTTGCGTGTATAATATGATATGCAAAGGAGGATGGGGATGGCTGCAAGCAGCGGAACGGGATGTGCAGGGAAGCGTATGGCGGATAGTGTGCCGGCCAGAAAAAATGCTGCGTATGATGTTGTCCCTCCCCTCATTCCGTCTGAAAATTTTCCTAAAAATAGCAAATTTGGCGTATATTTGCAAGTATGAAGAAGGTGGCTTTCATATTGAATCCCATATCGGGAACAGGAAGGAAGAAGGTGATTCTGGATTATATTCAGAAGGAGGCTGCCTTTTACCCTGATTATCAGATAGAGTTCTACAGTACCAAGTGTGTGGGGGATGCATGTGTGGCAGCCAGGGGATTTGTGGAGAAAGAATATGACATTGTTGTTGCAATAGGTGGAGACGGTACTGTAAATGAAGTTGCTGAAGGGTTGATAGGAAGCAATGCCCAGTTGGGTATCATTCCTGTAGGGTCCGGGAACGGGCTTGCGCGTCATCTTAACATCCCTCTCAATTACCAGAGGGCGGTTGATGCCATTTTCAACGGCAGGCCCCAGTTCATCGATGCCGGAAAGATAAACGGAAAGGTGTTCTTTTGTACAGCCGGAATAGGTTTTGATGCTGTGGTGGGGGAGAAGTTCAATTCGTCGGGAAGCAGGGGACTTATGACATATGTTGAGTTTTGTACGAAGGAGTATGTGAAGTACAGACCGGAGAAATATATGATTGCCATGAATGGAAGCAGGTTTGAGACCAAGGCTTTCCTTATAACTTTTGCCAATAGCTCACAATGGGGTAACAATGCCTTTATTGCTCCAGATGCAAACATATCAGATGGCATGATGGATATTGTGGTGTGGAAAGAAGCTCCAAGGGCCACTATGCCATTGCTTACAGCAGAGCTGTTTCTTAAGACTTTAAAATATTCACAATTCGTTGATACTTACAGATGTAAGGAGCTTCTTATAATTAGGGAGAAGGAGGGATTGGTACAATTTGACGGGGAGAGCGTTATGATGGGTAATGAACTTTCCCTTTCAGTGCTGCACAAGGCTGTACAGGTTATTGTCCCTAAAGACTGGAGGCCCCTGCCACAGATTATAGACATGTTGCCTCAATATTTCAAGGATATGGTTCCCCAGCAATGGAAGGAAATTGTACCCAAGTTGAAAGATATGGTCAAATAATATTGGCTAATTGTGTTAAAATGGTTATATTTGTTTCCATTCTGAATAAGTCTATACAAATAACTAAATATTAAAAAACTTATGATAATTCTTGTATTGAATTGCGGAAGTTCTTCATTGAAGTATCAGGTACTTGATATGAAGAATGAGGCTGAGTATGCCGTATTGGCAAAAGGTCTCGTTGAGAGAATTGGCCTTGAGATGGGTGAGATTACCCACAGACCTGCTGATAAGGACAAATATGTGATCAGCAAACCTATTCCAGACCATACTGAGGGTATCAAGAGCGTTCTTGACCTTTTGGTAGATGCTGAGCAGGGCGTTTTGAAATCATTGGGCGAGATCAACGCTGTAGGCCATAGAGTGGCTCACGGTGGTGACCTTTTCAGTTCAAGTGCAGTTATCCATAGCGAGGTTATTGAGGGCATCCAGAAGTGCTGCGAGCTAGCTCCTCTTCACAACCCTGCAAACCTTTTGGGTATCATGGCTGTACGTTCACTTATGCCTGAGATTCCACAGGTTGCTGTGTTTGACACATCATTCCATCAGACAATGCCTGAGCATGCATACATGTATGCAATTCCTTACGAGTACTATGTAAGGGACAAAGTGAGAAGATACGGTTTCCACGGTACCAGCCACAAGTTTGTTGCCGAGAAATCAGCTAAATTGGCAGGCTTGGATTTCAACAACTCAAAAATCATCACTTGCCACTTGGGTAACGGCGGTTCTGTAACTGCTGTATGCAACGGTAAATCTGTAGATACTTCTATGGGATTCACCCCTGTTGAGGGTGTTGTAATGGGTACACGTTGCGGTGATGTTGATGCAGGTATCGTAACATTCCTTCAGAGCAAATATGATCTTGACGTTAAGGGTGTGAACGATGTCCTTAACAAGAAGAGCGGTTTCCTTGGCGTTTCAGGCGTTTCTTCAGATGCACGTGATATTGAGGCTGCTGCAAAAGAGGGTAACCACAGGGCACAGCTTGCTATGGAGATGTTCAGATACCGCGTGAAGAAATTCATTGGTGCATATGCTGCTGCAATGAACGGTGTTGACATGATCGTATTTACCGGCGGTATTGGCGAGAACGACATCAGCGTAAGGGAGGATGTTTGTACAGGATGTTCATTCCTTGGCATTGACTTTGACTCTGAGGCAAACAATGTAAGGGGTGAGGACAGAATCATTACCAAACCTGGTTCAAAAGTTATTGTAACTACAGTTACAACAAATGAGGAGCTTGTAATAGCTCAGGATACAATGAGACTAACAACAAAATAATTACATAAACATTTACAGATTATGATTACAAATTTTGATCAGATGTTTGAGCAGTTGCGCTCAAAACCAAAAAAAAGACTTGTAGCTGCTTGGGGTGTGGATGACCATACTATCAGTGCAGTATATATGGCTGTTGAGGCAGGTATCGTTGAGGGTATCCTTGTAGGTGATGAGGCAATGATCCAGAAAGTATGTGCCGAGAACAACTACGATATTGCAAAACTTACAGTTGTAAACAACAACAACGAGCTTAAATCAATTTCACAGGCAGTTGATATGGTAAATGCCGGTGAGGCTGACATCCTTATGAAAGGTCTTTGTTCAACCGACAAATATATGAGAGGTATCCTTAACAAAGAGAAAGGTCTTCTTCCTCCAAAAGCTGTGTTGAGCCACGTTTGTGTTGTTCAGAACCCAGGTTATCACAAGCTGCTTGTAATTTCAGATATCGCAGTTATCCCTGCACCGGATTTGAAACAGAAACAGGCTATGATCGGTTATGTGGCAAACACTGCAAGAGCTCTAGGTGTAGAGAAACCAAAAGTTGCAATGATTACAGCTACAGAGCAGATGCTTCCTGGTATGCCTGCTTGTGTTGAGGCTGCTATGCTTGCAAAAATGTCTGACAGAGGCCAGATTGCAGGTTGTGTAGTTGACGGTCCTTTGGCTTTGGACGTTGCATTGTGCAAAGAGGCTGCTGAGATCAAGAAACTTAAGAGCGAGGTTGCAGGTGATGCAGACTGCTGTGTATTCCCTAGCATTGAGGCTGCAAACGTATTCTACAAATTTGCAGGCCACTTCTGCCCAGGCGTTAAAATGGCAGCTATGGTTGCAGGTGCAAAAGCTCCATGCGTTCTTTCAAGCCGTGCAGACAGCACTGAGACCAAACTTAACTCAATTGCTTTGGCAGCTCTAACTGCAAAATAATTCATTATGGGTAAACTGATTTTGGCTATCAATCCGGGATCTACATCTACAAAGATTTCGGTATACGAGGATACAACTGAGGTATTCACAAAAACATTGCGTCACTCCAATGAGGAGTTGGCTCCATACAAGAATGTGATTGACCAGTTGGACTTCAGAAAAGAGACCATCAAGGCTGCTCTTAAAGAGAACAACATTGATGTGAACTCTCTTGCTATCATCGTTGGTCGCGGTGGTTTGGTAAAACCAATCCCTAGCGGATGTTATGAGGTTAACGCTGCTATGATTGAGGATATCAGAACCGGCAAGAACGGTGAGCATGCAAGTAACTTGGGTGCAATCATTGCAAACGAGCTTGCATCAGAGGTTGGCGGCATCAAAGCTCTTATCGCAGACCCTGTGGTTGTAGACGAGCTTGAGCCTGTGGCAAGAATTTCTGGCCACGCTGCATTCCCTAGAGTATCTATCTTCCATGCCCTTAACCAGAAAGCCATTGCAAAACTTTATGCAAAGAACAACGGTAAGGACTATAAAGATTTGAACATCATTGTTGCACACCTTGGCGGTGGAGTATCTGTAGGTATCCACTCTAAAGGCAGGGTAATTGATGTTAACGATGCTCTAAGAGGTGAGGGTCCTTTCTCTCCAGAGAGATCGGGCGGACTACCTGCTGCTGCAATTGTAGACGCTTGCTTCAGCGGCAAATATACCGAGAAACAGATCAGAAAGATGATTTCTGGCGAGGGTGGTATCGTTTCATACTTGGGAACCAACTCTTTCATGGATGTTGAGAACCGTGTGAACGCAGGTGATCCTGAGGCTATCCTTATCAACGAGGCATTTGCTTACCAGCTTGCAAAAGAGATTGGTGCCATGTCTACAGTTGTTGAGGGCAAAGTTGATGCCATCATCATTACTGGCGGTATTGCTTACAATAAGGATCTTATGGAGATTGTAAAACGCAAAGTACAGTTCATTGCTCCAGTTTCAATTTATCCTGGAGAGGATGAGATGGGTGCTTTGGCAGGTAACGGTCTTGCAATCCTTAACGGTACTGAGGAGGTTAAAGTTTACTAATTTGGGTAAAGTTTACGATATAGCAATTATAGGAGGGGGAGCAGCCGGCTTGTATGCGGCTGCTGCCCTTTCTTCATATAAAAAAGAGAAAGGCGGTATTGAGGCAATCCTCCTTGAGAAGATGCACAGGTGCGGCCTTAAAATAGGGATTACAGGAAAAGGGCGCTGTAATCTTACAAATACAAAGCCCTGGAATGAGTTTGCAACCCATATCCATCCAAAGAATGTGTTCCTCAAGAATGCCTTCTATGCCAGCAGCAACACGGCAGTGATGGAGAACTTTGAAAGGATGGGCCTTCCGCTGGTAGTGGAGCGTGGTGACAGGGTATTCCCCCAGAGCATGAAGGCTCTGGATGTTGTCTCTACCCTTGAAAGGCATATACTGCAGGGAGGAGTGCAGTTGAGGAAGAATGCAGAGGTATCTTCTCTTGAAAAAGGTGCAGACGGTGTATTCAGCATAATATGTTCAGACGGTTTTGAGTGTTCAGCAAAAAAGGTAATTGTTGCCACTGGTGGACTTTCATATCAGACTACAGGATCGTCGGGAGACGGATATGCATTTGCAAAAGGTTTGGGGCATAAGATAACTCCTCTGTTCCCTTCGCTTACAGCCCTTAAACCAAAGAATTATAAAGAGGAGTTTTATGGCATTTCCCTCAAGAACGTATCTGTACAGCTGGCTGTTAACGGCGATGTTGTGCAGGAGGAGTTTGGAGACCTTGATTTTACCAACGGTGGCATAGAGGGCCCTATAGGATTCAAGGTTAGCCGCAAGGGGGTGCACAGTATCATCAATGGGCAGAAAGTTGAGCTGAGGCTTGATATGAAGCCTGCTGTATCATTGGAACAGCTCGCAAAACGTATTGAACGTGAGGCTGCTGAAATAAAGGGAGACAAACTCAAAGGCATTCTTCCAAAACTTCTTCCTGCAAAACTTGTAAAACTCTTTATAGAAGGCAATAATGGCCTTTCTATGACCAATCTGGCACAGAAACTCAAATGTTGGGTATTCCCGATAAATGATTATGTGGGATATGAGAGGTGTGTTGTTACAGCCGGAGGAGTAAGCCTGCAGGAGGTGTCGCAGAAGACAATGGAATCCAAGCTGGTGCCAGGATTGTATTTTGCCGGTGAGGTGCTTGATTTGGACGGTGATACAGGCGGATATAACCTTCAGATAGCCTTTTCTACAGGAGCACTGGCAGCGCAGAGCGCTGCAGCGTCCCTTACCAGATAATGTTTATCTCCTTTTCTTCTTCTTTAAAGGATGGTGTCCCCTTTGCAATAATCTTGCGGGGCTCAATTTCTACTGCAATATAGTCTCCTGTACGGAAAGAGACATATTTTGATGCCTGCTCAAAGGCGGCATTTATTTTCTCTATGTACTCTGCCGGAACCTCTTCTGCAGGCTGTTCTGCAGAGGTAATGAAAGTGGTGTTGTCCAATGAATGGGCCATCCACCAGTTGCATGGATCATCTCCAATAAGATTGTTTGCAACCAGCTGCACACCTTTGCCAATGCTGTTGTAGTATCTTCCTGCAAACTTTGCAGAAACGCATTTGCCGGCCTTTATGGCCTTGGCATAAATGAATACAGCAGCAGCGAGTTCAGTTACTTCTTCCGGACAGAAATAGTCGTTGCTATCCCTGTTGAGAGATGTGTCCGGCCTCAAGTAAAAGCTCCCGCTGCTGTATGGTATTGTTATTATATTCACTGTATTAACGCATTTGCAAGGATAAAGTTTATCTCATATTGAGCTTTATCTCTGTAATTACTTTCTTGGTGTCGAGGGTGAAGTCTCCATTCATCATCCATGAGTAGTAGCTTGGCTCTGTCCTGAACACCTCTTCTACAGGTTTTCCCTTGTGCTTTCCAAAGTTGATTACCGGAACCTCCTTCTCGTTGAGTACAATGCGTCCTGCATAATCTACAAGTTTGGTCTTGGTTGAGAACTCTGCAAGTTTCTTTACATCGTTCTCAAGGGTGTCTGCATATCTGTCAAGCTGCCCGAGAAGGATCTCGTATGTAGCCAACGTGTCTGCCTCTGCAGAGTGGGCGTTCTCAAGGTCTTTCTGGCAGTAGAACTTGTATGCTGCAGAAAGGGTTCTCTGTTCCATCTTGTGGAAGATGTTCTGTACATCCACAAGGTTCCTCTTGCGGAAATCAAAGTCAATTCCAACTCTGAGGAACTCCTCTGCCAAAAGGGGAATGTCAAACTTTATTGAGTTGTATCCTGCAAAATCGCATCCCTCCATCCACTTTGCAAGGCTCTTTGCAATCTCCTTGAAGGTAGGGCAGTCCTTTACATCTTCATTTGATATGCCATGTACAGCCTGGGCCTCTGCCGAGATAGGGATTGTAGGGTTTAACCTTCTGGTCTTTACCTCCTTCTCCCCGTTGGGCATCACCTTTACGGCACAAATCTCCACAATACGGTCTGTGGCAACATTGAGGCCTGTGCTCTCAATGTCGAAAAATACTATAGGGTTCTTAAGATTGAGTTGCATGGCAGTACTAGTTAATTCTCATTGGCATAAGCAATGCGCAAATCTCCTCATCAGGCTCTGTCTGCACTGCAGGCTGGATAAGGGCAGCCCTGTGAGGGTCTGCAAGCATGATGCAGATCTGGTCGTAACCGAGGTTGCCAAGAATCTCAATAAGGAAAGATGACTTGAAGCCAATCTCCATAGGGTCTCCCTGGTAGTCGCATCCAAGGGTCTCGGTTGCACTCATTGAGAAATCGAGGTCCTGAGCTGTGATTGTAATCTGGTTCATGCTCAATTTGAACACAATCTGGCCGGTAGCCTGGTTTGAACATACAGAAACGCGTTTTGTTGCGTTAAGAAGCTCTGTACGGCTTACGGTAATCACATTTGTGTTGTTTTTAGGGATAACGCTCTTGTAGGCAGGATATGTTCCCTCAATAAGCTTGCAGAATACAAGGAACGAGTTGAACTTGAAATATGCATTCTTGCTGCTGTCAAATGTAATCTCAACCTCCTCATCCATAGCTTTGGCAAGGTTTGCCTTAAGGATGTTTGCCGGTTTCTTTGGCAGGATGAAGGCAACAGGTGCCTCTGATTTGATATCATGCCTTCTGTAGTATACCAGTTTGTTGGCATTTGAAGCCACAAGAGTGGTAGACTCAGTGTCAATGTCAAAGTAGATTCCGTTAAGGACAGGTCTGAGCTCCTCGTCGCCGGTAGCATACAATGTGCTATTGATACCCTCTGCAAGAACTGAACCCTTCATCCTTATAACGGTAGGGTTTTCAAGAGGTCTGAGGGTAGGGTAGTCCTCTGCTCCGGAGAATGGGATCTGTGCGCTTCCACTTGCCCAGTTGATGTTTACAATGCCTCTGTCGGGATAAGAAACAAACTCAATTGGCTGGGTAGGGAGTTCCTTGAGTGAATCTGTAAGAAGTTTGGCGGGTACAGTAATTTCTCCTCCCTCCATAACCTCATTGATGGCCATAACTGTCTTTAGGGTATTGTCTCCGTCTGATCCTGTAATGGTAAGTGAATTATCCTCCAAAGTAAGGAGAAAATTGTCCAAAACAGGAAGTGAACTCTTGGATGCAATAACCTTCTGGACCTGCAACAGCCCCTGCAATAAATCTGTACTTGATACAATAAACTTCATGGTTCTATCTCTTAAAATTGAATCACAAATATAGCAAAAATGTAGATAGCCTACTGCTTCCGGAGGATTATTTTTTTCTCCGCAAGACCTGTTGCAATGGAGATGAACCCCTTGATTTGTCCGGCCATTTCTTTAGGGTATTTTCCCCGCATGTATTTCCTGCTGCTTATAATCTCCACCCTGTTGCCGCTTATGCTGGAGGAGCATCTGTAGTACCCCATGCAGCTTGTTGTGTCAACATCTGCAATGCCGGATTCCATTATGTACGTTCCAGGGAGTTCTATAGTGAGGGAACTTTCCCATACGTGTCCGGAGGAGATCTCAATGTCCAGTTCCCTTTTGCGGTTGAATCTGTCCTGTTGCCCCTTGAATATTGATGCCGGTATAAAGATTCTGCCGCTGCTGTGCCGGATCCAGCTGGTGGAGCGGCACACATATTCCAGCTCCACTGAAGGCCTTTGTGTATGATGCTCGGTTATGAATACTGAATCAACGGTGCATGACGGGATTTTCAGCTGCCCCTTGAGGAGCTCTTTCTGTGTATTCAGGTCTTCTGAAGAGAGCCCAAGCAGCTGCTCCGCACAGCGGTTGGCATATGTTTCCTTTATCCTTATCAGGCACTCGCCATTGTTGTCCATTTTTACAGTTACGTTTGAGACTATCCTGTTGAGGGTGTCGGGGTATGACGGTACTGTCTCTATGTGTGCTGTGCCGTTTGAGTATACTACTGCATCGTGGCCGGCAATATCTTCATGTATGTAGCCGAACGGAATCTGCGGATTTGTGCATTCCAGCCACAGGTCTCCGGCCGGATCCGGCACCTTGAGCACTACGTGGTTGGTCTGGAGTACGGATGTGTTGTCTTTGAGTATACGCGGATATTTGGTGTTTATCTCTGCATAATGGGATTCAATGCCGCACTCCTTGAGCATTGCCTTGAGGTAGTTGCTTAACCCCTTGCAGTCTCCAAATCCGTTTTTATATACCTCTTCTGCACTCATGGGCTGCAGGCTCCCAAGGCCCAGCTGTATGCTTACGTATCTGGTTGTCCTGCCCAGGTAATTGTACAGTGCCTTAATCTTTTCACGCCTTAATGGGATTGTATCTGTTATTGAGTGCACGGCCTGCTTGAGCTCCGGAGGGAGTATGTCACGCCCTTCCATAAGGGACCATTGCCATTTGCCGTACTCTTCCCATGTTGAGGCATTTCCCCTTGTTCCCAGGTAATGGAATTCGTGAGGGGTGAAGTAGATGTGGGGAAGGACACTTTTGGATGGGGGCATGAATGCATCTTCCCTGTATGGACGAAGTCCGCTCATGCGCCATACTTCTGTCCTTGTGTTCTTTTCTATATGTACTTCCGGACGGATGTCTGTATTTACAGCCTTGCTGCTGTATTGTCTGTTGTTGTGGGTTATAAGGGTGTATGAAGCCCTCTCTACAGACACCCCCGTGTAGTATGCCGGAGCAAATGGAGGTATGGAGATATATCCGTTTGAATGGGATACTTCCCACTCCCACGTTATGGTGTATGGATATGAGGGGCTGGATATCTCCAGATAGTGGGTGGTGTAGTCGTCAGCAGTATTTGTGGAGAGGCCTGTTGAGGTGAGGTCGTTTTTCCAGAAGGTGCGCTTCTTTGCACCGTTTGCATCATACAGTGTCCCTGAAAACCCCTTGAGGGAGCTCCCTTTCTTTGTGTGCTCTACAAAGTGCCCGTATTCTGCACCGTCCTTGTTGAGCACGGTTATTGTAAAGACATGCCTGGATGTCATCATCAGAGGGCTGGTGCACTCTGTAATGGTACTGTCCGTCCTTACTACAGCGCATGCTCCCTGCTTGAGGCTGTCGGGAATGAAATTGGCATTCGGGATCCTCTTTGGCTGGGCAAATGATGCGGCTACAGCAGCAACCAGGACGGCTATGGCAAGCATTGTCTTTTTCATGGCGCTATTATTTACGCTTGATTATGATCTGTTTCTGCGAGAGCTCTACAAGCACTTCAAAGAATCTTTTGATGTCTGCATATTCAGTTGAAGAGTAGGCGAGCCTGTCCATTGTGTAGGTTAGCGAGCCGGTCAGCAGGTTGTCCCTGCAGGTTATGGTGAACCTGGCAGTCATTCCGCCTTTTCCTGCCTGTGCGTATATGCTGGCAGGAAGTTCCTCTACGGTGTATCCTTCAGGAAGCTTCAATGAGTATGCTATCTGTTTTGTTGAGCTGAACTTGAACTCAATAGGGAACTTCCTTGTCTCTGCCTGAAACGGGTTCTCTTCAAGCAGCGGTGTAAAGAGGGCGCTCATGTAGATGTAGCCGCTGGTGCCGTCGGGAGCCTTCTTGTATTTGTAGCTCTGCTCAACAAGCGTATTGCTCTGGTTGCAGGAGTAGTCTGCAACTTCACTCCCAAGCTTGTCTTCCAGCATCTCAAGATATTCATCCTCATTGCTGAATTTGGCCATAGCTGTGTTTTGGGAGTATGCCTCCATGTTCCTGTAGGTTTCCTGTACTGACAGGAGCATTTCACCGTCTGGGGTAATTTCTCCGGTTATGGTTTTCCTGAAATTGTTTTTGGTGAGCTTTGACAAGTCTATGTAGTTGAAGGAGTTGTCGCCGTACAGATGGGCCCTGTCCACCATTATTTCAGGCGGAAGGATGTTGATGTCTCCATATATGCTGGTACCGTCTACATAGCACAGGCTGCCGTCCGAAAGCTTCACCTGCAGTACAAAATGGTTGATGTTGTCCAGGGTAGGCTTTATCATCTTGGTGAACGGCTGCGGATTCATAAGGAGGAACTGGGTCTCAAATCCTGCAGTTTTAAGCATGGAGTTGAGCAGGAAGTTGATGTGGGCTGAATTGCCGCTCCCTTTTGCAAGGGCCCCTTTAGGGGAGTCTGATACAAGGCTGTAGTCCTCGTTCCATTTGATTTTGGAGTGCAGCAGCTTAAGGATTGCCCTTATTTTCTCCTCGTCGGTTGCTGCTCCGCTTATTGCAGCGGAGGTCTCATCCTTCAGCGGATTTGACATCCACATGTGGTCTGTGAAGTCAGAGTGTTCAAGCACATCGTTTACTGCCTCCCAGTCTGATGTTATCTTCCTGTAGAAATCTCCAGGGAACTGGGTTGCATAAAGTTCAAGTGATATCTTGTTGATGTAGTTCCTGTAGTTCCAGACATAAGGCTCCTTCTCTACGCGCGGGATATCCTTTGCAGTGGCGGTAATCACGCTCTCGTGCATGGTGGTTCTGGTATTTCCCATCTGGTATCCAAGCTGGTAGCTCTCTGAACTTGTCTCCTTTGTTATGGCTATTCCAATATTGTTGGTAAGGTCAACGTTAAAGATAAGGTAGTCGGGAACCTTGTATTGTGCTATGGCGTTGGCAACCGGAATGTCATATTGGAATATATGTGTAGGGATATCCAAAAGTCTGGAAGACTTTATAGTATAGGTATAGTCTATTACAGTTCCAACTTTAACATTGGGGATTGTAAATTTTGTTATGGTTATGTCCCTGTCAACTTTCTCCTTGAAGATCAGATTTTTTTTTAGCGGGCTTTTTACAATTTTCCCGTTTTCCCAGTTCAGGGCGCAAGCGTCAATGTTATCCACGGCCTCTGTGTGTGATCCGGGATGGTAGAGCTGAATGGCAACATCGGCATATTTTACACCTTCATTGGCCAGTACCTTTATTCGCCTGTTTATTGTTGTATACTTCCAGATATCTGCAGAAGAGCTTATCCTGTAGTAGACATAGAATTCGTCATTTATCATTACAGCCGGGGCTGTGGAGTCTTTGGCGTACTTTTCCATTTGGAATAATGAAGTCTCGGGTTTGCCTATCCGGAAACTTTGTCCTCCATTCTGTGCAAGGCAGACAGAAATTGAAAGGAATGAGGCAAGAATGTAAGAAATCAATCTCATATCAGTATATATTAACGGTTGACAAATATAAAAATAATTTATAATAATTCAAAATTACTTTTGGCATATAATTTGAGATTATAAACCAAATTTTAATAAGAAGGAAATATGAAAAGGACTTTGACAATTTTGCTGTTGTCTGTAGTGTTGAGTACAGTGGCATCTGTAGCGGTAATGAAATACACTTCATGTGAGAAGGGAAGTTTCTTTTATGAGACTCCCGACAAACCTTCAGTGAGGGCCATAACCCTTGAACAACAGAATTTTCCGGATTTTACATATGCGGCTGAGAACAGTGTGGATGCCGTAGTTTTTGTGAAGGTGGTAAAAAGGCACAAGCAGAGGGAGGCATCAATCCTTGAGCATTTTTTTGGCTATAGCCAGCCAATGCCTAGGGAGAGTGTGGGAACAGGTTCTGGAGTTATCATTACTCCCGACGGTTACATTGCAACCAACAACCACGTGATAGCCGGAGGAGAGACCATTGAGGTTACCCTGAACGACAACAAGACATACCCTGCAACATTGGTGGGTACAGACCCTGTTACCGATGTTGCACTTTTGAAGATTGAAGCCGAAGGGCTTCCTGTAATTCCTTTTGGCGACTCTGACTCGTTGAGGTTGGGAGAGTGGGTACTTGCAATTGGCAGTCCGTTCAATTTGAGAAGTACAATTACAGCAGGTATTGTAAGTGCAAAAGGGCGTTCTCTTCCCGATATGAAAGGCGAATTCAAGATTGAGTCATTCATCCAGACGGATGCTGCAGTTAACCCCGGAAACAGCGGCGGAGCACTTGTGAACACCAGGGGAGAACTTGTGGGAATCAATACTGCAATTGCTTCAAATACCGGTTCTTATACAGGTTATTCTTTTGCGGTTCCGGTTGCCATTGTGAAGAAGGTTGTGGATGACATTAAAGAGTTTGGTACAGTCCGCAGGGCCCTTCTTGGAATCTCAATGCAGGAACTTACCCAGGAGCTTGCCTCTTTGGCAGGGATGAAAGGGAACTTCAGCGGAGTTTATGTTGCAGAGGTGGGCCGTGGCAGTGCAGCGGATAAGGCTGGCGTGTATGAGGGGGATATTCTTGTTGCAATCAATGGCAAGAAGGTGAAGAGCCCGTCTGATGTACAGGCTGCAGTAAATGCCTACAAGCCTGAAGATGTAGTCAAGCTTCTTGTGTTCAGAGACGGAAAGGAGATTGAACTTGAGGCTGTATTGGGTTCTGCCCAGCAGAATATTGCCCAGGCAAGTGAGGATAATCCTGTAATTTATGGTGCAACATTGGGTGAGCCTGATGCTGCGTTGCTCAAGAAGTTGAGGTTGAGGGGAGGAGTTGAGGTAAAAGAGCTTGAAAAAGGAAAATTCAAGGAGGCCGGTGTACAGAAGGGCCTTATTATAACCCATATAAACCAGATGCCTGTAAGTTCTGTAAAAGAGGCACTTGAGATTATCGGGAAGACAAAAAGGGGATTCCTTGTTGAGGGTGTTTACCGCAATGGTGATGTTTATTATTATGGAGTTGGTGTTTAATTGAAATAAAATGCTTACTTTTGCGCGTTAAAATATCCACATGAGACAGTTAAAGATAACCAAATCAATCACAAACAGAGAGAGTGCTTCTCTGGATAAATATCTACAGGAAATTGGTAGAGAGGAACTGATTACAGTTGAGGAAGAGGTAGAACTAGCCCAAAGAATCAAAAAAGGAGACCAGGAGGCTTTGGAGAAACTTACCAGAGCAAACTTGAGGTTTGTGGTTTCTGTTGCAAAACAGTATCAGAACCAGGGCTTGAGCTTGCCTGACCTTATCAACGAGGGTAACCTTGGACTTATCAAAGCTGCTGAGAAGTTTGACGAGACCAGAGGTTTCAAATTCATCTCTTATGCTGTTTGGTGGATCAGACAGTCCATTCTGCAGGCTTTGGCTGAGCAGTCGAGAATTGTACGTTTGCCTTTGAACCAGGTTGGATCACTTAACAAGATCAACAAGGCCCTTTCAAAATTTGAGCAGGAGAACGAGCGTATGCCTTCACCTGAGGAGCTTGCTGATATACTTGAGATCCCAAGGGAGAAAATCGCAGATACACTGAGAGTTTCGGGAAGACACGTATCTGTGGATGCTCCGTTTGTAGACGGTGAGGACAACAGCCTTTTGGATGTGTTGGTAAACTCAGATTCTCCAAATGCAGACAGGGGCCTTGTAAATGAGTCTTTGAACAAGGAGATTGAGAGAGCGCTTTCTACCCTTACAGAGAGGGAGAGGGATATTGTAAAATATTTCTTTGGAATTGGTGCTCAGGAGATGACCTTGGAGGAGATTGGCGAGTATTTCGGTCTTACCAGAGAGCGTGTGAGACAGATTAAGGAGAAAGCCATCAGAAGACTAAGACACAGTGCAAGAAGCAAGTTGCTAAAGAGCTACTTGGGCTAGGCGCTTTGTGCGGAAAATCCATAACTTAACACTAATTTAATATGAAAAAAGTATTGCTATCTCTACTTTCGGCAGGGGTATTGGCTTCGTCGTGTGCCAACCAGGCTGCTGAGAATCCGCTACTTGTGGAGTGGAATACCCCTTACGGAATTCCACCGTTTGAGCAGGTACAACCTGAGCATTACCTTCCTGCATTCAAGGCTGCAATGGCAGCAGAAATTGCAGAGATTGATGCTATTGTAAACAACACTGAGGAGCCTACATTTGAGAATACAATTGAGGCATACGCAAATACAGGCGAGCTGCTTTCAAATGTATCGGCTGTGTTCAGCAGTGCAAATGGCGTAAAATCGTCACCTGAGCTGCAGGCTATTGCAAAGGAGCTTTCACCGCTTCAGAGTGCACACTACAGCTCTATCAGCCTTAACGAGAAACTTTTCCAGAGAATCAAGGCTGTATACGAGAAAAGAAACGAAATGGGCTTGAACCCTCAGCAGCTTAGAGCTGTAGAGGAGATCTACAAAGGCTTTGAGAGAGGTGGTGCAAACCTTCCTGCAGAGAAAAAAGAGGAGTTGAAGCAGATTAGCGCAGAGATCTCTGCATTGCAGCTTCAGTTCTCACAGAACGCTTTGCTTGAGACTGCTGCCTACACTCTAGTTGTAGAGAACGAGGCCGATTTGGCAGGCCTTACTGCAGACCAGATTGCTGAGGCTGCTGCTAGAGCCAAGAAAGCTGGCCAGGAGGGCAAATGGTTCTTTGGCCTTGACAACCCTAGTGTAATGCCTTTCTTGGCTAACGCAGAGAACAGAGAGCTCAGAAAACAGATCCTTACCGCTTACCTTAACAGATGTAACAACAACAACGAGAACGATAACAAAGAGGTTATCAAGAAACTTGTTGAGTTGAGACTTAAGAGAGCCCAGATTATGGGTGCTGAGACTGCTGCAGCTTACATCCTTGAGGACAGAATGGCCAAGACTCCAGAGGCTGTATACGAGCTTTTGGACCAGATTTGGGCGCCTGCATTGAAAGCTGCCAAAGCTGAGGCTAAAGACATGCAGAAAATCATTGCAAAAGAGGGCTCAAACATCACTCTTGAGGCTTGGGACTGGAGATACTACGCTCAGAAGGCAATGAAGGAGAAATTCAACCTTAGCGAGGAGGAGATGGCTCCATACTTCCAGATTGACAATGTAAGAGAGGGTGTATTCCATGTTGCAAACAAACTGTTCGGTCTTACATTCAAGAAATTGGAGAACGTTCCACTTCCTCACGAGGAGGCAGAGGCATTTGAGGTATACGACAACGACGGCACAGTAACCGGTATCGTATTCTTTGATATGTTCGCACGTCCTGGCCAGAAGAGAGCCGGTGCATGGTGCGGCGGTTTCAGAGGCCAGTCTTACAAGAACGGTGAGAGAGTTCTTCCTCTAGTAACTATCTGCGGTAACTTTACAAGACCGGTAGGTGACAAACCTGCACTTCTTACAACTGATGAGGTTGCTACATACTTCCACGAGTTCGGCCACGGTTTGGCAAGCTTGCTAAAAGATGTAAAATACCAGGGAATGGGCGGTTACCCAAGAGATTTTGTGGAGCTTCCATCACAGCTTAACGAGCACTGGGCATTTGAGCCTGAGGTTCTTAAAGTATATGCAAAACACTACCAGACAGGTGAGGTTATCCCTCAGGAGTTGGTAGAGAAAATGGAGAAAGCCGGCAAATACGGCCAGGGCTTTGCTACCGTTGAGTACTTGGCTGCATCATACCTTGATATGGACTTCCACGTATTGAAAGAGATCCCTGCAGACCTTGATGTTGAGAAATTTGAGGCAAAAGTACTTGGTGACAGAGGTATCCTTTCACAGATTCCTTCACGCTACAGAAGCACATACTTCAGCCACACCTTCTCTGGCGGATACACTGCAGGCTACTACAGCTACATCTGGGCAGAGGTTCTTGACGCAGACGCTTACGATGCATTTGTAGAGACAGGCGACATCTTCAACCAGGAGGTTGCAAACAAATACCGCACTGAGATCCTTGAGGTAGCAGGCGAGAAAGACGCAATGGACCTTTACATCAATTTCAGAGGCAAACAGCCGGGAATTGACCCTCTATTGAAAAACAGAGGTTTGAAATAATCTGCTTAAAGCAGGAATTGGGAGGGCGGCCGGTTGGCTGCCCTTTTTTTGTTCTAGGGCATTTCGTTGGGGAAACGTGCCCGGTTGGATTAAATGTTAAACATAGCTTGATATGTTGCTGTGTAGAGGTTTGTAACTAACAGATAGACAACTAGTTAAATTTTCTTGAAAATGTACATGTAAAACGTTTATCAAGTATCTTTGCTTAAAAGAATAACTTAAAAGTACTAAATATGTACAGAAAACTGGCCCTGCTGATATGCGCTGCATTGTCACTTTCAACCGCAAGCGCACAAACAGAATCAAGCAAACAGAAGGAACTTTTCCATAATTACTCAAAACTCCTTTCTCCGGAAAAGGTATACCTCCACACAGATAAGGATGTCTACTTTGCAACTGATACCATCTGGTTCAGCGGTTATGTTGAGAATGCTTCATATGCGAGTGAGTTTGAAGAGTCAAACTACATTTATGTGGAGCTGATAGGTAAACAGGTACAGAGAGATGAAAGGAGTTTGACAAATTATTCCAAGTATGAAAGCAATGTAATTGTAAGAAAGAAGATACGAAGAACAAAGAATATCTTTGAAGGCTACATCGCAGTTCCAGAGATGCAGTCAACAGGGAAGGTCATTATAAGGGCCTATACTTATTGGATGCTGAACAGGCCTGTTGAGTATATGTTTTACAAGGAGCTGGATATTACCAATCCGATGAAGGATAAACTGGTTCAATCAATGCATGACAATGGTGTAAAGGATAAGAAGGAGTATCTTAAATTGGGAGAAATACCGTTTAATGAAAAAGAAAAATTGGAAAGAGAAAATTCATCGGATGGAGAGAGGTATGACGTGCAATTTTTGCCAGAAAGTGGCAACTGTGTGGAGGGGAACTTTTCAGTGCTGTTCGTGAAGTCAATTGATGTAACTGGTAGTGGGGCAGCTGTGTTTGGGGAGATATTGAATTTACAAGGGGATGTTGTAGCGGCATATAGCACCGATTCTCTGGGATTTGGCAAGGTCGTGGTACCAGATTTTCCCAATGAAGGACTATTGGCTACAGTTAAAGATTCAATGGGATATGAAGGTAAACCAGTAAGATTTGCAACAGCCCTGAAGGAAGGGGTGACGATAAATGCAGGATTCTCAATTACAGGTATAGAAGAATTTGGAAACAATGATTTGATAAAACTTTCAATTAAAGCCAGTAGTGCATGTCTGCAAAAGGAACTCCGTCTGTTTATCCATAATGGTTCAGAGATCTATTATAGCAGACATTTGGCCAAAAATGCTGAAAATGTAGCAATAAAATTATGTTCTCTAATTCCAGGCATACATATAGTTTCTGTATTGGATGCCCATGGTAATATTTATGCTGAGAGGCCCTTTGTGATACTTCCTCCTGCACAGAAATATTTGTCAGTCACTGCCGATAAACAGAGATATAGAAACCGGGAACAGGTTAATGTACAGATACAGATTCCATCACACATGTTGGACGGAACATCTAATTTCTCGGTTGCTGTAACTGATATTGGGACTACGGACAACGTAGAAAAAACAACCATTAAGTCATATATGCTTCTAAAGAGTGAACTGCATGGTTATATTGAGAATTTGGATTGGTATTTTAATGACAGTATTCCACTTTCAATCAGAATGCACAGGGCGGATATGCTTATGCAGACTCAGGGATGGAGATATTATGATATTAGTGAAATAGTCCAGTCAAAAACTCAAATGCCATATTTCGGAAGGGAGTATACGCAAACTTTATTCGGTAAGGTAGTAAACCCAATGGGACTGACAAAAAAATCAACAGTTTCGTTCTTGGCACCATCAATAGGTTTTAAAGCTATGGGACAGATTGATTCAGGATATTTTGTACTCAAGGATGTCTCTTTTCCCGAAGATACAAGATTTATTGTAAGTGCAGTAGGTAAAAACGGGCGAAGCCAAAAACATACTCCAATTCTTCAGAACGACTATTTTGCACCAATATTTGAATATCCGGTTAAGAACAATAAAATAAAATACACCGATGAATACAAAAAAATAGTTGAAACAATATACTATAATAACGAAGATGTGGATCATTCAATGGAATTTGAGCTGAATCCTGTGATAGTCACATCACAAACTATAGCACCAAAAAATTCTCCATCGCCATTGCCTGATTATCCTATCCGAAGAGAGTGGTTCAGAGATACCTTGGATATGAAATCCTATGCAAGGAACTATGATGTGGCAGCCTATGTTGAGGCAACTTATACCGGTGTAAGACAGTTTTTGGGTGGACCGTCCGATGAAATAGAGCTTCCTACATATTTGAAGATGGCCCATAGGGCTCCTGAGGAATTTGAGGTAAAGGAAGATGAAGTTCCGTCGGGATCATTAATAGGCCCATATGTTTCTGCGGCTTCATTTTCAGATGGAGTTTATATGTCCAAAGGTAAAACCAAACGTACAGCTGTTGTATTGGTATACCTGAATGGAACTTTTATATATCCTGAAGAAGCTGTAAACAATGTTCTCACACTTCCATTATCAGATGTTGAGTCAATAATATATGTGTCTGGGGTAAATGCCGCACCGTTCCAGCCGGCATTCAGCTCTGGAGACTTGTGCCCTTTTCCTGTGCTGATGGTGAGGACAAAGCCTTATGTGCGGTCAGATGCAATTCCGTATAATGTGGCTTGTGATTACCCTTTAGGCTGGCAGAAACCGGCAAAGTTCTATACTCCTAAATATGATTCTCCCGACAAGAAAAAATCCAGTGTAGAAGACAAAAGGATAACTCTCTATTGGAATCCATCAGTTCAGTTTGACTCAAATGGAGTTGGATACATCAGTTTCTACACCTCTGATTCAGACAGCAACTACCGCATAGAAGTGGAAGGCAGGTCTTCTTCCCGACAGTATCACTATGCGGAGAAGATCATTGAGAGGAAGGTGGAAAGCGAACCGGCTTCAAGGAGGAAATAAATTGCACTCCTGCAGCTATGTGGTGCTGGAGGGGGGAATGTTAATATTCTGTCGGGAACAATTTCATTTGATTTTGTTCCCGACAGTTGTGTTGTGGGCACAGAATGGTATCTGAATGTGCCCGGGAGGGGGTTGGGATACCTGCCTGGGCACAAAATCATACCAATATGTGCCAGAGGTCTTGAGGTGGGGAACATTTTGTTGGGGAAACGTGCCCGATTGGATTAAATGTTAAACATTGCCAGATTTGTTACTGTGTAAAACCTGTTAAATGCAAGATAATCAACTGATTAAATTTTTTAAAAATGCACATGTAAAACTTTTATCAAGTACCTTTGCTTAAAAGAATAACTTAAAAGCACTAAATATGTACAGAAAACTGGCCCTGCTGATATGCGCTGCATTGTCACTTTCAACCGCAAGCGCACAAACAGAATCAAGCAAACAGAAGGAACTTTTCCATAATTACTCAAAACTTCTTTCTCCAGAAAAAGTATACCTCCATACAGACAAGGATGTCTACTTTGCCACAGATACCATCTGGTTCAGCGGTTATGTGGAGAACGCTTCATATGCCAGTGAGTTTGACGAGTCTAATTATATTTATGTGGAGCTGATAAATGACCAGCTATATAGAAATGACAGGAGCTTTTCCCAATATGCGGAGTATGTGAAGGAGGTTGTAGTAAGGAAGAAGATCCGCCGCATTGGCAATAATTTTCAGGGCTATATAGTAGTTCCTGAAATGAACTCTACAGACAGGGCTGTCATAAGGGCATATACTTACTGGATGCTCAACAGACCAGCTGAATACATGTTCTACAAGGAGCTTGAGCTTGCCAATCCAATGAAGGACAAGCTGGTAGCAGCTATGGCCGAGAAAAAGGTAAAACACAAGAAGGATTATTTGAGAATAGGAGAACTTTCTCCAGATGACAAGGAGAAGGCAGAGTCCGGCAAAGAGGATAAAGAGCGTTATGATGTTCAGT
>JAGBTG010000054.1 GCA_017631435.1 Bacteroidales bacterium | reverse complement strand
TCAATAACATCTCTACGTGCATTTCTTACGCTTACTTTTGCAGTCTCACCCTCAGTTTTAGCCTGTTTTACAAGCTCCTTTCTGCGGTCCTCAGTAAGTGCAGGGATGTTGATTCTGATCTGCTCGCCATTGTTTGCAGGGGTAAAGCCAAGGTTTGCATCCATAATTGCTTTCTCAATTGCAGGGATCAATTTTTTCTCCCATGGCTGGATAATGATGGTCTTTGCATCTGGGGTATTGATGCTGGCTACCTGTGGAACTGGAGTTGCAGAACCGTAGTAGTCTACCATTACCGAATTGAAGATTGCAGGATTTGCCTTGCCTGCCTTGAAGTTTCTCAACTCATCCTCCAAGTGCGCCAATGCCTTGTTCATTTTCTCCTTAGCCTGCGCAATACATTCTTTAGAAACGCTAATATCCATATCTGTAAGTTTTTAAATTGCTATTTGTTTGAAACTACTGTACCTACGTTGCCCCCCTGCATAAGATCATAAAGGTTGCCCACCTTGTTCATGTCAAATACAATGATAGGCATGTTGTTCTCCTTGCAAAGTGCAAATGCAGTCTGGTCCATGATTCTCAGGTTGTCTGCAAGTGCCTTGTCAAATGTAAGTGTCTCATATTTTGTTGCTGTAGGATCCTTCTCAGGGTCTGCAGTGTAGACGCCGTCTACCCTTGTACCTTTAAGGAGTGCGTCCGCCTCAATCTCACATGCCCTTAGGGCTGAAGCTGAATCTGTTGTGAAGAAAGGATTTCCTGTACCTCCGGCAATGATAGCAACGCCACCTTTCTCCATCACCTCAAGAGCCTTCTCCTTTGCATAGTATCTTGCCATTGGCTCCATAGGGGTAGAGGTGAACACCTCTGCATCAATACCCTCAGACTTGATGCTCATTGAAAGTCCTATACTGTTGATTACTGTTGCCAACATTCCCATCTGGTCACCCTTAACCCTGCTGAAACCTTTTCCCACGCCGGTTACACCTCTGAAAATGTTGCCTCCGCCAATTACAATTGCAATCTGCACACCGCTCTGTGCAACTTTGGCAATCTCTTTAGCATACTGGGCCATCATATTTACATCAAGGCCCACCCCTTTTTCTCCGCCAAGACTCTCTCCGCTCAGCTTGAGCAATATCCTTTTGTACTTCATCCTTTTTTCAAATAAATGTAAAACAAAAGTAACCAAAGATTATGAAAATTGCAACTAAGAGTTTATCTTTGTATTCCGGATGCGTATATAATCCGCCTTGATTAAGAAAATTTTAAAACTATTTATTTGATATGGCTAATATCTTTACATCTTCAATTGGAAAGAAACTGATCATGAGTGTCAGCGGTCTTTTCCTTATTGTCTTCATGTGCGTTCATGCGTTTGTAAACGGCTTGTCTCTAATCAGCAATGAGGCATTCAACGCAGGTTGCGAGTTCATGGCTTTGCCTATAATTTCAGTAATGGTTCCTGTTCTTGCAGCAGGTTTTGTAGTGCACATCGTTTATGCATTTGTTCTGAACTGCATGAACTACAAGGCTAGAGGTACCCAAAGATATGCCGTACCTAACAAGGCACAGACTGATGACTGGGCTTCAAAGAACATGTTGGTTCTTGGAATCATCGTTCTTGGTGTTCTAGGTTTCCACCTTACACATTTCTGGGCTAAGATGCAGCTTCCTATGTTCCTTGGACAGGAGTACACCCACGACGGTGCAGCACTTCTTCACCAGACTTTCAAACAGTGGTGGGTAGTTGCCCTTTACATTGTATGGTTTGTAGCTCTTTGGTTGCACATGAACCACGGTTTCTGGAGCGCATTCCACACTCTAGGCCTTAACAACAACATCTGGATGAAACGCTGGAAAGTTGCAGGTATCTTTGTATCTTCAGTTATCGTACTTGTATTTATTGCTGTAGCAGTTAAAGGTTATCTTGTAGCAAACGGAATTTGCTGCTGCTAATCACTAGATAAACAAATCCTTTATTATCCCGTCTGAAACAAACAGCTTTTCAGACGGGATTCTTATTTTATCCCCCTCCATCACAAGATTACCCAAACGGCAATGCCTTGAAATCTCTCCCCTTACCTCCAACAGGAGAGACTGGTCCAGGGAAGAGAGCAAAACACCCTCCACAGTCCTCAGACCCAACATGATGGACTCATTGAAAACATCCTCTGTGGTAAGCTCTTCATAACCGCCAAACTCCAAAAGTGACCTTTTTGACGTCGTCATAATGGGCATTTCCGTGTAGTGCCTGCAGTAGGCGGTTACGCTGTTGCCGTTCCACAGACGCTGCCGGCCGTTGTAGGAGTGTGCGGCAGGACCAAGCCCCAGGTATGGTTCTTTGGTCCAATAGGAACTGTTATGCTTGGATATCATCAGATTGCCTTCAGAATCCATGCGGGCAAAGTTGGAGATTTCATATTGTGTATACCCCCCTTCAGCAAGCATCTGCTGCAGCACCGAATACTGCTCATGGCACAGACTGTCGGGAACAAGATCATATTCTCCCTTCTCCAACAGCTTGCACAAGGCACTTCCGGGCTCAATGCTCATCTGATAGGCAGAGATGTGTTCAGGCGAGAGCTCCATTATCTTCCCGACATTTTCCTTCCACTGCTGCATGGAAAGTCCTCCATAGCCAAAGATGAGATCGAGGCTGATGTTGGTAAAACCGGCATCCCTGAGGTTCCTGTATGCCTGCACTGCCTGCTCCCCCGAATGCCTGCGGTTCATCCAAAGAAGATGGGAGTCATGGAAAGACTGCACACCCATGCTTACCCGGTTGAATCCTGCCTGAAAAAGTTCCCGGGCATATTGGGGTGTGATGTCGTCGGGATTAACCTCAACGGTGGCCTCAACCGGTATGAAATTGAATGCTTCCTTTATGTGGCTGAGAATCTCTCCCAGCTGGGATGCCTGCAAAAGCGAAGGGGTCCCTCCTCCGACATATACTGTCTGAGGAGCAACCCCTGAACCATGAAAAAAAAGTTTTTTATCCTCAATTTCCCTGTGCAATGCCGCTACAAAGCTGTTTCTGAGAGCCTTTCCCTTTACTGAGTAGAAGTTGCAGTAAGTACAGAACTGGTTGCAGAAAGGGATATGTATGTAGATGCCTGCCACAGCGGAATTTATTTCAACAAAAGATCAGCTGAACCAAGTTTGGTTTCTGTAGTGTATGCCTCAACGCTGTATACACCTTTTACAAACTGCTCTACAGTCTCAAAGTAGATACAAACCTCTACCTCGCTGCCCTGATAGTCAACCTCTCTGGATGCCGAATAGATCATCTCCTCACCTGAGATTGTGAACATCTGCATAGGGTTGTCGGTCATAAGGATTCCATCCGGGCCTTTTACTCTGATATACACTTTCTTAGGGCCTTTAGGAGCAATTGAGTTCTCTACAAGGTTAAGACACGCTTTAAGTTTCTGAACTCTGCTGCTTCTGTCTGTTTCCTTGCCGTTTGAATTTACTGCAACAACTGTCATACCCCTGCCTTTGATGATTGCACCAAGCTCAACCTGCTTGCCAAGCTCCTCTGTAGTGCTCTTGAGGTTCTCGTACTGGGTCTTGCTCTCTTTTGCCTCTTTCTTTGCCTTTGCAGCAGCAACCCTCAACTCAGTATTCAAAGTGTTCAATGAATCAATCTGCTTGATATAACCGCGCATGATTGTCCTTAGAGTACCCAGCTCCCTCTCATATTTCAAGAGTTTTGCCTTGTTGGATGCCTCAGTTTTCTTTACCCTCTCCAAAAGCTGTGCAACTTTCTCCCTCTCCAAAGCAAGTTCAGCATTAAGGGTATCGTTGGCAGTTGAAAGGTTTGCGTAATCGTTCTGAAGCTCTACCATCTGGGCTGTAAGGTCGTCCTTCTCAATGGTAAGATCGTTGATGATACTGTTCCTGTCTACGTATACAAATATAAGTACACCCAAAAGCACAACGGCAACAGCCGCCAGTGCAATGATTATTTTCTTGTAGTTCTGCTCCATTGCAAAGTGTTTTTAATATTATATTATAAGGCGCAAAAATAACAATTTTTGCTAAATTTGCGTGATTTAAAGCTGTTATACTGTTCTTCTGTATGAAAAACCTGGTTGCCGGCGTAGATATTGATGGTGTACTTACCACCTGCGCCCTTGTTGATGAGTTCGGCAAGATTTATGCCAAAGACAGTTTCCCAACTGCCGACTATAAGGAATTCAAGAACTATGTGGCAAGGCTTAAGGATGAAATTCTCAGGCTTTCCCATACACTTGACATTCCCCATAACGTATTGGCTGTAGGCATAGGAGCCCCAAACAGCAACTACTATACCGGAGAGATTGAGAATGCCACCAACCTCATATGGAAAGGGAAATTGCCTCTGGGACAAAGGCTCAGCGACATGTTTGACGGAATACCGGTAGTGGTTACCAACGACGCCAATGCCGCAGCCATTGGCGAGATGATTTACGGCGGGGCTAAAGGGATGAAAGATTTTGTTGTAATAACTCTTGGCACAGGTCTTGGAAGTGGAATTGTAGTGAACGGGAACGTTCTTTACGGACACGACGGATATGCCGGAGAGGTTGGACACATAATCATCAACAAGAACGGCAGGCAATGCGGGTGCGGAAGAAAAGGATGCCTTGAGTGCTACGCATCATCAAAGGGGCTGAAAGCAACTGCCATTGAACTTCTGCAAACCTCAGATGCCCCAAGCAAACTGAGGAACATCCCAGCAGGGGAACTCTCTTCAAAGGAGATTGCAAAAGTGGCAAAAAGTGGCGACAGCATTGCCCGCAAGGTGTTTGACATCACAGGAGAAATCCTTGGAGAAGCCCTTGCCAATCTTGTAACGGTTTCAGCACCTCAGGCAATATTCCTTTGCGGAGGGGTTGCCAATGCGAAAAATCTTATTCTCACCCCTGTGAAAAGGGCTATGGAAAAGAACATCCTCCCTTTGTGGAAAGGAAAAGTAAAGCTGGAACTCTCATCCCTTGAATATGAGAATGCCCCAATCCTGGGAGCGGCAGCCCTTGCCATAAAGGAGATTGAAAAGGACAACAACTTAACAGCCAGAAGAAAAATTTTCTAGCAATAAACAAAACCAGAACTATTATGAAGTATTTTATCAGATCTGTGAAATACCTTGTATACTTTACCGTAATGTGCGGAATTATACTGGTACTTACATTCCACTTCTCTACAAAGCCTGAAGGACTTACCCTTATGGACATGCTTATGGTAGAGGGTTCAATCTACAAGATGCTTGCATTCTTTGTAGCTGTAGCGGCAGTTTATCCCGCATTGGGATTCCAGAAAAAGGAAGTATATGTTTCCAACATCAAGGAGCACAGAAAAGAGATTGTGGAGCTTTTTGAGAATGCCAACTATGTAATTGCAGAAGAATCAGCAACCTCCATCACTTTCAAGTTGAGAAATCCTTTCCTCAGATTCATGCGCCTTTGCGAGGATTATGTAACCATTGATTTCTCTGAGAACCCTGCAACTATGGAAGGCTTGAGAAAAGATATCTTGAGATTCTCAAGAGGCATTGAGTACATCTGCAGAAAGGACGAGGAATAACATCCCCTAAAACATCATATGCTATGAAAACCGTAAAGAAATTTACCGACTCCTTCAGTGCGAACGTTGCCAAGGGCATGCTGGAGAGCAACGGTATAAAAGCAGCAATATTGGGAGAGCACATACCCCTTGTTACAGGGGTATTGAACACAGACCTCCTCAGCATTGAACTTGTGGTGAATGACGAGGATTATTCAGAGGCCTCAAGGCTGCTTGCAGCAGACTCAAGGGCAGAATAGAACTCCTCACCGAATTTTCTTATAATGGGTTCCCGTAAAAACTTGTACACGGGAACCTTTTCTTTTTTACCCTTTTCAAAGGCACACTTGCAGATGCTCCACCTGTGGAGATTCAACGCCTGCACACCATTTGAAAGTGTACTTACCCTTATAGGATAGAGGGCGCACGAAATGGGCTTACGGAATTTGCACTCCCCCTTACACCATGCCATCTCCGTTGCACAGAAACAATTGTGGTGCTCATCAAAACTTGTATACACGCACTCCTCATTGTTTACAAGAGGGGTAACAAGATCACCGTCTGAATCAACCACTCCAAACCCTTGTTTATGAAGGGCACCAATCCCCTCCGGTGTCATATATTTGCGGTAACTGTCAAACTCCTTCCTGAAACTGTCCACCTCGTCTGCCTCAAGCGGCGCCCCGCTGTCTCCAATTATACAGCACGCCCCGTGGCAAGTCTCAAAATCACATGCAAAATACTCTGTAAGAATCTCTGAAGAGACAAGGCACCCCCCTATCTCAAAAATAAATGTCCTCTCTCTGTTTCTCATTGCTATAAATCAAAAAACTCTCTGATAAACTGGTTCTCCCTGAACAGGTTCTGGGTATTCACATCCTCTGTGGTACCCTCCATCACAACTGTAATCCTGTTGCCCCTACGGCATACCTTATCCACGAACTCCTTAAAATCCTGTGGAGTAATAGCCTCTATAACCGCAAGATAGCCCGAATAAAGGTCCTTACCCTGAAGATACCCCTGGAGATAGCTGTCTACCCAAAAACTGCTGCTCTGCATACGGGCAGCCACTTTCCCTGCAAACTTCTTCTTCACTGCAACAAACTCCTCCTCAGGAATACCATTATAAGCAACATCCATTAGCCTGCTGTCAAGCACATCCAGCAGCTGCTGTACCCCGGCACTGTCGGTCTCAAACCTCTGGCTGCACACAAGAATCTCCTCCGGGTATATCTCCATTCCCGACAGCACACTGCTCACTGGAGAGAGCTCCCTTATTATGCCGTTTGAGCACATCGCCTTTATATACTCCTCCATTATTCCACTCAATGCCCTATTCTTTTGGGTATTCTGCATACCGCAGGAAACTGTGACATCAACAAATGAACGGGGTAGAACCATCTGATGCAGGAACCTGCGCTCCACCCTTCCCTTTGCCGGATAATCGGGTATTACAAACCACTCCTCCTTATCATGGGAAGACTTGAGCGAACCGAGATATTTCACCACAAACTCCCTCACCTGCTCCAACTGGGCATTGCCGGCAAACACAAACACAAAATCTGCAGGATTGCCCAATCTCTCCTTGATGGTGGCATGAACCTTATGGTAATCCATTGTCTTCAGGCACTCCGGAGAACGGGTTGGAAGGAAACGTCTGTTGCCTGCATTATAATGGGCTACAGAATCCTCAAACACCTTCTCTGGAGAGAGTTTACGGTACTGCGCCTCAAAAGCCTTCCCTTTCCTGTACACATCAAATGCATTATAGTCATCCTTGCGGTTGGTAAAGCTCAGGTTTATGAAATGGAACAGCTTCTCAAGGCTCGCACCGGTACAATATCCTCTCATCTCCTCCTTATAATCATCTATAGAAACGGTCACCTGCATATTGTTGTACGAGAAGAGCTTCTCCCACTCACTCCTACTGTATCCACCCACAGCGCTCAAGTTAGCTATATCACTTATATACAGATTAATGTCTCTGTCAAATTTTGTCCTGCACACAGACATTCCACCTTTGCTCACTGCCCCAAACGAGACCGTATCAGAAGCGCCCTCCATCTTCTTGAATATAGCCTTTACACCATTGTCCAAACTGAACACAGTTGCCCCCGTAACAGGATCCTCAGTTTCACTTACAAGCTGAGCCTGCCTGTCAGCTACAGTAAATTTTGGCCACGACAACTGCTTGTCTACCGAGGAAATGTATTCAGATTTTGACAACGAATGCACAAACGCATTCTGTATTCTCTCCACTGAAAGCGCCTCCACACCTTGCGCCTGAGGCATCCTGCACGCAATGACCACACCTTCCTTCTGGCCAAGAAGAGCCGAAGCATAATTATTGAGCTGCTCTGTCCTTATCATTCCTGAATACAGGATCTCTTTCATTATTTCAAAATGCATCTCTATGCTGGCAAGGGAAAATCCTCTGAACCAGTTCTCCATAGCCCTGTCCATAAACCTGGAATTGGGCTGCACAAACCTGTTGTCATAAACGCTCTCCACACTTCTGTAATGGTTCTCTATTGTGCTTCTGAACTCCTGGTTGTTGAATCCGCTCTTGGCCATCCTGTTAATCTCGCCGCTCATGAATCCCAACGAAGAATACACTGCCTCCGGCACTGTCTCAAAGGAGATTGTAAACGCATCAATACCATTCATCTCCATAAACTTGCCCCTTTGAATCCTCACATTTGACACTGGAAGGTTCTGCGCAACTATTCCGCTCTGTATCCTGTTTAGAAGCAGGGTAGAAATGGCCTCATCAAAATATGCCTCAATATAAGGGACACTGGTATTCCTGTATTTCACCTCCATAGGCTTTCTCTGAAAACTTATTGAGAGTGAAGTCTTGTCATACTCCGGATCGGTACCTATAATCACCTTTGTACCCTCTACCATCTCCCCCTCATAATAAGTTCTCTTCTCCCCTTTCAAAGGTTTTGGGATAGTGGCAAAAATTGACTTTATCTGGGTCTCAACCTTGGCAGGATCAACATCCCCCACCACAAACACAGCCTGAAGGTCTGGCCTGAACCATTTATAATAGAAGTTTCTCAGTTCCTTTGAAGAATATACGCCCAGCCCGTTTATCTGCTCCGGGGTTATGGATTTGGCATAAGGGCTCTTTGGATAGAGCTGCTTTACAATCTTGTCCTCAATCCTGGCACCGGCATCAAACTGGTCTATAAGGGTCTTTTTGAGCATAGGCATAGTCCTGGCTACGTCCTCCTCATCAATATTTATTGAAGCCATCCAGTTATAAAGGATAAGCAGGGTGGAATCCACAGTATTCTCCCTCCCGACAGGAACCCCCTCCACAGTGTACACAATCTCATCCACACCTGTTTGGAACCTGATCTCGTTGGAATTTACCCCAAGTGAATTCAGATACTCCACAATTGTAGAATCGGTGAAGTTTCTGGTACCTCTGGTAGAGAGGAGCTCTATCATTTTGCCCATACCTTTCTGGTTCCCGGACTCCACAGATGTTCCCACCTTGTTGGCAACAGCAAAATCTGCATGCCCCTTAACGGCAGCATTCTTGATTACATAGTAGGTAAGTCCGTTGGCCAGCTTTCCGGTCTTCACTCTAGGGTCATTGGGCAGTGGCTGCACATCCTGAACCTGCGCTGAGGCAGAACCGGGGAAAGCAGACATCATTACAACCGCCCAAATCAGGCATAATATTTGCTTCATATCTGACATTTTTATTCTTTCTCACAAACCACAAAAATACAAACTTTAAATCTCTTTTTTGACTATAGGTGTATTTTTTTTATATTTGCCAGACTTACGGAAAATATTAACAACATAAACATAATAACACAATGAAAAAAATTGCAAAAATTTTGGCAGTTATGGCTGTAGCCCTTACTTTCAGCCTATCTGCAAGTGCTCAGGATATGGCACAGGCAACTGAAATGTACAATGCAGCCATTGAGGCTTACGGCAACGGCGATGCAACTGCAGCTTTGGACGGTTTCCAGAAAGCTCTTGCTGCTGCCCAGGCTCTAGGAGAGGAGGGTGCAACCCTTGCTACCGACTGTAAGAACGTTATCCCTAAAGTATACGTAAAACTTGGTAAAGACGCTTTCAACGCAAAGGACTTTACAAAAGCTATTGAGTTCCTTACCACTGCAGAGAAACTTGCAACTGAGGCTGCTCAGGAGGAGACTGTAGCTGACGTTAAAGAGGTTATGCCTCAGGTATACCTTGGCGCAGGAAATGCCCTTTTGAACGAGAAAAAATTTGCAGAGGCTGCTGCTGAGTACCAGAAAGCAATTGACATCAACGGCGAGAACGGCGTTGCATGGTTGAGACTTGGTATGTGCAAATCAAACGGCGGTGATGTTGAGGGTGCTGTTGCAGCATTCGCAAAAGCTTCTGAGTTTGGCCAGAAAGCTGCTGCAGACAAACAGCTTGGAAACATCTACGGTAAAGCTGCACAGGCTGCTTACAAAGCTAAAAACTTTGCAGGTACTCTAGAGAACGTTCTTAAAGCAAACGAGTACGGCTTTACAAAATTGAACGTTTACGGCGGTATGGCTGCTTTCAACCTTAAGAAATACGACCAGTGTATCTCTCTATTGGAGGGTGACAGCTCAACAAACGCAAAATACTACCTTGCAAGAGCATACGAGGCTAAAGGTGACAACGCTAAAGCTTGCGAGAACTACAAGGCAATTGCTACAGACAAGAACTTTGGCGCATACGCAACCAGCAAAGTTGGAACACTATGCAAATAGAGCTTGAGCTGCTGGCTCCGGCTAAAAATAAAAGTATCGGCATTGCAGCAATTGACTGTGGTGCCGATGCTGTATATATTGCAGGCCCTAAATTTGGAGCACGTGAGGCTGCCGGCAACAGCATCTCTGACATTGCAGAGCTGGTAACCTATGCCCACAAGTTTGGGGCAAAAGTGTTTATGGTGATAAACACTATCCTGTACGAAGAAGAGCTTCCACAGGTAAAGGAGGCCATATGGCAGGCGTATGAAATAGGGTGCGACGCAATTATTGTACAGGATCTTGCCATTCTGAATATGGAACTGCCGCCTATAGAGCTCTACGCATCCACCCAGACAAATATCAGGACTGTAGAGCAGGCCCGCTTCCTTGAATCATTGGGTTTCAGCAGACTTATACTTGCCAGGGAACTGAGCCTGCAGCAGATTGCCGCCATAAAGGAGGCAACAGATGTACCTCTGGAATCGTTCATCCACGGGGCACTCTGCGTAAGTTACAGCGGACAATGCTACCTGAGCCAGAAAATTACCGGAAGAAGCGCCAACAGGGGGTGCTGCGCACAGGCCTGCAGATCCAACTACACCCTTATAGACAGCACAGGAAGGGAGGTTAAGGGTACAAGCGGTGCACCGCTTGTAAAGGATACCCCTATCCTCTCTTTGAAGGATTTCAACCTGAGCAGCCGCATTCCGGAACTTGTAAAGGCAGGAATCACCTCATTCAAGATTGAGGGGCGCCTCAAGAACGAATCCTACATCCGTAACACCGTACTCCTCTACAGACGGAAAATAGACCAGTTCCTGGAGCAGAACCCGCAATATTGCAGGGCATCATACGGAAGATGCATTGGGGGCTTTGAACCAAACCCTAAAGCCACATTCAACAGGGACTACACCACTTTGTTCATAGACGGAAAGAGGGGCAGGTGGCACAGCAAGGACGGTGCAAAATACCTTGGAGAGTTCATTGGCACAGTAACCGGAACAGGGACCAACAGGTACGGCCAATTACACTTCACATACAAGGCGGCAAACGGCTCCAACACCATAAACAACGGTGACGGCCTATGCTTTGTAACCCCTAAAGGGGAGATTCTTGGAGCCAGAGCCAACACCTGCAACGGCAGCATGGTGGCCACAACAGAAAAACTGCAGGTAGCAGCAGGCTCCAAACTGTACCGCAACTACAACATTCTGTTTGAGAAAGAGATGGAGAAAAACCCTCCACGCAGGACAATCCTTGTAAACCTGGAGATGCTACAGACATCAGAGGGGTACTCCGTTAAAGCAACTACAGAAGAGGGGATTACCGCAACATACAACATTGAAGGGGGTGCTGACATTGCCCAGAACCCGTCTCTGGCAATAGAGAATATCAGCAAACAGCTGGGCAAGAGCGCCGGAATCTTCTCGTTTACAGTAACGGCCGTAAAAGTAAAGGATGTACCATTCTTTGCCGCATCCGCACTAAACAGCATAAGGAGAGAGATTGCGGTTATGCTTGAAGAGGCAATTGGCAAGCATACCACAGCCAGCAGGGCTGCATCCGCCAAAAAGTTTGTAGAGGGCAAGGCGGCTGCCAAGAACCTTCCGGTTGCCGAAAAGCTTACATATCTGGCCAACTGCGCAAACTCTGTATCCAAAGGGATATATGCGTCACTTGGGGCCAGGGAGATTGCCCCTGCATACGAGCTGCAGCAGGCTCCGCAGGCAGAACTGATGCGTACAAAATACTGCATAAAATACGAACTTGGCCTCTGCCCCAACCACAGGACAAGATGGGCAGACGACAAGGGCTACAAGGACAACCTTGGAAAAATACCGTTCACAGAACCGCTATACCTGCTCAACGGCAAGAACAGACTTGAGCTTAAATTTGACTGCAAAAACTGTGAGATGTTGGTAATTGGATAAAATTGAGTAATTTTACACTATGCCTTTTTCTGAAATATTGGGACATACTGATATTGTTGCCAACCTGCGCAACATGGTGGATTCAGACAGAATGCCACATGCCCTTCTATTTACAGAAAAACCGGGCTGCGGAGCCCTGCCGCTGGCACTGGCAACACTGGAATACATGTTCAGCAGGGGAAAGAACCCCAAGATTGCCAAACTGGTTCATCCTGATGTCCACTTCACCTTCCCAATAAACACCTCCACCACCATTGGAGGGGACAAAAGAGGTGAACTGGAGCAGTTCTACCCGGCTTGGAGGGAACTTGTGCTGGAGAACCCCTATTTCAGCGAGGCAGACCTGTACAAGGCATTTGGGATTGAGAACAAACTGGGAACCATAAGTGTTGCTGAAGCAAACTCCATCATAAGGAAACTGAGCCTGAGCTCATACGAGGGGGGTGCCAAGGTGATGCTCATAATGTTTCCCGAGAGGATGACCCTTGAAACCGCCAACAAACTGCTCAAAAACCTTGAGGAGCCACAAAGCGGAACATATTATTTTCTGATTTCCCACAATCCCCAGAAGATAATCACCACCATCCTCTCAAGATGCAGGATCATTGAGGTTCCTCCTATCAACCGGGAGATTCTTGCCCGGGGAATTATGGACAGGACAGGAGCAGATTCTCAACAGGCTGCATTATGGGCAAAATGCTCTGGGGGAAGCATGGGCAAAGCATTGGAGCTTATTGCCAGGGAAGAGGAGCAGAGTGAAAACTATACTGCTTTTGTATCAATTCTCACCAGGGCACTGGACAAGGACCTTACAGCCCTGATTGAGTTGTGGGAACAGATTGCCTCATACGGCAAAGAGAGGCAGAAAGGGATATGCATTGAAGGTGGAGAGATTCTCCGCAAACTATATATGACAAGCCTTGGGCTGGAAGAGATCTCCTATGCAGGTGCAAAGGAGGCGGAACTGCTGAAGGATTTGTCGGGAAGAATAAAACAGGATTTTTACCAGAAGGGATACGGATACCTCAACAATGCCATTGAGTGCATTGAGAGGAATGTGAACCCCAAATTCATTTTCTGCGATTTGTGCAATCGCATATTTTACAACATTTAACTATGGGAACTATAAAGGAATATGACTGCCAGCGAGGATGTGAAAAAGAGATAAAGGAGACTGGCGAAATAAAATGTACATACAAGAGGGGATGCTGCAAGCTGGGTGTGTTCAACTGGCTGGAGGGAATTTCCCAGGAAGAGATGAAAGATCTTTTTGAGGTGAGGTTCAAGAATACCCGCAAGCTCATTTTCAGGAACACATCGGAGCAGAACCTCAAAACAGGTGATATTGTGGTAGTTGAGGCCCAGAACGGTTATGATGTGGGCATTATCACATTGGCTGGGGCAATCATTGCCAACCAGCTCAAGAGAGACCGCATAGACCCTACAACATACGAGTTCAGGAAGATTTACCGCAAGGCCCGTCCTGCAGACATCCAGAAATGGCAGGAGGCAATTGCCCGCGAGCACAGGACCATGATCCGCTCAAGGCAGATGGCGGCAGACCTTCAGCTGAACATGAAGATTGGAGATGTGGAATTCCAGGGAGACGGCACCAAGGCTATCTTTTATTACATTGCAGATGAGAGGGTTGACTTCCGTCAGCTGATTAAGGATTTTGCAGAGGAGTTCCGCATTAGGATTGAGATGAAACAGATTGGTGCAAGACAGGAAGCCGGCCTTATTGGCGGACTTGGAGTATGCGGACAGGCATTGTGCTGCTCACGATACATGAACAACTTCCAGTCAATCACCACACAGGCGGCACGCTGCCAGGACCTCTCTCTCAACCCTCAGAAACTTGCAGGACAGTGCGGCAAGCTAAAATGCTGCATCAACTACGAGGCCTCTGTGTATGTAGATGCGCAGAGCAAGCTCCCTAAGGTTTCAGAGCCGCTCCACTTTGAGGATGGCGACGCATTCCTTATGAAGACAGATATCCTTAAGGGAATGATGTGGTTCTCATATGATCCTAAGAGCATGGCCAACATGATACAGCTTACAGCGGAGGAGGTGAAGGAGGTAATTGCCATGAACAGAAAAGGGGAAAAGGCCCCTACCTGCATGCAGAACAACCTTGCCGAGAAACAGTCTGAGTTCATGAGCGCCGTTGGAGAGGAGAGCATCTCCCGCTTTGATTCAGACAAGAAGAAAAAGAAGAACCGCTCTTCAGACAGGGAGAGAAGAAAAGAAAAAGGGGAGCGCAACGAAAAGCAGGAGCGCGCTGAAAAACTCGAAAAGCCTGAGCGCACTGAGAAAGCTGAGCGTGCCGGGAAACCTGAACGCAACGGCAGACAGCAGCGCAAAGAGGAGTCACAGGCTCCTGCTGCACAGCAGACTACAGAAGGTGGCAACGAAAGGCAGGAGCGCAAGGAGAAAGGCGAACGTGGAGAAAGAGGAGAAAGAGGAGACCGAAACCGCAGACATCATCACGGCCACCGCAACAACAGGGACCGCAGGGAGAAGAAACAGGAAGGGGGCAATGAGGCATAAAGGAATCATATTGGGGACATTGCTCCTTATGATTATTGCCGCAGGCTGCACCCGCCCTGTGCACAGCAGTTCATACATCAACCTCAACAGACTGTCGGGATGGGAAGAAAACACCCCATTGAAGCTCACATTTGAGATGACCGACACCATTGGGGAGTCTGAACTCTACCTAATGGGGGAGATAGCAACAAAACGGACCATAGAGAATAAGGTGGGATACCCAATAGTACTCACCTTTCTTGCTCCCGACAGCACCTGCTACACCGACACAGTCACCCTTCCGCTGCATGTTATCCAGGATGGGAAAATTGCCAGGACATCCCACGGAATAAGGGAGATAGAATGGCCATACAGAAAAAACATATACAACAAGATTCCGGGAATTTGGGAAGTGACAATCAGCAAGGCCGATACCCTTGACGATTACACCAACCTCATAGGCCTGGGAATACGCTGCAAACAACTGAGCTATGAGCGCTAAAGACAAACTAAGGAAATTCAGGGAAAACGAAACGTTCAAATGCCTCTACCAGCCACAGACTGAGGAGGTTCTGAACAAAGACTATACATTGAAGGGGAAATGGCACCAGGAGGTGTTCGGGAACAGCAACCCCATCACACTTGAGCTTGGCTGCGGCAAAGGTGAGTACACCATTGCCCTGGCAAAGATGTTCCCAGACCGCAACTTCATTGGAATAGACATCAAAGGTGCCCGTCTGTGGAAAGGGGCCAAGGAGGCCACTGAACTCAATATGCCCAATGTGGCATTCATCCGCACCAGGATTGAGTTCATTGAATCACTTTTTGCAAAAGATGAGATAGACCAGATCTGGATTACATTTGCCGATCCCCAGCTGCGCCGCGAGCGCAGAAGGCTCACCGGCCCAATGTTCCTGCACAGATACCGCAACTTCCTTACTCCCGACGGCATCATCAACCTAAAGACCGACAGCCGCTTCCTGCATGAATACACCCTTGCGTGCGCACAGCAGAACAGCCTTGAGATCCTTGAGGCCAATACAGACATCTACGGCAGCGGCCGTGCAGACGAAATCCTCTCTATCCGCACATTCTATGAGGCACACTATATAAAGAAAGGACTTCCAATCACCTACATGGCCTTCCGCCTCAACAACCCGGGAGAACTCATCTCCCCTGCCTGGGATGAGGAATACTGGTATGACCAGGAAATTGAATCGCACGGATTTGTTCCGGCCAACAAAGGATAATTTCCCAAAGAACCATACAAGAACACCCCGCCACAATCAAGTGACGGGGTGTTGAATTTCCTGTCGGGAAGAAATCCTTATTTGATCACTCCAAGCTCCTTGCCAATCTTGGTAAATGCTGCAATAGCCTTGTCCAGGTGCTCCCTTTCGTGGCCGGCAGAAATCTGTACACGAATACGGGCCTGGTCTTTAGGCACTACAGGGTAGTAGAAACCAACTACATAGATACCCTCGTCAAGAAGTTTCTCAGCCATCTGCTGTGAAAGTTTTGCATCGTAAAGCATCACTGCACAGATTGCACTCTGGGTAGGCTTGATGTCAAAGCCAGCCTCTTTCATCTTGGCAACAAAGTACTCTGTATTTGCGTGAAGCTTGTCCTGAAGCTCGTTTGTGCGGGCCATCATGTCAAACATTGCACAACCTGCAGCCGCTACCATTGGAGGAATGGAGTTTGAGAACAGGTAAGGGCGTGAGCGCTGGCGCAACATTGCAATGATCTCTTTTTTACCGGTTGTAAAGCCACCGATTGCACCGCCGAATGCCTTGCCAAGGGTACCTGTAATGATCTCAATCTTGCCTCTCAAGTTGTGAAGTTCTGTTGTACCGCGGCCGGTCTGGCCCACAACACCTGCAGAGTGTGACTCATCCACCATTACCATTGCATTGTATTTCTCTGCAAGCTCATGGATTTTATCTAGAGGACATACATTACCGTCCATTGAGAACACGCCGTCTGTAACAATTACACGGTATCTCTGGGCCTGAGCCTGTTTAAGGCACTCCTCAAGCTCCTCCATGTTTGCATTTGAATATCTGTAGCGTTTTGCCTTGCAAAGTCTTACACCATCAATGATTGAAGCGTGGTTAAGGGCATCTGAAATGATTGCATCCTCCTCAGTAAACAAAGGCTCAAACACACCGCCGTTTGCATCAAAGCAAGCCGCATAAAGAATAGTGTCCTCAGTACCAAAGAACTCGGCAATCTTCTGCTCAAGCTCCTTGTGAAGATCCTGTGTACCGCAGATGAAACGTACGCTTGACATTCCAAAGCCCCTTTCGTCCAATGCCTTCTTTGCAGCATCAATAAGTTCCTGGTTGTCTGAAAGTCCAAGATAGTTGTTTGCGCAGAAGTTAAGCACATCCTTGCCTGTATTAACCTTAATGGCCGCTCTCTGTGGAGATACGATCACTCGCTCGTTCTTGTAAAGACCCGCCTCCTCAATCTCCTTGAGGGTGGTCTGCAAATATGACTGAAAATCTGTATACATGACTTGTTGTTTTTATTTTCACAAATATAAACATTTTGCAAAACAAAAGTTACATTATCTTTGTTGCCCTTTAAATGAACCCGGAATGGAAAGCATAAAAGAGATATTCAAAATAGGTAAAGGACCTTCCAGTTCCCACACAATGGGGCCCAGGAAGGCCGCAATGATATTCAAGGAGAGGAATCCTGAGGATGCCCGTTTTGAGGTAACCCTGTACGGCAGCCTGGCAGCAACCGGCAAAGGTCACCTTACCGACGTGGCCATTGAGGACGCCCTTGGCAAGGAGAGGTGCAAAATCCACTGGAGGGGCAACATCTTCCTTCCCCAGCACCCCAACGGCATGCTGTTTGAGGCTTTTTCTCCCGACGGAACCAAGATAGACCACTGGACCACCTTCAGCATTGGAGGGGGTGACATCAGTGATGACGGCACCCGTCCCGACAAGGAGAGCATCTACACCCACAACAAGATGGAGGATATCCTGGGTTGGTGCAAGGACCACGGAACCACCTTCTGGGAGTATGTGGAGCAACATGAAGACAAATATATATACGACTACCTCTACGAGGTGTGGAAGGTAATGAAGAGTGCTGTTGAGAAAGGTCTGGATGAGGAAGGGGTCCTCCCAGGCGGTCTCAATCTTGCCAGAAAGGCATCATCATTCCACATAAAGGCGCTCGGGCACCAGGGGTCGATGCAGCGCAGGGCCCTCACCTTTGCGTATGCTCTGGCGGTAGCCGAAGAGAATGCGTCGGGAGGAACAATTGTAACCGCCCCTACCTGCGGCTCTTGCGGTGTGGTTCCTGCTGTATTCTACCTTAGCCAGAAGTGCTACGGGTTCTCGGAGAAGAAACTGCTCAAGGCACTTGCCACTGCCGGACTGATTGGAACAATCATAAAGACAAATGCATCAATATCGGGAGCAGAAGTGGGATGCCAGGGGGAGATTGGTTCTGCATGCTGTATGGCTGCAGGAGCCTCAACCCAGCTGTTCGGAGGCACCCCAATGCAGATTGAGTATGCGGCAGCCATGGGAATGGAGCACTTCCTTGGCCTTACCTGTGATCCTGTATGCGGACTTGTACAAATTCCTTGCATTGAGAGGAATGCCTTTGCCGCAACCCGTGCTGTAGACGCCAATGTGTATGCACTCCTCACCGACGGCAACCACAGGGTGAGCTTTGACAGCGTGATTGAGGTGATGAAACGCACCGGCAAGGACCTGCCAAGCCTCTACAAGGAAACTGCCGAGGGTGGTCTGGCTTACCAATTGGCAAAAAAATAGAGCTGCCGTATGGTAGTTTCCAAAATTTGGAGTATTTTAGCACAACTATTGAAATATAAACAATTAAAAAATTATAATTATGGCACTAGAGATTAATGATTCAAACTTCAAAGAGGTTGTTTTGGATAACGAGAAACCAGTAGTAGTTGACTTTTGGGCAACATGGTGTGGCCCTTGCAAAGCCCTTTCACCAGTAATTGACGAGGTTGCTGCAGAGTTCGAAGGCAAAGCAGTTGTAGTGAAATGCAACGTTGATGACGCTACCGATGCTCCTGCTGAGTACGGTGTAAGAAACATCCCTACATTGCTTTTCTTCAAAGGCGGTGAGGTTAAGGACAAGCTTGTAGGCTCTACTACCAAAGCTGCAATTGCAGAGAAATTGAATGCATTGCTTTAATCACCCTTTTTTTAAGTTAAAAACTGAATTGTTATGAGAAAGATTATTTTATTGATTGCCGCAGTGATGCTGTTCTCCGTACAGGGATTTTCACAGGCAGGTATCAAGGCCGGTTTGAACTTCAACTCTGCTGAAACCTTGTCTTTTGACAATACCATTAAAAGTAATCTTGACAACAAGACAGGATTTCATGTAGGATTGCTGTATAACTTCAAAATTCCTCTAACCGGTTTTTCCATCCAGCCCGAGCTGATGTTCGTCCAAAACAAGAGTGAATTTGAGAACGCTACAAAATCCGGTGAATTCAAAATGAATACACTGAAAGCTGTTGCCAGCGTACAGTGGGGTATAGACCTTATACTTTTAAGACCTTTTGTACAGGTTGCCCCTTATCTTGGATACACCCTTGACAATAAAACCACAGTAAAGGATCTTGGATGGAATGTTGAAAAGCTCCGTTATGGTGTAGGCTTGGGTGCCGGTATTGATGTATGGAAACTCCAGGTTGGATGCAGATACAATTGGGATCTTGGCAAGGCTGAAGAGTTTGAAATGCCAGGTCTGAAAACATTCAGAGGCAACAAGTACAAGAACTTTGAGGTTTCGGTAGCTTACTTATTCTAAAATTCGGCAAATGAGACTTGACCTTGTAAAGCAGGAATTGGGGGAACACTGGAGCGCTTATGGGCAGGCTATAACAACAGCACTGGCAAATGAGAACAAGCTCCTTTCCAAACTGAACGGGTATATCATAGATACCGCCGGGAAACAGCTCCGTCCGGTATTGTGTCTGCTGGCAGCCCAGGCCTGCGGAAAAGTCTCACAAATGAGTTATGAGTGTGCAGCTGTATGTGAAATAATACATACAGCCACACTTTTACATGATGATGTGGCAGATAATGGAGACATGCGCAGAGGTGTCCCTACCGTTAAGGCTGTATTCAGCCCCGCAGCATCAGTCCTTACAGGCGACTATTGGCTGGCCCAAGGAATGCATGTGCTTATAAACAAATGCAATGTTGAGATTTTAGGCCATTTTACCAAAGCTCTCCATGATTTGTCTGTAGGCGAAATAATCCAGATGGAAAAGGCTGAAAATCTTGACACTACAAAAGAGGATTACTACAAAATAATTGAATGCAAGACAGCAAGCCTTTTTATTGCTGCTGTAAAGAGCGGCGCAATATCGGCTGGAGCTCCACAGGAGTATGTAGATGCAATGGCTGAGTATGCATACCACCTTGGCCTGGCTTTCCAGATGAGGGATGATATATTTGACTACTCCCCAAAGATGGATACCGGCAAACTCCCCGGCGCAGACTTGAAGGAAAGGAAGATTACCCTTCCGCTCCTTTGCGCTATGGAAGCAGCCCCACAGGAAGAGGCAGCAATAAGGAAACTTATAGACCGCATTGAAAACACCATTGAAAAAGACTCTTGCGTATCTGATTCCGAGAAGGAGATCATAACCTCTGTAAACGGATTCATATGTAAATACAATGGTATTGGAAAGGCTCAACAGATTCTTGAGCATCACGTGAAGATTGCCCAAGATGTCATTTCAATCCTCCCTCAGAGCACTGCAAAAGAGAGGCTTATACAACTTGTACAGTACGTAGGCAAACGTAACATATAACAGCACAATGACAATAATAACAGATATATTGGCAATAATTGCAGCCCTTGCCGGAATAGTGGGATGTTTTCTCCCTGCCATACCGGGGCCGCCACTCTCCTATGTCTCAGTATTGTTGCTATACCTGTTCAACAACCCCGAAAATGAAATAACCTCAAGGTTTCTCATAATCTGGATTGCAGTTGTAGCGGTTGTTACCATCCTAGATTACGTTGTACAGCCATATTTCACAAAAATCACCGGAGGATCCCAACTTGCCGTAAGGTGCTCAATTGCCGGACTTATAGCCGGAATGGTTTTCTTTCCTCCTGTGGGTATAATCATCGGTCCGTTCATAGGGGCCTTTGTTGCAGAGTTCATCATAAACAAGAAACCCCTCAAAAACTCACTTGCCGCAGCAGGTGGAGCCTTCTTGGGGTTCATCCTGGGAACCGGACTCAAACTTGCAGTTTCCGGCACCCTGTTCTATTACACAATACGTTTTATCTTCTTTTAACTGCTTCTACGCAAGATACAACCTCGTTCCAGGCAGTATCCATTTCAGCCAATGCCTCACGACCCTTTTCTGTAAGGGAATAATACTTGCGCGGTGGCCCCTGGGTGCTCTCCTCCCATCTGTAGCTGAGCATCCCCTGGTTCTTCAACCTTGTAAGGAGCGGATACAGGGTTCCCTCCACTACAATCATCCTGGCATCCTTCAATGACGAGAGTATAAGTGATGCATAGGCATCCTCCCGCCCCAGAATTCCCAGAATGCAGTACTCCAATACGCCCTTGCGCATTTGAGATTTTATATTGTCTACGTTTGAATCTGTCATGGCTCTACTTTTTATAGTTGAACTTCATCATGTTCTCAGCTGTAACCGGCAACCCGTAAAGCTCGCACATCTGGGCTGGAGTCTGGGCCAAAGGGGCCGCAATCCACAAGATAATGTAGATCCAGAAACCGGCAGATCCCATAAAGAACGCCACAATAAACACAATCCTTACCAGCAATATATCTATGTTGAGGTACGCGGCTATTCCTGAACATACCCCTCCAAAAGTCTTGTTGTCGGGATTACGGAAGAACTTTTTGGTTGGTCTGTTGCCGCTGAAAATGTCTGATATAGGATCATTGGGAGTTTCTATATACGGCTCCCCATCCGGCATGCCAAGTTGGGCTATCACCTTCTCAACCAAAAGTATATCCACCACATTCCTGAACTGGCCCACACCCTCGGCGAACAGCTCCGCAATCCTCCCCTCAAGATCTTCCATCACCTCAGCACTCTGGGGACCCAGTTTGCCCCCTCTGCGGAAAGCCTCCAAATACTTCTTCAGAAGAGAATATGCATCCTCATCCATGGCAAAACTTCTGCCTCCAATACCTGCATTGATCACTTTTTTCATAGCTTGTTCCTTTTATTCATTTATAACGTATATCTGTGCACTTTGTTGTTTGCATTGCAAATATATATAATTTTTATAATACCTTGCAATACATAGTACTAAAAAATTAAAAAAAGGCTGTCATTTTTCCCGACAGCCCTCTTTCATTTCTATATAACCCGAGTCATATTAGTTAGCTGGCTCAGTTGCAGGAGCCTCCTGTGCAGGAGCCTCTGTTGCAGGCTCAACTGGGAACTGAGGCTGTGCTACTGGCGCAGTGTTCTCAATCTTCTCAATTAGAGCTGAATTGTTCTCATCAACTTTTGTAGAAACAAAAGCTGTTGCAGCAATACATAGCACAATAATGATAATTGCAAGGGTCCAGGTAGCCTTCTCAAGGAAATCAGCAGTTTGTCTTACGCCAAAAGTCTGGTTGCCAGCTGCAAAGTTTGCTGCCAATCCACCACCTTTAGAGTTCTGTACCAATACCACACAAGTAAGGATAACACTTGCAATAACAATAAGGATAGCAATAACTGTGTACATAATTTATATTAATTTTTTGATTTTATTTCGTTTACAAGGGATGCAAAGTAAGTACTTTTTTCCGGATATAGCAAAATTAGTTTTGCATAAGCGTCAATAGCCTTGTCATAATACCCCTGATCTGCATAAATTGCTGCCAATGTTTCTGTAACAAAATCCATGGATTCAAAATCCACTTCCGGGTCTCCACCTGCCAGAATATCCCCCCTATCCACATTGTCTGCCGGTGCACCGAACTTAATCTCCGGAGCCTTCTCCTCCTGTGAAAGCTCATCAAAATCAGCTTTAGAAAAGTAGTCTCCACCCACCACAAAGAATTTGGGTTTGCTTGGGGGAAGGGTTTTTGGCTCCTCTTCTACAAGAAGGTCATCTTCCATATCTACAGGGTGTTCAAGGGCAAATGCCTCCGCCTCCTGCTGCATAAGATCAAAATCAATCTCAAACTCCTCATCCGTAACCACATCTGTATCAACATCGAGCAGCTTTACTACATCCACGCTTTCTCCACTGTTCTGCTCCTCCCCACTCCTGGCTGCCAAAGCCCTGCACTGCATCAGAACAGCCTCCCTACGTGGGAAAAATATCAGATTCTCCTTGTAGCTGCTCTCCAGGCATTCCGGTTCAACCGAAACCAGACGGCACAAAAGCACCTCCCTGGCATAAGAAAACCACGGATACTTTGAAACCAGAGCCTGTAACTGGGGAATCTCCAGATTCTTTATATGTATTGAACCTGTTTCCAAAATTACCAGTTTGCTACTGTTGCGTTAAAAATGTCCTCAACCAGAATCTCCACAATCTCGTCCACGAGCTGCGCCTCAACAGAATCAAGCGAGAGGTTGGAGTCATAATCCTGATATGCTGCAAATGACTTTTCAAAATCCTCTTCCTCATGCTTGAGGTTCTTGAACTGGATCTTTACCGTAACGGTAAGCCTGTTCTGCGCCGCCACCTCCTGCGAGGTTACAGCAGTTGGGGTAATCTCATACGATGTAATGAACCCGCTCACCTGCAGATCACCGCCATCTTCAACCATCTCCAGCTTGGTAAGTTTCCTGTACTGGTCCTGCAATGCCAAAGTAAGGGTATTGCTCAACTGCGGATTCACCTTCATTGCCCTGTTCTCAATTGTATACACAGAAATCGTATGCACATCTGGGGCAATTGATGTATCATTGAACTTGTAAATGCCGCAAGCTGTAAAAATGCCCGTCAGCAGGGCAAACAGTATAAAATTTCTTCTCTTCATATCTTATCAGTCTTCAAGACCCAGTTCCTTGATTTTTCTGTAAAGGGTCCTCTCCGAGATTTCAAGCGCCTCGGCCGCCTCTTTCTTGTTGGAATACTTCTTCAGTGCCTTCCTTATAAGATTGTCAGTTGCATTAGGTATAGAGAAATCCTCCTCATACTCCTCCACATCAATGGCCTCAGACTCTTCAACCGCAAGTTCATGATCCGGCTCCACAGGCTGCACCGGCTGGGTAACCGGCTGCACATTGGCAACAGCAGGAACACTCTGCACCGGATGTACAGGAATCACTGCAGGCAAGGCAGCAACCTCCTCATTATTGTTAATCCCGACAGGAACTCCACCCTTGATCCTCTCCATATCCATCCTGAGGTTCTGCACCTCAAGCTGCAGCTGCTGAAGCATAGCCATATAGAACTTCTCCCTCTCGCTGAACATCTCCGCATTGTTCTGCTCCCCACCTACAACAGGAAGGGAATCCGGACCGTCTGCAGGAAGATACTTCTGGAGGATTGCCGGTTCTATCAGCCTCTCTTCCTCCAATATTGACATCTGCTCGGCAACACTCTTGAGCTGCCTTATGTTGCCCGGCCATCTGTACTGGGCAAGAAGCATCTGTGCCCCTTTTGAAAGCTTCACCGGAGGCATCTGGTACTTCTGTGCAAAATCTACCGCAAACTTGGTAAAAAGGAGATTTATATCAGAAACTCTCTCCCTGAGGGCAGGAAGAACTATGGGGACAGTATTGAGCCTGTAATAGAGGTCTTCCCTGAACTTTCCGTGCCTTATTGCGTGCGGAAGGTTCTTGTTTGTTGCAGCCACCACCCTCACATTTGTCTTCTGCACCTTTGACGAGCCCACTTTATAGAACTCTCCTGTCTGGAGTACCCTCAACAACCTTACCTGGGTTGTCATTGGAAGCTCTGCCACCTCATCAAGGAATATTGTACCTCCGTTGGCTGTTTCAAAGTATCCTTTACGTGTATCGTATGCCCCTGTAAATGAACCCTTCTCGTGTCCGAACAGTTCAGAATCAATTGTACCTTCCGGTATTGCGCCACAGTTTACAGCAATGTAAGTACCATGTTTGCGGGCGCTGTTCTGATGTATAATCTGGGGAATCACCTCCTTACCCACACCGCTCTCTCCTGTAACCAGTACAGACAAATCTGTATTGGCCACCTGCACAGCAATCTCCAGAGCCCTCATAAGGGCCGGATCATTGCCTATAATATCAAACCTCTGCTTTAAATTCTGCAATTCCATAATCTGCAAAGTTAAAAATTTTCTACTGCATAAAAGCCAATTTTCACTACTTTTGTTCAAAATTGCCCAAAGGGCACAATTGAAAGACTAACATGAAGATACTGGCACTAATTCCCGCAAGGTACGCATCTTCCCGATTCCCGGGCAAACCGCTCGCCCTGGTACACGGGAAACCTATGATCCAAAGAGTATACGAGCAGACAGTAAAGGCATTCCCCAATGCCTGTGTAGCTACAGATGACGAAAGAATCTACAATGCAGTGAAAGAATTCGGCGGCAAGGTTGTAATGACCTCAACATCACACAACAGCGGTACCGACCGGTGCCATGAAGCCCTCAAAAACTACTGCGCAGAAACAGGAGAAAGCTTTGACGTTGTAATAAATGTACAGGGCGATGAGCCATACATCAGACCCCAGCAGCTTGAGCAGTTGGGCGCCTGCTTCAACGATCCTTCAGTTGAGCTCGCCACCCTTGTAAAGAGAATTACAGGCAAGGAGGAACTTATGAACCCCAACAGCCCCAAGGTTATCGTAGACAAGAACGGAGATGCAATTTATTTCAGCCGCACCCCTATTCCATACAGCAGGGACATTGAGGTTACAGACGAATATGTAAAAACAACCCCGTTCTTCCGTCATATAGGACTTTACGGCTATAGGGTAGAAACGCTGGCCAAAATCTGCGCCATGCCACAGGGATTCCTTGAAAAGACAGAGAAGCTGGAACAGCTCAGATGGATAGAAAATGGCCTGAAAATCAGGGTTGCAGAGACAGAATTTGAGACACATGCGGTAGATACTGAAGAAGATTTGGCATTTATTAATTCCAAATATGATTGGGATTGATTATATTTGCGCAAAAGTGTGTAAACTAAAATCAACTAAACATAATATTCATGAGAAAAAGCATTCTTTTTGCATTTGCATGCCTATTGATGGCAGCGTGCAGCAACCCTTCAAAAATGGCTGAACTTGCTGACTCTATCGTAACTGACGTTACAATCAACGGAGCAGCTGGTAAGAGCAATGTTCTTGAGGCTATTGGCGGAAAAATCACCGCTTCTTACACCCTTAAGTTCCCTGCCGAGTTTTTCAAGAGCGAGGCTATCCTTAATGTAACTCCAGTAATGGTTTACGAGGGTGGCGAGGTTGTAGGTCCAGTCCTTACCCTTCAGGGTGACAAAATCATGGACAACTACACTGTAATTTCTTACAAACAGGGTGGCGAGGTTACCAAAGAGGTTACCTTCGACTACAAACCTGGTATGGAGAAAGCTGTCCTTGAGCTAAGAGCTGTAGTTTACAACGCAGACAGAAGCAAACAGTACGAGTTCCCTTACCACTACAAAGTTGCTGACGGTACAAACTGTACTTACATGTTGGTTAAGACTGAGGGCAAACCTGCTTTTGAGAGCGACGCTTACCAGAAAGTGATTGCTGAGAAGAAAGAGGCTCAGGTACTTTACATCATCAACCAGTCAAATGTAAGAAACAATCAGCTTAGAACAGAGCAGATCAAAGAGTTCCAAGAGTACTTGAACGAGGCTCAGAACAACGAGCGCAAGACTATCGTTTCAAACGACATCATCGCTTACGCTTCACCAGACGGAGAGCTTGACGTAAACACCAGACTTTCTGAGAAAAGAGCAAAATCTGCTGAGACTGCATTTGTAAAAGTTATCTCAAAGAAAGCTAAAGTAAAAGATATCCCTGTAAACGTTTCTCAGATCTCTGAGGACTGGGAGGGCTTCCAGGAGTTGGTACAGGCATCTGACATCCAGGACAAGGAGCTTATCCTTCGCGTTCTTTCAATGTACTCAGATCCAGCTGTAAGAGAGCGTGAGATCAAAAACATGAGCGCTGTTTACAAAACTTTGGCTGACGAGGTTCTTCCAGCATTGCGTAGAGCAAGATTCGTTGCTAACGTAGAGTACAAGAACTGGACTGACGAGGAGCTTACACAGATCATCAACGAGAACATGAGCCAGCTTGACGAGGAGGCTCTTCTTTACGGTGCAACTTTGTTTGACAAAGACGCAGCTAAAGCTGAGATCTACAAGGCAGCAGCTTCTAAATTCAACAGCAGCAGAGCTTACAACAACCTTGCAGCTTTGAGCCTTAAAGCTAAGAAAACCGCTGAGGCTAAAGGTTACCTTGCAAAAGTATCTGACAAGAACGCTATCTACTACAACAACATGGCAGTAGCAGCTATGCAGGAGGAGAACTTTGATGCAGCAGCTGAGTATCTTGCAAAAGCAGGCAACCTTCCTGAGGCTAAAGAGAACATGGGTGCATTGCTTATCCTTAAAGGCGACTACGCTGCAGCAGCAACTGCATTGGCAGGCACAAACTCTTTCAACGAGGCTCTAGTAAACGTTGTAACAGGCAAACTTGACAAGGCATCTTCTATCCTTGCAAATGCAAAATGCCCTTGCAAATCTTACTTGAAAGCTATCATCGCAGCTCGCCAGGGCAACAACAGCCAGGCTAAAGAGCTTCTTGAGACAGCTAAGAAAGATGAGAAACTTGCCAAGAGAGCAGCTAAAGACATTGAGTTTGCAAAACTATAATGATCTTTTGATCTTCTGATACAGAGAGGTGGCCAGAGCAATCAGGCCACCTTTTTTATTGCCATTCTCCCATATTTTCTGCAAATTTGCACTACACAGCAACAATAGAATATGAAGAGAGTTACAGTCATGTGCTGCGCACTGCTGTGCAGCCTTATTGCAAATGCAGAAACAATGAAGATAACCAGATTCAAGTATGCCGGTCCACACCAGGTGGCTACCCCGTACGCAACAGACAAGACCGATGTAAACGGCAAGGAGTTTGATGCAAAAAACCTTTTGGATACCTATGTATCATTCAGCCAGCTGGAGCAGGCACCATATATAAATGTAACGGAGATACCGGCAGCGGCCGGCAGCCAGGCAATTGCCATGCTGGGATTCAGCCTGCAGAACGGGAAGTACGCCAAGGGTGAGATAAAGGTGGAGGGTGTGGAGAATTATGTGGTGTATGTAGACGGCAAGAAATTGTCGGGAAGCAAAATTGAAGTTATTCCTGCCACCCACACTGTGATTGTGAAATACCTCATTACCCCGGAGCAGAAGGGGGCTCCGGCAATAAGTGTTGAAACAGAGCAGGAAGGGGTATTTGTCTTGAGGGAAGACGGCAAAAGGCAATATGCCCTTACGGATGTGCTCCACGGAAAGAGATTCCAGGGCATGCAGCTCTCTCCTTGCGGGAAATGGCTCATTACCAGATATAACACTTCACTCGCAGGAGGAAAAAATATCTACACCACAACACTTACGGAAGTGGCAACCGGCTCAGTTTCAGTACCGCTCGGCGACAACCCTTCATGGATGCCAAAAAGCAGCCTTTACTGGTACACCAGAGAGGATGCCGGCGGCAGACATATCATTACCGTAGACCCGGCAACCGGCCAGGAGACAATATTTGCCAAAAACATCCCTGCAGGGTGGTTCCAGATCTCCCCATCTGAAGATTACCTCCTTTATTCAATTGAGCAGAAAGGTCCGGCAGAGAAGGAAGAAATCTATGAAGTCCTTGTTCCCGACGACCGGCAGCCGGGATGGCGCAACCGCACCAGCCTTGCCAAATACCATCTGGCAACAGGGGTAATGCAACCGCTTACATTCGGTTACCGCAGCACCTGGGCAACAGACATCTCCAGCGACGGAACAAAAATCCTCATCATGACCAGCCGTGGGCGCCTCACTGAACGCCCTACCACCCTGTACAGCCTGTACCTTTGGGACAACGCACAGAATGTGATGACACCACTTGTGGAGGATGACGGATTTATAAGCAATGCAAAATTTTCTCCCGACGGATCTGTGATTGCCATTATAGGAACACCGGAGGCACTTGGCGGCATTGGAAAGAATGTAAAAGAGGGACAGACTCCGAGCATGTACGATTACCAGCTCTATCTTATGAATCTGGAAAGCAGGAAGATAAAGGCAGTAACCAGGGATTTCAACCCTAATGTGGGATCCGTTGCATGGAGCAGAAATGACAACCAAATCTACTTCACTGCAGAGGACAAGGATATGATAAACCTGTTCAGGCTCAACCCTGCATCAGGCAAGATTTCACAGATAAAGACACAGGAAGACCTTGTGAAACATTTCACCATTGCGGATACCGCTCCGGTGATGATGTGGTACGGCCAGGGTGCCAGCAATTCAGACAAGGCCTACATTACAGACCTAAAGAAAGGGACATCTGCGCTTTGGGAAGACCTGAGCAAGGATATCCTTGAGGGTGTGCAGCTTGGCGAGTGCCATGGCTGGAACTTCAGGAACTCCAAAGGGGATGAAATCAACGGCCGATATTACCTTCCGGCAAATTTTGATCCGGCAAAAAAATACCCTCTTATTGTAAACTACTACGGCGGATGCAGCCCTACAGAGCGCAACTTTGAGAGCCGCTACCCACACCACCTGTATGCAGCCATGGGATATGTGGTTTATGTGGTTAACCCAAGCGGAGCCACCGGCTTTGGACAGGAGTTTTCTGCCCGTCACGTAAACACTGCAGGCAACGGGCCTGCCCAGGATATCATTGAGGGAACCAAGCAGTTCTGCAAGGAGCATCCGTTTGTAGATGAGACCAGGATAGGCTGCATTGGAGCCTCATACGGCGGCTTTACCACCATGTACCTGCAAACCGTCACCGACATCTTTGCCGCAGCCATCTCCCATGCCGGCATCAGCGACCACACAAGTTACTGGGGCGAGGGATATTGGGGCTACTCATACAGCGAAGTCTCTATGGCCAACAGTTACCCATGGAGCCACAGGGAGCTGTATGTAGAACAGAGCCCATTGTACAACGCCCACAAGGTGAACACCCCGCTGCTGTTCCTTCACGGCGACAAGGACAACAACGTTCCGGTTGGAGAGAGCATCCAGATGTACACTGCCCTCAAGCTCCTTGGCAAGGAGACCGCCATGGTACTTGTAAAAGACCAGGACCACCATATCCTGGATTACAACAAAAGGATCCAATGGCAGAACACCATCTTTGCATGGTTTGCAAAATGGTTGCAGAATGACCCAACCTGGTGGAATGCCATGTACCCGCCAAAGACATTATAATTCTTCCCGACAGACATACACAACCTCCCATACACAGACAAGGTGGGCACAATGGCCTTCGGTATGGCTAGCAATCTATCCTTATGGAAGAGCAGATTTGAGGACGAAATGTTCTAGTTGTGTATTTCGTCCTGGTTGGAGAGTAATATTGAGGACGAAATGTATAAGTTGCTCATTTTATCCTTGTTCGGAGGTGGTATTAAGGATGAAATGGATCATGTAGTGTATTTTATCCCGACAGAGTGGAGATTTTAAGGATAAAAAGAGGGTAACCCGATTTGCTTTGGGTCACCCTCTTTCTCTTTCATATTAGCTTCGTTTTATTAGTCAAGTTTAAGTACTGCCATAAATGCGCTCTGCGGCACCTCAACGTTACCTACCTGGCGCATACGGCGTTTACCTTTCTTCTGTTTCTCAAGAAGTTTTCTCTTACGGGAGATATCACCGCCGTAACATTTTGCAGTTACATCCTTACGTACTGCCTTAACTGTCTCACGGGCAATGATCTTGGCACCAATGGCAGCCTGGATTGCAATGTCAAACTGCTGGCGCGGGATAAGCTCCCTGAGTTTCTCGCACATCTTGCGGCCAAAGTCATAAGCATGGTCCCTGTGGATAAGGCTGCTCAACGCATCCACACCCTCACCGTTAAGGAGAATGTCAAGTTTCACAAGGTCTGCATCCCTGTAGCCGGTAATGTGGTAATCGAATGACGCATAACCTTTTGAGATGGATTTCAGTTTGTCATAGAAATCAAACACAATCTCAGAAAGCGGCATATCATAGTTCAGCTCCACACGGTCGCTGGTAAGGAAATGCTGGCTCACAAGGGTACCTCTCTTATCCAGGCAAAGTTTCATGATAGGGCCAAAGAAATCACTCTTTGAAATGATCTGTGCCCTGATGTAAGGCTCCTCAATCCTGTCAATAAGGGTAATTGCAGGTAATCCCGACGGGTTATGCACATCCAGCACCTCACCCTGAGTGGTATACACCTTATACGAAACATTGGGAACAGTGGTAATGCAGTCCATATCAAACTCCCTGAACAGCCTCTCCTGAACAATCTCAAGGTGGAGCAGACCAAGGAATCCGCAACGGAAACCGAAACCGAGGGCCAATGAACTCTCCGGATCAAATACCAGGGAAGCATCATTCAGCTGCAGTTTCTCCAGCGAAGCACGCAAATCCTCATACTCGTCAGACTCAATTGGATAGATACCGGCAAACACCATTGGCTTAACCTCCTCAAAGCCGGCAATAGCCTCGGCACAAGGCTCGGCAACCTTTGTAATGGTATCACCCACCTTAACCTCAACGGCACTCTTTATACCGCTTATGATATATCCTACATCTCCTGTTTTGATCTCATCTTTAGGGCACATCTTCATCCTCAATACACCAACCTCATCCGCAACATACTCCTTGCCGGTGTTGAAGAACTTCACTTTGTCACCTTTTTTGATTGAACCTGCCTCAACCTTAAAGTATGCTATGATACCGCGGAAAGAGTTGAACACAGAATCAAAGATAAGGGCCTGAAGCGGTGCATCCGGATCTCCCTGCGGTGCAGGAACCCTGTCTACAATTGCATCAAGAATCTCCGGAACACCCTGTCCGGTACGTCCGCTGGCAAGAAGGATCTCGCTCTCGTCGCATCCAAGAAGATCTACAATCTGGTCCTTTACCACATCTACCATTGCCGCATCCATATCAATCTTGTTTATGATAGGGATAATCTCAAGATCATTGTTGAGGGCAAGATAAAGGTTTGATATTGTCTGGGCCTGTATGCCCTGGGTAGCATCTACAATAAGGAGGGCACCCTCGCAAGAGGCAATTGCACGGGAAACCTCATAAGAGAAGTCAACGTGACCAGGGGTGTCGAGCAGGTTGAGTGTATATTTCTGTCCGTCCCTCAAGTACTCCATCTGTATGGCGTGGCTCTTTATGGTGATTCCCTTCTCCTTCTCCAAATCCATAGAGTCAAGCACCTGGTTCTCCATCTCTCTGGCCGACAATGTGTTGGTTGCCTCCAGCAATCTGTCTGCCAAAGTACTTTTACCGTGGTCTATATGTGCAATTATGCAGAAATTCCTGATATTCTTCATCTGATGTAAAAAAATTGGGGCTTTCTATGCCAAATTAACGGTTGCAAATATACGCAATTTGCGTTGTTTTTTAGTAAATTAAGCATTAAATTCGCTGAAAAATACAAACCCTAACAACACACTAAAATATTATGTCAAACATTCAGGAGCTCAGCAATATAGCTTCTCAAGTAAGAAGAGATATAATAAGGATGGTCACCGCTGCACAGAGCGGTCACCCGGGAGGAAGCCTTAGCAGTACAGACATCATGACTGCCCTATTCTTCTCAGAAATGAAACATTCCCCTGCACAGTGGGAGAGATCAGGCAAAGGCAATGACATGTTCTTCCTTTCTGCAGGACATATGTCGCCAGTATTCTACAGCGTACTTGCACGCAGCGGCTATTTCCCTGTTAGCGAGCTTGCTGATTTCAGGGTATTTGGCAAACGCCTTCAGGGACACCCTTGCGTTGAGAGCGGTCTTCCTGGTGTTTACATGGCTTCAGGTTCTCTTGGCCAGGGTCTTTCTGTGGCTGCAGGTGCCGCTATCGGGAAGAGACTTGACGGCGAGAGCAATTATGTATATGTCCTTATGGGCGACGGCGAGAGCGAGGAGGGTCAGGTTTGGGAGGCTGCAATGTTTGCTGCCCACAACAAATTGAACAACCTTATTGCCATTACAGACTGGAACGGCCAGCAGATTGACGGCACTGTAGATTCAGTGTTGGGCGTTGGCGACCTTGAGGCAAAATGGAAAGCTTTCGGCTGGAATGTGATTGTTGCAGACGGCCACAACATGGAGGCAATCCTTGGCGCATTCAAACAGGCAAAGGAGAACGGAGCAAAAGAGCAGAAACCTGTAATGATCCTTATGAAGACCAATATGGGTAAAGGTGTAGACTTTATGGAAGGCACCTGCGAGTGGCACGGAAAAGCGCCTAAGCCTGAACTTGCCGAGAAAGCGCTTGCCCAGCTTGAGGAGACTTTGGGAGACTACTAGAATCCCTTTTCCAGTTCTTTGACTTGTTGAACTACACATCGCAAATTTTGTTATAGTACTGTTTTTAAAACCAAACAGTATGAAAGCAAAATTAGTATTGACCGCATTTGTGGGCATCCTTCTGGCTTCCGCGTGTTCGTGGGGTCCCGACGGATTGGATGAGACCCAAGACCAGATTCTCACCATTGCCCGCAAGACAGACGCTGTTGACTTTACCAAATTCAACAGTTTTGCAATTACAGACTCCATTACCGCGGTGGACAACGGAAAGAAAGTCCGCTTCAACGATGCAACAGCTGATCTGATAATTGCCCAAGTTGTCCGCAATATGAATCTGTACGGCTACACACAGGTACAGCCGGATGAAAATCCCGACCTGCTTGTTGACCTGGCCTACATCCAGAGGACAAACAACTACATGTACCCAGGCTATTGGAGCGACTGGGACTGGTGGTGGAACTGGTACGGCTACCCTTGGTGGGGATGGGATCCATACTACCCTTACCAGATGCCGGTATTCATCTCTTCCTACACTACTGGAAGTATTGTGATTGAAGTTGCAGATGTTGTGAACGTAGCCACCGAATCAACCGTACCGGTTGTATGGCACGGCCTCATCAGAGAGATCCTCAACACTAACCATACCCAGCAGGAACTTCTCTCTGCAATAGACGAGGTATTTGCAATTCTGCCTCCCAAATAGTTAAAACTTGTGGCATATGAAAAGGATATTATTTATTCTGGCAATCAGCCTATGTTGTGCAGGCGTAGCCAGAGCCCAGTACTGGGGCAACGGAATGAGACAGGTATACTCAATCAACTACCAGACCAGCGTGCCAATTGGCGGCAGCAGGGATTTCATCCCAAACATGAGCTGGGAAGGCATCAACATCAATTGGGCGTACTTTGTAACCGACAATATTACTGTAGGTTTGGATTTGAGCTACAACAACTACTCACATAAGGTGGGGCAGAAAGTGTACAGGCCTGATGCAAACACTGCAATAAATGCAGCACAGTACAGATACACCCAGGTATTCCCTATAAAGGTACAGGCCAAATACTTTATGGCACCGTTTGGTCCGGGCCTGCAGGCCTACACAGGATTGGGCATTGGAGCCTTGAGTGCGGGTGAGCATATTATAATACAGGACATAGATGTGTGGGACAACAATTGGGGATTCCTGCTATCACCGGAGATTGGACTCCTTATCCCTTTTGGAGCAGACAATTACTGGGGAGCAAACATTACAGCAGGATACAATTGGAGCACAAACAAAGCCGACATTGGAGGAATCAGGTTTGACAACAGACAATCCTTCTACATGAATATAGGCTTGTACATGGCTCTGTTTTAGAAGACAAACATTAACCGACAATACTTAAAATACTATAATGGAAAAGAAACAATTCATAAACACCGGTAACAAGGACACCAGAAGTGGCTTTGGTGCCGGTTTATCCGTTATTGGAGACCAGAACCCTAACGTGGTTGCAATGTGTGCAGACCTTACAGGTTCCCTAAAAATGGATGCATTTGCAAAAGCTCATCCCGACAGATTCTACCAAGCAGGAATTGCCGAGGCCAATATGATTGGCGTAGGTGCAGGTATGGCACTAAGCGGCAAAATTCCGTTTGTAGGCTCATTTGCAGCATTTGCAACAGGCCGCGTTTACGACCAGATCCGCCAGAGCGTTGCATACTCAAACACCAACGTTAAAATTGCTGCATCACACGCAGGAATCACCCTTGGTGAGGACGGTGCAACCCACCAAATCCTTGAGGACCTTGGCCTTATGAGAATGCTTCCTCATATGGTTGTAATCAACCCTTGCGACTACAACCAGACAAAGGCCGCTACCATTGCTGCAGCAAAACACGTTGGCCCTGTATACTTGCGTTTTGGCCGTCCGGGAGTTCCTAACTTCACTCCAGAGGACCAGACATTTGAGATTGGCAAGGCACTTCACCTTATTGAGGGAACAGACGTAACCGTCTTTGCAACCGGCCACCTTGTATGGGAGGCTATCCAGGCAGCTGAAGCTTTGGAGGCAGAAGGTATAAAAGCTGAGGTAATAAACATCCACACCATTAAACCTTTGGACGAAAAAGCAGTCATAGAATCAGCAGCCAAGACAGGTGCAGTAGTAGTTGCAGAGGAGCACTTTGTGGCAGGAGGCCTTGGAGAACTTATCTCAGGCGTACTTGCGGCAAACAAACCGGCTCCAGTTGAATATGTTGCAATCAAGGACAAATTTGGCCAGAGCGGTACACCTGCAGCACTTATGAAAGCATACGGCTTGGATGCAGAGAACATTGTAGCAGCTTGTAAAAAAGCCATTGCACGCAAATAGCAGATGAATATAGAAGACAAGGAGATACTCAAACTATACAGAGAAGAAGGCAAACAGGAGTTTGCCTTCAATCTTCTTGTACAGAAATACAGCGAGCGCCTCTACTGGCACATTCGCAAACTCACCTGCTCACACGAAGACTCCAACGACATTCTGCAAGGAGCCCTCATAAAGATCTGGGAACACCTTCCGGCCTTTAGGGAAGAATCCAAACTCTACACATGGATATACCGCATTGCCACCAATGAAACCCTCACATTCCTGAAAAAGAAGAGGATTGCCGCAATGTTCTCACTGAGCAGCTACGACTCCACCCTGGCCAGCAAACTCCAGAGCGACCCTTCCTTCAACGGAGACAAACTGCAGATGGCCCTCCACAAGGCCATACTCCATCTTCCCGACAAACAAAGGGCCGTATTCAGCCTCCGCTACTTCCAGGAACTCAAATACGAGGAGATAGCCGAAATTATGGAAACATCCGTAGGATCCCTTAAAGCATCCTACCACCATGCATACAAAAAAATAAAGGATGAACTGCAAGAACAGTTTGCAGATTAAACCTTTTGGAATTACAGCAGTCTAAAGGACAGGAGGACAAGAATATGAAAGAAAAAAACAACACAGAAGATATCCTTGGCAGAAGTTCACTTAAGGAAAACCCTTTTGGAGTACCTGCTGGATACTTTGCAGCAATGCAGGAAGAGGTGATGCAGAAAATCTCCCCAACTGCTGCCATGGAGCCACAGGAAGAGGCCCCAGCTGTACCTGCCACTTTCATCACCTATTTCAAGCCTGCCCTCTCGCTTGCAGCTGTATTTGCCATAGTATTTGGAATGGGCTGGAGCGTAATGAAGGTAACCGAAATCTTTGCTCCGGAAGTTCCGCTTGCACAAACAGAAGATACCCCGCTTACAGATGAAGAGGAAATTATCTCAATCCTCAACATCTCTGTAGAGGACATCTATATGGCCGGTGCAACCGATACGGAAGAAGATGCTCCTGCATCCACTGCCATCAGCGAGGAGATGATAGAGCAATACCTCATAGACAGCGGATACCCTCTTACTGCAATAGCAACACTTGAATAACCAAACTGAACAGATATGAAAAGAACAATACTCACACTCCTGCTTGCAGTGGTTGCAACCATTGGAACATACGCCCAGCACGGGCCGCATGCAGGTGAGAAAAAGTATCCTACACACGAGGAGATCTTGAGCCAGAAGATAGCATTCTTTACCCAGGAACTCGACCTTACTCCAGAGGAGGCACAGCAGTTCTGGCCAGTATACAATGCCGGATGGAAAAAAGCAGAAACTGTAAGACGGGAGATCCGCCACACTCTCAAAGAGATAAACGCAGCCCTCAAACAGGAGCCTGCCGCTTCCGATGCACAGATAAACGCCCTAATGGAGAAATACTTCAAGGCACAGCAAACAGAGGCCCAGATCCAGGCAGAAACCTACGCCGAGGTATCAAAGGTGCTGCCTGTTGCAAAAGCTGCAAAAGCCTGCACCCTTGAGGAAAAATTCAGGGTGATGCTCATAAAGCAATTGAGAAAATAAAAACGTTGTCATGCCATAGACACGACAGGAGGGTGATTCAAAACTTTTGAGCCACCCTCCTGTTTATTGGATATATCTATCGGGAAACAAACTCCAGAATTTCCTTCTCCAGTGCCGGAAGGCCGCCGGGATAGATGGAGGCTACGATATCTGAAACTTTGCTGTTGACCGGGCGTTTTTGCAGTTGTGAAATGAGGGTATTTCTCTGCTCCACGGAAAGGTTCTCCAACAGCACGGTTACAGTTACGTGGGCCAGGGAGTAGCAGGTCTGGCCTTCATTCCTCTGCATCTCCATAAACTCCTTTTGGGTAAAATTGAGGAACTTCTCAAGATTAAGGTCGCCAAGCATTATGAGGGTCTTCACTTTCCCTTTATTGGCGTGAGGGAACTCGCTCACTACGCCGCTACGCTTTAGTTTCAGGCATTCAAAGTGCTCCGCAAGCCCTTCGTTCAGCCAGATTGGAGGGTATGTTGCCCCTTTGAACAGCATCCTTGTATAATGATGGCTCAATTCATGATATATGATTGTAAGGGCCTCGTCGGTTCCGTGCTCTATTCCCAGCAGCACTGCCAGTTTCTTTTTGGGGATATATACGGCGGCAAGGCCTCCGCCCATGGTTTTGTCGTGCGGCTGTTCAATATAGTTGGGATCGTCGGGATAAAGGCTCCTCATGTAGCGGTACCCCTCCTTCTTGCTCTTGAACACTTTCAGTTCCACCTCCATTGCCTCCTTAAGTCCCATTGAGGAGTAGTAATCCCACATATGGCCCATCATGGATTCTATCTTCCCCATAGCTTTGCTGGGAAGAGGATCTCCAGTGTATTTGATTTTCACCTGACTCCAGGAAATTGCGGGGAAAACGGCACAGCAGAGCAGTGCAAGAAGCAGCTTTCTCATTTTTTCCTGTTTTTAAGGTAGCGTTTCTGTTCAGACTTTGACATCTCCTGCATGATGAGGGGATCATCTTTTACAGCAGAGTATTTTACCCCTTTCTCAAGCTTCACATCTCCCTTGTCTGTTCTGAAATATGGGGTAATCTGAGAGTACGGGTAGCTCTTTGGCTTATCTGCATGGAAAAGGTTTTCATCAAGGAAGAATACGGAGAACGACACTCCGCCCATATGGGCCAACCCTATTGGCTCACCCACCTTAACAATTGAACCGGCATCTACAAACCTCTGCGAAAGGTTAAGGTATGCACCAAAAGTATCATCCCTATGGTATACCAGCAGACCGTTCTCAAAATCTGAGCTGCACACCATTCCACTGCGGGCCGCATAAACGGTATCGGCATAGTTGACCTTAAAGAAATAGGAACGCATCCTCTCCCTTGGATCTATCATCCACTCAACCTCCGTACCCTCTGCCACCGGCATAGCGTACACGAATGCGGGGTTGAGATTCTTGGGGAACTTGCCTCTGTAGAAGTAATATGTATTCTTGCTGAACGGATCATCCGGTGCACTCCTCTTCTTTGAGTATACAGTATTCTTTCCCGGGAACACTGTATAGAACTTCTTGTTGTCAATTACATACAGCAGATACGGGCACCTGTCATTGTTGTAATAGTTCAACTGCACAACATTATTATCGTGCTCCGAGAGCTCCCATACCCCCTTGATTGTCATCTTGGGATACTTCAACAACTGATACATGGTCTGGGCCTGAAGGGCCTGTGCAGCGCACAGGAAGAATAGGGCCAAAAACAGAAACTTTTTCATATTGCGTATACTTCATGCAATTTTCGTGCTATCAATTATTTTCAAAAGCTCAATCCCACTGAAAATCCCAACACATTATCATCATTGCAAGTGATACGCTGAAACTGCAGTCGTGTATTTAGAGCCAACCCTTTTTCAGACAACTTGAACCTGAAGCCCAATTGAGGCGAAATGACTGCACCCACATTGTTATCTCCAGTCTTCTTCCCTGAAAACATTATTTCCCCATCCATCACACCAACCAGAGAAACAGCCTTTCCCAACGGACAGACAGTCCTCAAATCCATGTATAATGAAAATGCATTACTCCCGATATTGCTTGGCTCACCTTGCTCAACATACCTATACAGTCCAACGCCTCCGCCCAATTTAAAGATCTTATTCAAATCTGCCATATATGACCCTTTGGCACTCATCAACACACTTTCATGAGATCCCCCACCAAGCCCCAGCATAATTTCTACCCCTCCGGCATTACTTACACCTTTTACTTCTTGACTGAACAAAGAAATGGAAACTAACAACAAGATTCCTGTTAAAAATTTTTTCATGGCTTTATCTGAAAATAAATTCTATTATACAAACCTCAAATAATGCTCCTTTCGCGGTGAGTCAAGCTCTTTGATTCTGCTCTTGAATCTCGATTTTTTAGTGTACACATTGGAGCTTGATATATTGAGTATTGTTGATATTATTGTTGCATCAAATCCTACTATACAATAGCTGATGAATCTCATGTCTTCATCTGTAAGGTCTGGC